>JACCVV010000048.1 GCA_013697955.1 Tatlockia sp. | reverse complement strand
TAATCAACAAGCAGTGGATGCGTTATTAACTTCTAAACTTTATATTTATAGAGGTTTGAATTTAATTGGTAAGGGTGGTGCTGCTTATGTTCGTTCCAGAACAAAACAGTATAATCAATTCTTCGTCGGCGATACTAGTGGAAGATTTGAAGCTTCTGATACTATTTGGCGTATCAGACCAGAATTTGATGTAGGCTTTGGTTATACCTTCGATAAAATTGATGTGAATTTAATGTACACACACATAGGTGGAGTGGACGCTAATGTCACAGGTTCTTCCAGATTCTTCAGTGCTGGCCCCGATCGATTACCAACTGTTTATGCATACAATGCATTGACAGTCGGCTTAAGTTACACCTTCGGTTAATAGCAATGAAGGTTTCCTGGTTTTTTTTAAAACCAGGAAATCTTCTTATTATCTTTTTTTGAGTATAGTGGTTTGAATTTAAATTAAGATAATTCAGCTCAAGCGTTATAAAAACACCAGACGCCTAGAAGTTCTAATTAAAAAACTTATATTCGCATGATCATGAGGTTTATGATCTCGCTGAATTATTATAATTAAGCGTTGGATTTACTGGTTGAATCCGAACCATTCCTAATTAATAGGTCTTTTAACACAGTTAACCAGAGTTATTATGTTCTAAAGGGCGGAATCAACAGGTTATAGCATCAAGCATTCGATTCTTACCCCATAAAGCACTTCTACATAGCCCTATAACGGGTTCACCTTGAGCATAAATAAAGCATTTTGAGTTGTAGTTAATTATTAAAGGTGTATGATGTGCCAATTTTGCCAACTAAAACTTGGAGCATTATTTTGTTATTTTATTATGAAATGTCTGGATGCGGGCGAAGTACTTATTATCGAGCAGGGATAAACTCAAAAACAAACCGATTTGAATTTTATGAAGTAGCCTATAGCGATTCTTGCTTTTGGAAGTGGATTGATTTGGAACCTATTGCCTCTCATAATGGCACGAACAGCTATAAGATTAATGACTCTGAATCTAGTATCCAGTTAGATATTAAGAATAATGAGTTAACTTTAACCTTTAAACCCCTTGATCCCGAACAAAAAAACTCCACTTTTTATCGTTCACCCATTAAGCTTTTATTTAAAATTGAAAGGCAAGATTTACCTGACGATTTGAGAAATTTGGGAGTTGATGAGGTTTCTGACGAGCTACAAACTATATCTTTTTCTGAAATGAATCTTGTGGGGAGTATGCAAATTCTTGGCGCTTTCATCACTGTTTTAGGGATAATCACGGTTGCTTTGGCTTTTGCACTTTTAAGCGCTGGAACCTTGGGGGCCGTTGCAGGTGTTGGCGCGGCTGTTGCGCTTTCAGGTTTGGGATTGTTTGCATATAGCAGTTATAAAAACTGTCAACAAAGCTCGACCGAGTCGGAAAATAAGTGCGTAATAGTTTGATTAACTGGCAGAGATTCTTCAAAAGTTTATTTAATTCTCGGCTTCGGGAAACTGGCGTTAGATTCTTTAATAAAATTCGCGCGTGTGCAACCCAAGTCTATTAGCTAATATTTTAATCATATAGGTCTATATTTATCTAAGAAAATTCATACCGAATAAAATGCAAAGCAGTAAAATAGTTACTTATTAATAATCTGTTAAGCATTGACTAAAAAATCCAATGTAATTTTGCCAATTATTTGAACAAAAGCCTTGTGAGTTTCTTATGCAACAAAAATCAGAACTAACTAAATTGCAGAATGAGATTTTAGAGATTATTAGAGGACCAGCCAGGCAAAATCAGGATAACCTTAAATCCCTTGTTGGCTTCAATCCATTCAATAGGCTTAAAGAAAGTTACAACTGGTATGAAAAAGCCATGCTGAAGATGATTAGAGCAAAAGGAATTGAATACAACATATTTGGGCTTTCTAGTGTTTTCTTTGCTATCAGAAAGTATCAGGCAGAAAATACGGATATAGGCGAAATTATTTATATTATTGATCAATTTGCAAGAAGACTTGAAATTGTAGACCTGTCAAAAAATACCATCGATGAAGTAGCACTCATTTGCGCTATTGTTGGAATAAAAGCCGCCAGTGATTTAGCTTTGTGGAATATTGATTTCCTCGATCTCTATAATTATTGTATAAATTTTTCTACTTGCGAAACACTTAGCTTATATAAAATAAATGAATTGGAGAGACACCATCTCTTTGTTTTGGATTATGTCCTGGGTTTCAGTGAAACTTCAAAAATGGACGAGCGAATCCATAGGGTTATTAACTATCTTGATTTAAAAGGCATACAAACCATAGAAAAGGAATTGCAAACATTAAAATTTAGTGGTGAAGGATTAAAGCTCGGCAGTCATATTCAAAAAGCAATTTTCATTAAAACTCATGATACTACCCCAGGCTTTTTTAGAAAAAGTAGTAAGAAATCAAAATCCGACAACGACATTGCACCTTCGGAGAAAACTATGACTGTTTTTCAACAAGAGGTTTTGGAAAGTTCCGGGAAATGGAACGCTCAGTCTAAATAGTTCTAACCTAAATGCGACTGGGGACAGTGACAGCATCTCAGGGATAGTTGTTGGCGATCCATCTGCTACAGCAAATTTTAAAAATACTATTATTTCACTTCTAACTTCAGGCACTGCAGTGGGAACCCTAACCCAAAACGCAAGTATTTTAAATAATAATGGTGGGAATCAATGTTTTGAGATTGGTTTGATTGATATCTGCTAAATCCTTTTCAAAATCTTTAGGGTTTAGCCTTTATAGAAAGTAGAACTACGAGAAGAGCAATCGTATATATTCTTCCGGGTATTGAAGGATTCCCGCTCACAGCTATATTTCTATTCAAATATAGATTGGTCAAGGCTATTTTTGTTGTTCCTGGCCTTTTCCTTTTACTTTCTGTAAAGATTATTAATTATTTGTATTTGAGTTTTTGTGTGTTCTTTTGCGCTGTAAGTTATATGAAGCAACATTTCATTTTTAGGACTTATGGAGGAGATGTCAAAGTTAGGTTTTTGTGAGTCAACTCGGGAGACTGGCTAGTAATTCTAAATTTAATAATTCCTTAAGCACTGTTCTGTATAATTTAAAAACAAAAATTGTGGAGTTTTAAATGAAATTTAAAGAGTTAATTGAGGCAATTACATCTAATTCAGAGGCATTGACTGTCCTTAATTTCTTAGAAATAGAAGACCTAAAAAGAGAAGATAAACTAACCAGTGAACAGATAATTCAGCTTTTGGATGCATTCCAACATAATACCAAAATCATCGATTATAACGGGTATAATGTTTTATATGTGAATTTAGAAAAGGTCAGTGAAGTTTATTATTTGATGAATGCTTATATCAAGAGAAATGAACTTGCAAACAAAACTCCTTTTATTGACGCCATAAAATCTAATTTTTTTCGTTTTTGCATCAATCCTATATTGTTTATAACAGACCTTGGAAAATATTTTCGCGAACCTTTTAATCTTCTATTTCCATTAACCCAAAAACTTGGAAAATCTGATTCAAGCCTTAGCTTACCAAGTCTTTCAGCTGTACAAGATTACGGGTTTGCTATAAGTTCTTATGAATATCGTAATTTAACTACCTTATCTAAATATGTCACAGCCCCATTAGGTTATTTTGCAAGCCATGTTGGCAAATTATTAGGCTTTTTAATTAGTTTACCAGTAGCGCTATTTTTAATTCCTGTAGCTGGAATTGGTGGAATATATAATGGCGTAGAGGAATATCAAAACTTAAAGCACCAATCTCAATCGAATGATGAATATATTAATGTGTGTTTAGACGACTATATTAATTTAAAATTAAACTACTTAATAAATGATAAAACCATCGGTGAAATAACCACTTGTGTTGAAACTGAGTTAAGGTTAGGTCCCCTGCCAGATGAATCATTAGCCACTTTTATTTCTATATTTTTAGATAAAATGGAAGAACAATTTGCTGTAAATAATCCCTTACATGGTGAAGCAATGCTTACCTGTGCACATATCCTTGATATTTATACATTTAATTCAGAATTAAGAGAGGAATATTACTCCAAAGCCGAAAAGGTTGGAAAATTTCGTCCAGGGAAAGCTTGGCAAGTATTATTAGAAAACCCTCCAAATTTAAAAAAGATTAAAACCAGTGAAATAGATTCTCTATTTGTAGAGTCTAAAGAGGGCGTATATATAAATCTATTTTCAAAGGAAGCAAGACCAGAACAAGAAGTCAATACTAATAACGAAGCTTTTGAAATAATTTAAAAAAATTTATAACTTTTTTACATGGCTTTCTTTTTGTACATCACTCAAAGCGTGAAAATTAATTTTTAAGCACATATAGATTGAGTTTGCTTCAGGATCATATCGGAATTAAGCACTGGACGCGGCCTAATAGCACTCAGACCCTCGGGATATCGCGGTCTGGATTTTTAAACTTTAGTTAAATCCTCACAAAAAAACTACAGCGTCTCTAATTAACGAATTGTCAATTAGTCTATACAGGATTGAAAAAATATAGTACAATGCGCACACAAAATTATAGATTTGGCTAAATATTGTCGAAAATCCCTGTGGAGATCTATGCATACCAATAAATTTTTCAATGAATCGCGGGAAAATGCGGAGTCAGAATCCAAAAAATTAGATGCTTATAATCTTGATGAGGCAGCGGCAGCATTTTCAAATAAATTTTTTAATGAACTGCAGGAAAAGGCTCAATCAGAACTCAATAAATTAAATGTTTATATTCTCGATAAGAAAGTGGAAGCATTTACAAAAACTCTAGAATACTATGCGCTTGATGAAGGACAAAACAATATAGTGGAGCTCAAAGAAGAGAAGCTAAGGGAATTTACACTTCTTACCGATAATTTAATACCCAATTATTCATCATTAGAAGAACAAGTTGAACAAAACATAGATACTGCCATTGCAAAATATCGAGGGCTCTGTGACCTGGATGCACTCATAATTCAGCAAGAGACGGAGGCAATGGACGAGTACTTCAAAGCAACAATAAACATTATGAAGCTGATATTAAACATTGGGGTTGATTATGGAAATATTACGACTCAAATAAGTAATTTCAAAGATTATTTAAATGCCTATGAATTTAAAAAAGATCTTCCTTACGAAGATCTAGCTAAATCGACAATATTTGGATTCTTTCCTACGCCAACAAGCGAAGAAATTGGCTATCAAAAATTTTATAATACAATTCAAACCATACGCTTAAATTCCCTTTTGGCACATCGTTTTGAAATAAATGGAAAACTTAAAGCAGGAACTGTTGAATATAATTTACATGAAGGGTTTCCTGAAACAATGGTATCTGAAATAAATCAGTCCTTTGCAAGCCTCCTCAAAATTAATAAAGATAAAATACTAGCCTGCTTAGCAAGCTCTGAATTTAATCTGTTGGGCGAGAATAAACTCATAAATATCTTGAATGAAGTGAGTCAAGATCTCAGTAATTGCGTATTTAATAGGAATGATGAATTAATTAGTGCGCTTGCCGAACCAGATCAAATACTACTAACAACCCCATCCATTTACACATCAGCTGGTAAGCATGCAATAAGCGTTGCTTTTTGTAATAATCTCTGCCTCATTTCAGATAAGTCAAATGAAAATCCAGGAGCACATCTATTTGTCCTTGAGGGTACTTCTGAAGAGATAAAAGAGAACAAAATAAAAATAGCTTTAGACCTCATGAGTCCAGGTTTGGTTAATGATGATACGCTCAAAGTTACTACAGAAATTATTACAGAGAACTTGACTAAAGTACTCCAGATGAAAAAAATAGCTTCTATACCTTTGCAAGCTCAATATGGGGATAATTGTAGCTGGAGTTCATCAGCCAAGTCGGTTTTATTAAGTGCCCTATTTTTCAGGCTTCATATTGCAGCAATGAATTTGGATTCTTTAAAGTCCTTAACTAAAGAAGAATATGAAATTAAAGCTATAGAATTGGCCTGTTTTTATTCAAAGAAAATAAGAAATCTATGGTCACACTATGATCAGCAACAGGCATTAAAATCATATATCGAAGAAGCCCCAGAGCCTTCTTCAACTTTATTGGCTTGTATACAGTTAAAAAATCCAAATAATAAAGAATTAAATCAAATAATAAAGGAATCAAAACTGGTAACCCAACTGGATCTTTTAAAAGCAAGAGCGATGGCAGATGAGAATTTAAAAGACATTTTACAAAATGAACTGGGAAAAGATAACTATAATTCCATATCAGCAAGTTTCCCCGACCTTTTACAAGAAATAATTACTAAGCTGCGTGATTTGTGCATTTTAACCAGAAAATCTAATACCAAGCGTGTATTTTCATCCATCGATATTGTTAATGACGAAAATAGTTTGAAAAATTCCATACACATCTTGAATGAAGAATTAAGTTTAGCAATTTCTGCTAAGCATCCTAAGATGTTTTTCAACCAGAATCAAAACTTTGAACTCTGTACTAAAAAAGATAGCGATTCTTCCTTTTTAGTATCAAATGATCTGAAGAGTTTAAATTGCTTTAAATAAGACTTTGATTCTACATTTCCAGGTGATTTCCTTATTTGCCAGTAAGCTGAGTACTTTTGAAAACCAAAACGGCATCCAACTTTTCTCCAGTGCTTATGTAAACTCGCTTCGGATAAAGGAATTAATACCGCAACTGGCCAGCTTTTTGATATTCAGTAAAGGATTGCGACCTAAAGAATATCACTGAAATTGTTTACAGGGATCCTTGTCGATTATTACAAGTATAACCACGGTATAATTGAGGAAGGCCTTTATCTTGCAATATGCTTGCCTTGGACTCGCTGCTTAAGTATTAGAAAATTAATGCTTCTTGTTGATAAAAATGCCTAAGATGCAATTACTAAAAAAACACGAAGTGAGCAATATATTGACAATATGTGCATATTCATTTAACATATGGACCTCCGGGCATGAAGGTTTATATCATTAAGAGGAAGTTCAAATTGAATTATATTTTTAAACTCAGAAATTTTCCCTTTTCGCTTTTTTTTATCACCTCATTCTTTACTTCCCTTGCTCAAGGTGAATCTAATTTACACGCAAGAGCGTCTGAAAAAACTCGCTTTGCAATCGGTGTTGAATCAATACTTCAGTCACATCAATACATTCAGACCAACAAAGCCTCGCTATATTGGCAGCTTAGCCCTTACTATCTTTCCCAATTGACTGACAGCTCTTGTTCACTGGCATCCGTCACTATGGTTGTTAATGCAATTCGTAGCCAGCAAATATTGGTAAGAAATGAACCATTAGCTACTCAAAACGAAGTATTAAAGCGTGTTAATGATAAGGACTGGCAAAGGGGTGTGAGGCAAGGTGGAAATGGTGTTTCCCTTTTTCAATTGGAAACCTTTTTGAGTAAAGCGCTTAAAGTCTATGGTGTTGATAATTTTGAGTTAAATAGAGTTCAGTTGAAAGGGAGTTCCAAAAATAATGAATTCATATTACATAAGGCTCTCGTTGAAAGTGAGAATACTGGCAAAACCTTTATCATTGCAAATTTTAATCAGAAGTATTTCACAGGAGACATGAGTGTAGGTCATTTTTCTCCTATTGGCGCTTATGATATAGCTACTAAGCGAGTTTTAATTATGGATCCTGATAGAGAGCTTTATGAACCTTATTGGGTTCCAGAAAAACTATTTTTCGATAGTATGGCAACTTTGGATAAGGATGCAGGACATTATCGCGGCTACTTAATCCTGAGAATTAAACCAACTTAAGGATAGAGATAAGAAATTGAGCTTAGGTAAAAGTTGTTAGAGGATAGGTTAAACAGGAAAGAATAAAGATAACACAGCCTTATTTTTGCCCCGGCACGCCGAGGCACTAAGATTATTCCTATTTTCGAAAACCCGAATCATTGCAGAAACCTAAGGTCCCCTTCGGTTAGTCAATCCCATAATAAGCAGAATGACGCAAATAACGAGGAATATGAAGAATAATACTTTGGCGATGCCCGCTGCTGCAGAAGCGATACCACCGAACCCAAAAGCGGCTGCTATTAATGCGATAACTAAAAAAATCAGAGCCCAACGTAACATTATTTTCTCCCTGAATAAAAAGTACAGATTTGGATGTAACCTAAGAATCCTCTCATTAACGATGATTACTTGCAACCTTAGTCTTGTTAGATTTTGAAACCATTTGTAGTAGTTTGAAGCCATTGATTGTGACGTCTTTCATCTTCCAAACTTTTTTTAAGGATTTCTACTGCTTCATCCCATTGGTTTTGAAAGGTGTTTAAACGTTCATAGGCTGTATAGGTATCCACTTCATTAGAAAGTAGGGCATTAAGAATCGCTTCATCACCGATCAAATTAGCTAAAGCTACTTTACCTTGAGCTAAAAGATTTTTTGGGCTGGGTCTATCAGGAACTTTGGCTTGATGTTTACGAAGTAAACCTGATAATTCTTTTACATGTCTTTCATGATCAGCTTTGAATGTTTTCATTTTAGCGATATAAATTGGATTTTCTAAACTATTTATAGCAGCCTCATAAGTCTCTACGGCGTCATAATCCAATTCACAAAGTTCGTATAGCGCGTCTGTAAAATCCGATTGGGTTCCTACAAGGGTGGTCATACACATATCCTTCAATGTTTATATAGGTTTTAAGATTGCATAAGGATAAATTCAAGTCAAACCTAATTAAATTACCTTATCTAATGCTGAACATTGTTAAAAAATTCCTTTGTAACTGTACTCATTTTTTTGATCTGATAAAATCCCCCACCTTGATTGACTCTGATAATCAATTAATTGGTTAAATAGAAATTAATGGAGATAAAAAAGCCAGGAACTATTAGCTTTCAACGTACACAAAAAATGAAGAGAACTGAAGATGTTAACCAAAAATGAGCTAATAAAAGATATCAATCACAATTTGGTTTTACCCTTTATCAATGAATCGAATGACTACATTGCTATTTATCACAATAGATATACTTTGAATTTAGATGTCAGCTTGCATAAATTTTTTAAACCTCAAGTGGAGGCTCTATTAGTAAAATACCCGGATATACAGTTGAAACTTGATCAGGCAGCAGCAGATTTAGGCTCAGAACAAGTAGATGTTTTAGTTTTAAAATCTTGTTTAATTGAAATTGTCATTACGCTTAACACTATTTTAGCCCAGGTTTATTTCCAGGCGTGGGGTCAAGAAACCAAGATTTATCAAAAAAAAATAAATATAAAAAAAGCGCATGAATATATTGTTGTAGCCTGTGAGTTATATCGAGAAAATAAATTTTTTCTAAATACAGGTTTTGGAGAGGGGCTTGAAGGGACGCGTCTCAATATAGAAAAATTTATACCGGGCATGATAATGGTGAAAGATGAAATAGATATTCTATTAGGGCAAGCTGCGAGCACCAAAGACCTGGATGCTGCCTATATTATCTTTCAAAAAGCTTTGGATTTAGCAAAATTGAAAAATGACTATCAGCGCCAATTCGCAATTTCCAACGCACAGGGCTTCAACCATAGTAAAATTCTGCTAACTAATTCCCTAATTAAAATGCTCTCTGATATAGATTTAAGAAAGGAAAATTTAAGTAAAATTGGAATCCCGCTGCTCAATTCCATAAAATTAGTGTTAGCGGGGTTTGTACCCCAAATTTCAGCCAATATGTTACAACCCTTAGGCTCTGTTGTTTTCTCCCTTTCTGAACATTGTTTGGTTCTTGCTTCCGAACCTATATTAGCAAGGGATTTAAATAGACGTCATGAAATCCTGCTTGAGGCAAAAAATTATCTCGAATGCTCACACAAATTAGCACAACATATTAAAAGAAATTTTGAAAATTTCCCTGCTGTTTATAAAGAAATATTGAATAAATTAGAACGCATCAAGAAAGAAAAAGAAAATTTGGCGCTTATTAAAACTGAAAATGAAAATAACATTTTGAAATTACAGATCCTTATTAAAGAGTATGACTCCCATTTTCAGGAGAAACTCAAATCCTTTGATGAGGAGTTCTCCAAACCACTAAGAAGAAAAAAAATCCTTAAGCATGATTGTGTTTTAACAAATCCTGTTAAAGAAGAATCTTTAAGCGGTGAAGAGGAGAAGGATGAACCAGGGATTGCTCCGGATAATTACGCTTTCGATTTAGATGAAAATATCAAACTTTTGACTACTGCAATAAAAAATGAAGATTTAAATCAGCAAATCTATTTAAATTCGTCTATATCTGATTTTTACCGAATTCAAGCAGGAAGAATTAGAAATTTATCGGTCAACATAGAAGAAAATATTAACTATCTAAAACAAGCAATTAACTATTTGCAAAGGAGTGTGGCACTTATTCAGCAGATGAAAAATGGAATCGAAGGTACTTGCCAAATTGGCCAGTTGGAATATTGGACTAATAACCTTCTGGAAGATACTAAAATTCTTCTGGATAATTCTTTAAAACATCAAAAAGCCATTGAAGATCATTTTGAAGAAACTCGTTTGAGCGCTAGGTACTATATAATGACTAAATATGGCTCAAAAGCCTGGTATAAAAAAGAAGGATTAGATATCGAAACTCAATCCTTAGCTGCTCAAAAATTAAGGGAAACCAAATTCAGAGTCGTAACGCTGGAAGGATTGAAGACGATTATCGATAAAGCACTTCAAACCTTACAAAACCCTCTAATTTATCCAAATAATTTGACCCCAAATGCATATTCAGCAAGAAATACCTCTAATTTTTTTAAAAAAGAAGCTAAAAATGACCAAAAACCAGTGAATTTTAGTAAAAACGCTGACCTTAATTTTAGTGCATCTAAGAGCTGACCTATTTTTTAAGGTCAGCAATAACACTTCAATTTAAAAATGGCAGACTTGCTTTAGTTCATTAAGTTCCAATTCATCTTTTTTAAATAGATTAAAGCTTGGGGCTAGAAGATGATTTGGATCATATTTATTTTTTAGAAAACAAAGCTCATTCCATTTTGAACCAAAATAAAGCTTCCAATCTTCTTTATTGAAGGCATGTGCATCTACCAAATAACGGGATCCCTGGTGATTTTTTACATCTTCATATAATACAGTATTTTCTTTTATCACTTCTTCAAAGGGAAATTCAGGAGTAGCTTCAAAGGAGGTATTGAATAAAACTCCCAATATATAAAATACTGGGCCGACTGGTTTCATAAAAAAAGGCAGATTAAACAATTCACTGTTAACAGGATAGATAATAACAGGTTCAGTACCCGTTAGATGTTTGGATTCAAGTACCTTAAGAAGGTGGTTTTCAACATGCTCTTCAGTTAGCAATACATTATACCAAGGATGTGGTACATCAAACTTTCCAGCATTTTTCAATGCTTCAACAAGTCTTGTAACTTGATTGATGAAATCCCAATAACTTAGTGTTTGCTTTGATGTTGAACCTGGTGTTAGCAATTGAATTGTATTTTCTATAGCGTCATCTTCTTTGGCATTAAAATAAGAGCAAGCCTCGATGGCATATTGCCATTTCCCATTATTTTTCTGGACAAAGCCCTTAAGATGATCAAAGACCTTTTTATCATAAAGCTTTTTTTGATCTTTCAAAAAAGATGAACTGTTCTCATAAGTAAAGATATACATGTTAGCTAATTTCTTAGCCTCAATAAGAGGGATTGTGACTGTCAAGATAATGCCAAATTGCCCTAAACCACAGAGTACCGCATTAAACAATTCTGCATTTTCAGTTCTTGAACAGTGATGTTTTTCACCATCGATTGTAAGAACTTCCAAACTCAACACATTATCGGCACCTGAGCCAACGCGATAGCTTGGTCCTCCGAGTGCAGCAAAACAAAGAGTACCTCCAACAGTTAAATCCAGATTATCAACTGTTACAGGTACCGTTTTATTTTTCATCTTGGTAAAATTGGTTACTTCAAGCCAGGTATAAAATGCAGGGATAGTTAATGAATCCTCAACGCTCGTTGCGAAATCCATCTTTAAATCCATGTTTTTCAAATCAATGACAACACCTCCAAAACATTGGGATTGTCCATAAGTGGAATTACCTTTTCCACGGCAAACTACTGAAATTTGATATAAATTAGCCAGTTTTAGAAAATTTTGTAAATGTTCAATAGTTGGGGGTAGAAAAATTCCTATTGGTTTTTTAGAAATAATATGGCCAAAATCCGTCGTATAATCTTTCGTATTAATAAATTGAAAATATTTTTGTAGACTTTTGAATCTTGAATCTTCTGTGAAGGGATAAGAGGGGATTGATTTGGAAAACATAAAGACCATCCTGGTTGAATTAAGGAACAATCGATGCGCATTTTACAGAATAATTGCCTAATAACAATAAAAATGGATTCCGTTTAATTAAGAATAAAGAATTCAAAAAATTGCTTGAATATCGATTTAGAAGTTATGTTTGTGTTAAAATAGGGAAAGCATTAAATTAAAGAATCAAAATGAAAAAATATATATCAGTTTTTTTCAGCGGTACTGGCTTCTCAATTAGCGATAACATTTACCTCACCGGGTTACTTTATGAGCAAACTATAGAGAGTGAAACCCAAATTAAACTGGGTTTTGATGGTTGTGGTGTTGAATTTAAAACACGAGGTGTACTTTTTGCCAACGGCCTGGATGAACAATGTGATAGGGTAATTCAGCGAATCGCTACTGAAATAAAGAATGGGCATGAGATTACCTTAAACGTCTACGGCCATAGCCGTGGAGGTGCTGCAGCGCTCATGCTGGCTCAACAGCTAAGTAAGTTAATCCAAATAAATTATCAATAAACCTGGCTATGCTCGATCCAGTGCCGGGAAATTTAATTAGTCCCTCAACTTTAGATCCTTTTAAGACGACTTTGGCTAATAAAACGATGGATTTAAGGTCTTGCAGACCCCTCAAAAGGGTTTTGGCTCTATATCCTTACGAACCTTTAGACGATCTTGCTTTTCATGCACCCTTGTTTGCTTCTTATCCACCTCATGTCAATGTAAAGGAAGAAGTTCTCCCTGGATGTCACGCTGAGGCTGAAACAGTTTCTACAAATGCAGGCAGGATTAATGAGTTTCGCATTAAGGAATTTTTTGCCAAAAATGGAACCGTTTTTGTTGGCTGTGAAAAATTTATCAATGAGGATGAAGATCTAAAGAAGAATCTTTTAAAGTTTTATCAATGGGCTTTCGAAACTACAAAATTTCGTGGTCCTATAACTCGCGATGGGCATTCTGCTAAAGGTCTGAAGATTGAAGTAACCCCCGAAGGTGAGTATTTTAATGAAGATCATAGAAGAAGGGCCGGGGGCGAGGTAGAGGCCAAAGTTGCAGCAGAAATTAACCTATCAAACCATTTTTTCGCAATTATAAAACGTAAAATTGCCGATAATCCCATCGCCTGGCAAATTTTTAAATGGACTCTAATAGGTCTAGCCATTTCTTCGCTCTTATTTGTATCTGGCGGTTTCGGCGTTGTTCCTGTCTTTAGTGTGTTGTTGGCTAAAGTAGGTATTGCTGGTTTATTTATTGCTGCACCCTTTATTAGTGCCGCCGCAGCTGCCTTTTGGTATGGGATTGTTAAGCCTCTAGCCTTATGGACAGTGAATAAATTGTTTTATCCTTGGTACTCAATAAGAGATATAAAACCCGAACCAAACGAGATTGTCCGGGATTCGCCTACCAAACTTAATAATTGGTTAGATGTTAGTATTGAGAAAAAATCATCACAAAAAGCAGAGCTTAAAAAACCTTATCATGGTGATAAGTTACTTAGTGCCAATGACAGAATTCCGGAAATATTTTCTGAGCCAGGCCAAAATTTCAGTATCTGAAAATAGTTTAAATGTTAATTCCTATAAATTTGAACCTGGAAGGCGTGGCGCGAATTTTAAATAGATAAGTAACAAGGCACGTACAATTATAAGGATTTAAAAATGGAGTTAAAGAAATAGGAGACTTAAAAAAATATAGCTAGAAGCTTAACAGTTTAAGTTTGACAGTTAATTTTTGGAATACAGCTATAGCCTAAAAATTTGGATTTGGAAAATTCCTTAGGTAATTGAAAATCAAAAACACTTACGCCATAAACTCTTTTCCCTTTATACGTTCTCCCATCGCTCGAACCAATCATCAAGGGCTCGCCAACTTTGTTTTTTCCTATATAAATCATTACATGAGTTGCATTGACCTTTTCTTTGGTTTGATAGGTTCCACCCCAAAATAATAAGTGGCCTGGCTTCAGATTATTAAATTCAGATGAAGAAAGCTGTTGTTTATGGACGGCGTGGAAATCTCCTTTTTCCCTTACCCATTGATATAAAGATTCAGAAGATCGGGGAACATCTTTGAGATTAAATTGATTCAAAAGATAATAAATTGTACCGGAGCAATCCAATCCGCCATTTTTAGTATCAGCGGATCCATAAAGGTAGCCAAGATTTTTTTCTGCTAAATTCAAAGCTAAGTGAATTAAATTTTTAACGGCTAATGAATTTGCCGAGAAATTTTGCAATTCCTGAGGGGAAATGGAGGCTGTATTCATCGTCTTTGGTAAGGCTGCAATCAAAGTGGTTGAAAATAGAGACATGGCTAAATAAATAAAAATCTGAGGCAAAATTCGCTCCTGAATTTGAAATTTGAAAATAGATCCGCAGTTTTACACTGCGGAGATTGTATGTTGGTTATATTAACTTAACCTTATTCTTAAGTCTGACTCGACTTTTTTTACCCCTTCAACAGCTTGAGCAATTTTAATTAAATTGGCTCTTTGGCTTAGATTTTTAACTTCTCCCGCTAAGTGCACTGTGGAGTTTTTTGTTTCAACCGTAATTGGCCATAACTCAATATTTTTAGAGCCAAAGATTTTTTCTTTAATAAAGCTGCCTTTTACCTTAGCCGTAATGTAAGTATCTTTTAAAGGGGCTTTCGAGCTTCTAACTCTTAGATTATCGGCATTGATGGCATTAACTCCCAAGACTGAAGAGGCCAGAGTTAATGCGCGTTCATATTGTTGGTTGGAATTTAAGGTGCCTGCTAAAACTACCTGTTGTTCAACCGTGATGACAGAAATAGACTGTTTTTGAAGTGCTGGTGATTTAGAGTAAAGTGCCTCGATGGTTTTGGTGATGTTTGAATCCTTGATTGATTGTTTAACGATAGGAGTATTTATTCCTGCATAAGCGGGCAGACTGTTAATACTAACGAAGGCTAAAGTTCCACAAAGTATTATTCTTGTTAACATAGTAAATCCTCTTCATTAATTAATTGTTTTTGGCCGCTATTTTTAAGTGACAAATTATTTTTGCATATTTGTGACGTAAATGTCAAAAAATATTTAACATTTGTCACTTAAATTTTGACAATCACTGTTCTGATGTTGCTAGTTAAGATCATCAGAGTTTGGGATTTAATTAATTCTTTTAAAAAGGTAAGCTATCTCAAATTTACGCAAAATAGTTTTCACATGAGAGACTTTTTAAAAGGTATGATTTTTCTAATGTTGGGTGTTCGACACCTGTTCACGCCGGGTCTAAAACGTTTTGTTTTATTACCAATGCTGTTTAATTTTCTGCTATTTTCAGGCTTGTTCTATCTTCTTTATCATTATGCCTTCCCTTATTCTAATTACTACATCGATCAGCTTCCCTCCTGGTTGCATTTTCTTAGCGGTTTAATATTAGTAATTATAGCAATCTCTTTTTTTCTATTATTTCTTTCGATGTTTACTGTGCTCTTTAATTTAGTGGCAGCACCTTTTAATGGTCTTTTGGCGGAAAAAGCACAAATTTTATTGTATGAAACGAAGATTCCTTCCCTCTCGCTCACAGAAATAACGATTCGCACTATAAAACGGCAATTACAATTTTTAGGTTTTTTTATACCTCGTTTTCTTGGTATGGTAATTTTATTTTTTGTACCTTTTATTCATCCCATTTATCCATTTTTGTGGTTTTGGTTTACTGCCTGGATCTTAAGTATTCAATATCAGGATTTTGTAATGGATAATAATTTGATTTCATTTGATGTAATGAGGATCAAGATTAAAGAAAGAACTATGTTATCCCTAGGCTTTGGTTCTTTTATTAACCTGCTTAGTTTTATCCCTGTATTAAATTTGATTACCTTGCCTGCCGCCGTTATTGGGGGCGTACTTTTATATTGTGAAGAGCATGCTCTTTTATTTAAAGTAGACCCACAAAAGAGGTTAAGTCATAAAATCTAAATCGGGTAAAAAATAGGTTCTGAAAAAACCTTTGTAAACATCATTTATAAAGGTTTTTCTCAATGTAATTCCAAAATTGTTAGCGAATTATCATCAGCTTTCATCCTCTCCTCGCTGTAAGTTTATTTAAATATTGAATAAATTATATACATATGTTACATTATATGTTCTTAATTAGATATGCGGAGTGAAAATGCTTTCAAAACAAGAGTTAACCAAATTGAACTCTAATGGCAGCAATTTACAAACGCCAAAACGCTTGGTTGATGTGCTCGATCCAGGGCTTGAATCAGCAACCTGGGGAACTAAAGCCAATGCAAAATGGTGGAAACTCCTTCTAAATTATGACAAAAATTTTCGTTTTCTCGAATTATGTATTGGTTATGATCAGGCAAAAAAAGAATCTAACACACAAATGGCAGATAAATATGCCGCAGAAATTTATGATAAAATCGATGAGGCCTATCTTGAATTTGCAAAATCAATTGAAAAGGGTCTTGCGGGTAAAATCATTGGAAATATAAGTTTGGGGGACTATCTCAAATCAATTGGTAATCAGATTCACGAAGCAAAATTGAATAAAAAGCATCCCCGTGAATTAATGGAAATTGCCTTAATTAAGTTATCAATTCTTAAAGATTTATCGAGAATGTATGAGTTTTCCGCTATTGAAAATTCTGATAGAGAAATAGGAAAAATCTATATTGACCTCCTTCCAGAAGGGTTAAATTATGAAGTAATAGGTATGGATGGTGTGCTCCATAGAGCTGTTATCCTTTTAAAAGATCTACCCAATTTTGTAGATTGGAAAATTACAGAGATGAAAGAGGATCCCAGTTTTTGCCGCATTTTTTTAGATTTTTTATTAAAAGCCGGCCATGTTGTAGACAATGCTACTTTAAATCAAAACCGTTTAAGCGAAGTGGCGACTTATTCCCCAATTGTTAAAGCAAAAAAATCGCAAAAAGAGCCACAGTGTAGCTGGCAAGAATTCGAATTAAATTTATTTATCCCTCAGATATTGAATTTTCCAATCATTGAAGAGACAAAATACTTTAGGAAAGAACTGGGGTGGGCTTTTTTAAGTCCTGGCCCAGCTCACTATTCAACTGCCAGTTATCAAGAAAGCGAAGCAATCATTCCCTTTTTTTCTACAAATGGAAGCTTAGGTTATAACACTATACTTGGCGCTTTATTTTCTGGCTATTTACCCGTTGGATTCGGCGTTGAACCCTCAAAAGTACATAGCAATTATTATCAAAAACAATCCTATTGGACTGCCAGACATGATTACGGTCATTGCTTCCTTCGAGTTTTAAAAATGAAGAATGAATTCCCAGATTTTTTCAATGCCTGTAAATCCATTTACTTTAAATTATTTGAAGATAAAGATATTAATTTAATTGATGAAAAAACATTTCAAAAGGACTTATTAACCTTATTTATAATTGTTTATGAAATTGGTAGCGATAAAGTTTCTTATGATTTAATTAAAGAGACCTTAATCGACCGAGCTAAAACGATTGAGGACTGTAATAATTCTGCTTTCATTTATCCTTATTCAAACTCTCTGGAAGTATATCTTCAGCGAAAGCAGATGGAAAAATCATTAAGACCACCACTTTGCAAGATTGAAAAAGATAAATTGAAAGAAGATATAAGTATTTTAGCAATAATTGACAGCATTGATTTTATTAAAACCTTTAAAGATTTAGATTATCAATTTGATGAAGATATTAATAAAAGACCCTGGAAAGCGGCTCCTGTTCTAAGACAAGCTTCACTTGAGTTGTTAGATGGCTTTAATCAGCGACATCCCGAATTATTTGAAAACCAGAAAAAAATTGAGCTACAGAGGAATGCATTTTTTCAACCCTCTGAGGCAAATTTCAAGCATGAAAAAACTCAAGACGCGTTAGATCAACCAACATTTTGTAATCTATTTTAAAGAGTTGAAAGTCCAATTTGTGTAAATATTTCTTTGATATCAATAGGTTACCCTGTGGATAACGCATTTCTGTTTGAAAGCTGAAGAGGAAGTCTTTTTTATTAGATAAAACCTGAAATCTATAAATTAGCTCATCACAAAGGAGTTGCCTTCTTCGCTAATTTGAAAGCTCATCTCATTCACTTTAAGAATTTGATTGGCAGTTTTTTCAATTGTTAAGGATGCTGAGCTCAGCTCCTCATGTTCTTTTTGAAAAACCAAGGTATTTGAAATAGCCGCGTAATCTGTAGCAGTTAATTTGTAGCCCACTTCCATGCCTGCATAGGTGCCTAAAATCACTCCAGAAATACATCCGAATAATAATCCTACCGCTGGCATGGCTGAAATGCCAAACACCAGGAATAGAGGATTTCGGGCAGAATAACAAAACTCAACCAAATAAAGCACAGCTAAAACAGCTCCAAATACAATACCCAGCGGTAACCCCATAAGTGCGCCAACAGCTGCCAAGCTGATAATTCCGAGTACTTTCAAACCCGCTAAGTTAACCTCAGGATTTTGCTTATAATCTTGGCAAAGAACGATGATGAAAGGTAATTCTTCCAATAGTGATTGTTTTGAATTTATATTTTTTAAATAGTCTGTTAATTTTTCGACAAGAGATGGAGCCCAATTGGTAGAAGATCGGTATAAGAAGTAAGGTGGTGGGCGACATACTTCTTGTTCAGCTAATTTTTGCAAGCTTTCCATTGAATCCAGAAAAAAAATGATCACCTCATCTTCTTTAAAAATGATTTTCAATCGCTGGATTTCATAGTTGAAGTTGCTCATTTAAATTTCAGTGTTGTCAACGGCAATTGAAAAGTGATCCACTTTTAGTATGAAACTGCAGTCTAAAACTGATCCACCCCTTGTTGTTTAGTTTTGATAATACCCGCTTTGGTTTTATCTTTTAATCGATAACTGTCACC
>JACCVV010000025.1 GCA_013697955.1 Tatlockia sp. | reverse complement strand
GAGGTCGACCAAGGTGTCTACCTTCTTTTTTTGCAGCATCTATCCCCTCTCTCTGTCTTGTTCGCACAATAGAACGCTCAAATTCTGCAAAAGCACCCATTAGATGGAGCGTTAATTGTGAGATAGGATTGTCTTCACTTGTAAAGGTTAGGTTTTCAGCGTGAAATTGAATGGTAACTTCTTTTTGAACAAGTTGGTTTACAATTTCCTGTAGATGGCGAAGATTTCGTGCCAGCCTATCAATACTGTGCACGTGCAAGGTATCACCCTTGCGTAGATAATTAATACACTCTTGCAACTGAGGCCGGCTCTTAATGCTTCCGCTCATTGCGTCCATAAATTCCTTATCGAGTTTAATGCCGTCAAGCTGCCTTACCACGTTTTGATTTTCTGATGAAACTCTTTTATAGCCTATGTGTTGTCCTGTCATAAATTCTATTCGTGCCCAAATAATAATGTTAATAAATAATAAACCTTTAATTATTAATGTAAATAGATTGGTTTTTAATATTTATTGACGTCTTAAATTGTTGATTTTTCGTTGTGTTGAAAAGTAAGTAAAGGTATACATTTACTACACCACGAGATTTCGGCTTTATTACTAGCCTTGCAAAGTAGCGTGACTAACTGCTACATCTGGTGACTTAAACCAACTCAACTTCATTCTCATTATATTAACGCTGTTAAACTCTTTTGTATCAAAAACGTGTGGTGCAAATGCGGTGAACTGAATGGTGTAAATGTGGTGCAGTCTGCTCGTTGTGGTGATTGGGTAAAACGGGGTAACGCACCACAAGTGATGCATGGCGGTGCATTTGTGATGCATTTAATTGATTAAAGATTTAGCAAAATACAGTGTTTTACATGCTCTTTTTGACTTAACATAAACCGCTAAAAAAACTTTTGTCTCAAATTAGTAAAGAGGTTGATTTAATATATATGAATCAATAGGTTACAATCATGCATTCTAATGCGAAAGGTGTGCTTGCTCCTTTCTAGTATCTTAACATTCCTATTCGCTAGTTATTAATCGTTTATTTTTTTCTTTTTGGTCTTTAAGTCAGTGCTTTCCAATAGCGCGCTTGTGATTCTTTTTTACCTCACAATATTACCCCCGGAAATTGGGGATAAATTCTTGTTTAGATACTTTAAAAATAATTTTTCATTTGTATTTAAGGGGTTATTTTATTTTCTAATAAAATATTGTTTATTCACCTTGTTTATTTTGTGAATTATATTATTCTATCCAGCGTTTAAAGGAAATTTCTGCTAAAAAGTTCAGCGCAAAATTTATAGGATGGAACCATGAAAAGTAAAACTATAGCAATTATAGGTTGTGGCGCAGCAGCCGTTTCTTTTATCAGATCGTTTATTCAACAATGTAAATCATACCAATTAAATCATGTAAATTTAATTATTTTTGAACCAGCATCGACCCTAGGTGTTGGATTGGCCTACCAGAGTGATCTGGATAATCTAGTGATCAATAGACCTGCTCAAACCATGTCTGCTAATTTAGTTCAACCTGGTGAATTTTTTGAGTGGATGAAAAGAACGAACTTTATTTTAAATGATAAAAAAACAACTAAAAAAAACTATCTTATTTATCCATCAAGGAAAATTTTTGGGTATTATTTGAGCGAATTAATTGAAACGGTAATGTCTGAGGCAATCCAATCTAATATTCATGTAAAAATTATTAAAGATTCAGTGACGCAACTTGGAAAAGATAGTCCGGTTTATATTCAAACAAAAAGTAGTGGCATTTTTTTTGCTGATTACATTTTGCTTGCTACGGGGAATAACGAGCCAAAGGATTTTTACAACTTAAACAACACACCGAAATATATTAATTCACCTTATCCATTGTATAAAAAGTTATCGGCTATTGGATCGAATGAAACGGTTGGTATTTTAGGAAACAGTCTAACAGCAATTGATATTACGCTTTCGCTTGATTATCTAAGGCACAATTCAAATATAACCATGCTATCTCGTTTAAATGTTAGCCCTAGAGTAAGAGCCGAACGTATTGCCCCATATCAACTACAATTTTTGACCACATCAAGGATTCAGAAAAAAAATGATAAAATTACATTAAGAGATATTTTAAGGCTTTTTAGAAAAGAATTAAAACAAAACGGCATTTCTT
>JACCVV010000012.1 GCA_013697955.1 Tatlockia sp. | reverse complement strand
TGCAGCACCCACCAAGAATTGGAGTGGTAGTTCAGTTGGTTAGAATACCGGCCTGTCACGCCGGGGGTCGCGGGTTCGAGCCCCGTCCACTCCGCCAAGATTAACGCGCCGAAGGGCGCGTTTTTTTTATTGGACATACTGAAGGTGAAGTCTCCTTTCACTGAATCTTAATAAATTTCTTGCAAATTTATCAAATATGGATCGAACATGTTGCAGAAGCTGAATGAAAAAATACAAGGTTTAGTAGCCTGGATAGTCATTATAATGATTGCAATTACTTTTACCTTGTTCGGTGTAGACTACTATATGCAATCTCACCAGGCATCTGAATCTGAAGTCGATGTCAATGACCAGATGATCTCAAAGCAAGCTTATGATCTAGCCTATAGACGTTCCCGACAACAAAGTGACATTTCTCAAATGACTGCTTCCAGTGAAGCAACCCTGAAAAAACAAGTTCTCAATGATATGGTTAGCAATGAAGTAAGCATGCAAGCCGCTAGAAAAGCTGGATTTGAAATTACAACTGAACAAGCTAATGCCGCGATTATTAATATTCCACAATTCCAACAAGATGGTCATTTTTCTCAAGAGCGCTTTCACCAAGCCTTGAGCAACGCAATGTTTACTGCAGATTCTTTTAGAAATGAAGTAAAACAAGGCATGCTATTAAATCAACAGCGTTTTGCATTTATAGGTAGTTCCTTTGCTTTACCGGAAGAGATCAAACGCTTTGTCAAACTTTATCTGCAAACACGAGATTACGATTATCTTGAAATTCCTGCTGAAAAGTTTGTGAAGAGTACACAAATTTCAGATGAGTTAGTTAATAAATACTTTAAGACCCATCGCAAGGAATTTGTTGCACCTGAACATATTTCCGTAAGTTTTATACGTTTATCCGGGCAGAAGCTTAAAGAAAAAATCTCGGTAACCTCAGCTCAAATCACACAATACTATGGAGATAATAAAAGCAATTTTCTTACTCCCTCTCAGTGGCAAGTTGCACATATACTTTTTGCTTTAACTAAAGATGCCAGTGAAGAAGTTAAACAGCAAATAAAGCAAAAAGCCTTGGATACTTATCAGACTTTACAAATTAATCCCTCTCAATTTGATCAGATTTTAAAATCCAAAACGGATGATAAATTATCTATTAGCAATGGTGGTGTACTTCCCTGGATAACAGCTGGACAGTCAAGCTTCGATAAAGCTCTCGCTGCTTTAACTAAGCCAGGAGAAATTTCAGAGCCTGTTGAAACTCCCCATGGCTTTGAGATTTTTAAACTAATTGCCTACAAACCTTCTGCGCTTAAATCACTTACTGAGGTTCAAAATCAAATTAAAGAGCAATTAATTTCCGAGCTCAGTCAAACTCAGTATGCACAAGTATTAGAGAAATTAGGAGACTTAAGCTACCAAAGTCCTGATTCACTCTCTCCAGTAGCTGATGCTTTGCAATTACCAATTGAACATAGTGAGCTATTTTCGCGAAAGGGTGGACAAACAGAATTAACTAAGAATAAGCAAATTATTAACGCAGCTTTTAGTCATGATGTGTTAGAGCTTGGAAACAATAGCGAGCCGATACAACTAGACAATGATACGGTTCTTGTTTTACGGGTGAATAAACACATACCTGCAACTGAAAAACCACTAGCTGAAGTTAAGGATTATATCGCTAAAAAACTCGCTTTGCAGGATGCTCAAAAACAAGCTGAGAATCTAGGCACAGAGATACTTTCGAAAAAGGATGATAAAGCACTACAGAATAAGCTTATCCAGGATAATCAATTGCAATGGCTTGAGGTGGCGAAGGCACCTCGTGATACAGATAAAGTTGACCCGGCCATTAATGAATTAGCATTCAGCCTTGCGCGAACGGATAGTTACAACGGAAGGAATTCTGGGAAAGGTAAGTATGTTATTGTCCGCTTGAAACAAATTAATGATGGTGACTTGGCGACTCTGGATAAAGAACAACAAGCTAGTCTGGAACAACAAATTGAATCTAGTTATGGGCTAATGGATTATGATTTATATATTAACAACCTTATCTCAATAGCTAAGATTGAAAAGCATTAAGTAAATTGGGTTAGATCTTTTATTATTAAAAGGCTGCATCTAAAAGTAGAGCAGCCTGCTAAGTTTCCAATTTAAAGTAAAAGATTACAAGAGATGAAATTTTCTTCAGAAAAGACATAAAAACTCGATAAACAAATAATGTGTTTTATTATTTAATCACTCGCAAATTAGATAACAATTAAAATTGATCACAAAGGATGTCTACGTTTTGTGGGTGGGGAATTTTACCTATTTTCCTACATTCGACTCAACTAATGTATTCTAGATAATTGACTTCATTCACAGGAGGTTGTTTAGCATCCCAGATTTTAAGGGAACATAAATAACTTAGGTTCTATCAGCCAATAATTATCATTCCTCTTTGCTAAGCAAATAACTCTGATAAATTCAAATTCAATATATTAATTTATATATAAAATAATCTACTAAATGACATTTTTACACAGTTAAAAATCAAACTGAAATTGAGCTCTAAAAGGGCTAATTATTGGTATGCAACCATCTGAAAGTATTTTATTTTATTAAGCTTACTTCCCAGATTGGCAAGCATTTTAATCATAGAGATAACTCTTCGTGATGCCACCTTAAAATCCTATTTTTGCAAAAAAAAAAATAAATATCAGCAAAGAAATTATGCCCTATCAACATTCTGATGCACATAAAAATTAATGATGAACTTAGGTTTTAAACTCGTTTGTGAACTTGAAAATGAAAATTCTTGCTTTTTAAAAGCCTACCTATACGGCAGGTTGAAATTAAGGTAAACATGCCATTATTAATCTCAAATCTGCATTAAAATCTAATAAATTTCTGAAGATTTATTAATACCAAGTGTTCGAATTGAAATGGGAGGAAAGGGAAAATCATTAAGCTCGCTTGCCAGATTATTTCAGCGCATTTTAATCAAAACAATTTCTAAAGCAGTTTGCAAGCAGTTAACGTTGAACTTAAAGGCTGGATGCTTCTTTCAGAGAGCTTAAAAGTAAACATTAAATATGAAATACCAAGGATTTTAATTGAAACGTACCCGCTTCTACAGAGACGTAAAAACAATTATTGTTGAGAATAGATCATAGGATTTTTAATTTCAGAAATAGCAGGAAAATTACACAAGTGGGTTTTTAAATGCCAAGTGAGCATTGGCTATGAAAACCAAGGGTTTAACCTAATTTATTATTATTGTATCGACATTCGACCGCTGACTGAGAGAATTGAAATGAGTCTAACTTTTTTCACCAGTACATCAAGTATGAATTTCTTTTCCAACAATCAATTAGATAAAGTGAAAGTTTCCGAAAAAAAAGGTAATTGTAATGTCTCTTTGCTAAAACTTTAGTTGAATAGGCTTCGCCGAAATCATCGTGACATTCTTCAACAGGAAAGATATTTAATTCGGAATTGATATATGTTTCATAGTTGGGAACTTCGGAAGTTGAGAGTGGAGGCAAGCTTAAATTAAATATAGTTTATTTTTATAGACTATAAGGATTCAATGGTTCTTACTCTAAAAATTTCATTTATCTAGAAACCCAGGATTAAACGACAGTTAAAACTGGGTTAGAGTAATTATTCCAGATTAGACATGGCCACTGCGTGATAACCTGCATCCACATGTACAACCTCGGCAGTAATCCCAGAAGCTAAATCAGAGCATAAAAAAGCTGCAGTATTCCCCACTTCTTCTGCACTAACATTGCGCCTTAGCGGAGTTGTATTTGCATAGGCAGCTTGCATTTTACGGAAATCTTTAATTCCAGCAGCTGCTAAAGTTCTGATTGGGCCAGCTGATATAGCATTTACTCTTAAGCCGCGTGGTCCTAAACTTGCGGCTAAATAGCGCACAGATGCTTCCAGGCTTGCTTTTGCTATTCCCATTACATTGTAATTGGGTACTGCTTTTTCAGCCCCGTAATAACTCAGAGTCAAGATGGCACCATTTGTTTCAAGCATCATGGGAAGAGCGGCTTTAGAAAGGGCAACCAAACTGTAAGCGCTGATATCATGAGCCATATGAAAACCATCACGATTAACGCTGTCCACAAAATCACCGCTTATTTGATCCGCTGGAGCAAAGGCCACTGAATGGACAAGGATATCCAAGTTGTCCCAGCTAGTGCCTAATTGTTCAAATAAAGATTGAATCTCTATATCAGAGGCTACATCACAAGGAAAGGTTAAATTTGAGTTAAAATCTGCTGCCATGGTTTCAACACGATTCTGCAATTTTTCATTTTGATACGTAAAGGCTAGTTCAGCACCTTGTTCATGAAAGGCTTTAGCAATGCCATAGGCAATTGAACGATTGGAGGCAAGACCCACTATTAGTGCTTTTTTACCTTTTAAAAATCCCATTGTATTTTCCTTAATCGTTTTGGTGCGTTGCAAGTAGTTCGCGCATTTTGGCTTGAATCATGTCAATAGCGATTCGATTTTCACCGCCACGAGGGACGATAATATCAGCATAACGGCTTGAGGGTTCAATAAACTGTAGATACATGGGCCGGACAGTCGTTTCATATTGATGGACAACTGATTCAAAGGATCGATGACGTTCCACTACATCACGTTTCAAGCGGCGTGTCAGACAAATATCAAGAGGTGTCGACATAAAAATTCGAATATCCATCAAATCACGTAAAGTTTTGTGATTAAAAAGCATGATCCCCTCAAGGACTATAATCGCATGTTTTCCAACCTGACGCGTTTCCGGTAGACGAATATGTTTTGAATGAGAATAAATGGGGATTTCAACCGATCTTCCATGTTGTAGTTCACGTAAATGCTCACAGAGCAAGGCGTGGTCGAAAGCCTCAGGGTGATCGTAGTTTATTTTTTCACGTTCGGAGAACGATAAATGACTGTTATCTTTATAATAAGCGTCTTCAGAGATAACAACGACTTGATCGGAACCAAGCTCATTAACTATTGTATTTGCCAGAAGACTTTTTCCTGAAGCGGAAGGGCCAGAAATTCCAAGGATTATTGCATTTATACTCATAACGATACTATTCAAAAATTTGTGCAAAGCTTAAGGCTTTATAACAATAAATTCAATTTTTTTCTTCTTTTTGTCGTTTTAAAAGAACATATAGCGCTCCAGAACCTCCATCTCGGGCAAGCGCACTATGGTAAGCTAAAACTTGTGGGAACTGGGTCAACCAATGATTAACCAAATTTTTTAGCACAGGCGCTTCTCCATTTGGACTCCCTTTCCCATGAATAATCAATAAACAGCGATGCGCCAAGCTAGATTGTTGCATGATAAAATTCACAAGTGCTTCCCTGGCTGCATCCGGCCTCAAACCGTGTAAATCCAGGCGTGATTGCCAGGGAATAAGTCCATTTTTAAGTTCGCGCATCCGCTTATTGGGGATGCTTTGGCTTGCATACGACAAAATGGTATTTGCCTGTACTGAATCGGCGTAATAGTCTGATAAGTATATAGAAGGCGAGCTTACTGAATTTTTAGATGCTGAAGACCTATTGCGGCGAATTGAATTCGCGGGTTTGGGATTCGGCAATTCAACTTTTTTGCTTTTCAACAGGGGCTTTACACCTATCATCATATTGCGAAAAAGAGTTTTGTCCTCATCAGATAACGAATCATCAGACATAAAAATCTAAGTGGGAAAGAGTTATTTAAATTATAACGTATTTATACCCCTAAAAAGCAGATATCCTCATGTTCTTGAATTGTAGGGACAAACTCTACAAAATAGCGTACAATCTGCGAGAAATATGCGCAGAATAACCAAAGGCCATTTATGACTGATTCTTATGCTTTAAAAACAACTAGTTTTGAAACAATACTTGATTTTATTCGTTATGGTCTAAGCGAGGCGGCTAAATCCAATTTACATTTTGGTCATGGTACTGATAATGCCTTTGATGATATCCACAGTTTAGTATTGAGAACTCTCTCTTTACCTTTTGACTGTGATCCTATGTTTTATCAGGCGCGGTTAACCTCAGAGGAAAAAGAGCTACTTGCAAATCGCCTCTCCCGTCGTATTATTGAAAAGGTGCCCGTTCCTTATTTAATTAATGAAGCTTATTTTTGTGATCTTTCCTTTTATGTTGATGAAAGAGTATTAATACCCCGTTCACCGATTGCTGAATTGATCAAACAACAATTCTCTCCTTGGATTGAAGCAGATAAAGTAGAGCGTATTTTAGATCTATGCACTGGGAGTGGTTGCATTGCTATTGCTTGCAGTTTGGCTTTTCCGGATGCTTTGGTTGACGCAGTAGATATTTCAACCGATGCCTTGGATGTAGCAGCAATAAATCAGCAAGATTACGATTTGGAATCGGTTTTGACAATTATAGAATCGGATTGTTGGCAGAATGTACCCCATGTGCAATACGATATAATTGTCTCCAATCCACCTTATGTAGGTCACGAAGAAATGCAAGGATTGCCTAAGGAATATCTCCATGAGCCTCAACTTGCATTAGAAACTGATAATAATGGATTAGCAATTGTTGAAAAAATTCTGGCAAACGCCCATGATTATTTAAGTGAACACGGGGTATTAGTTGTAGAAGTTGGATCGGGTGAAGAGGCGCTTACGCAAGCTTATCCACAGGTTCCTTTCTTATGGCTAGATTTTGAACATGGCGGCGAGGGTGTGTTTTTATTAACACGTCAACAATTGCAAGAACATTTTATGCCAAAAGGTAAATAAATGAGTGGCAACACATTTGGTAAACTCTTTACTCTGACAACCTTCGGTGAAAGCCACGGACCCGCATTAGGTTGTATTGTTGATGGCTGCCCCCCAGGGTTAGCTCTTAGTGCTGAAGACATTCAGCCTTTTCTAGACAAGCGAAAACCAGGCCAATCCAAATACACCACTCAGCGACGTGAAGATGACAAGGTTGAGATTCTTTCAGGTGTCTTTGAAGGCTTAACGACTGGTACACCAATTGCCTTATTGATTCGAAATGACGATCAACGTTCAAGCGATTATGAAGCCATTAAAGATCTTTTTCGCCCCGGGCATGCCGATTTTACCTATCATCATAAATACGGTCATCGCGATTATCGAGGTGGGGGACGATCGTCAGCGCGCGAAACAGCAGCTAGAGTAGCTGCAGGAGCTATCGCTCGTCTTTACCTGGAACGCGTTGTCGGGATAAAAATTGTTGGATATTTGCAGCAAATGGGTTCGGTTACTTTAGATTTTATCGACGAAAATGAAATTATTAACAATCATTTTTTTTGCCCAAATAAAGAGCAGGTTCCAATTTTAGCTGATTATATTGATAATTTAAGACGCCAGGGGGATTCTGTTGGAGCTCGGGTCACTGTATGTGCTCAGGGTGTTCCAATTGGTCTGGGTGACCCTGTTTTTGATAAACTGGATGCCACTCTTGCCTCTGCAATGATGTCAATTAATGCGGTTAAGGGGGTCGAAATTGGCGCCGGCTTTGCCTCAATTAGTCAGCAGGGCAGTGAGCATCGCGATGAAATGAATAAAGATGGCTTCCTTAGCAATAATTCAGGTGGAATATTGGGCGGAATTTCGACTGGACAGCCATTAGTGGTTAGCATCGCGTTAAAACCCACTTCAAGCATTGTAAAACCAGGTAAGACGATAAATACAAAGGGAGAAGAGACTATGATCATTACCAAAGGCCGCCATGATCCCTGTGTTGGTTTTCGAGCTGTGCCAATCGCTGAAGCAATGATGGCTTTAGTTTTAATGGATCATTATTTGCGTGACAAAGCGCAAAATAAATAGATTTAAATTTAAAATTTTTTCTCAAATATGAGGTAGGAATGAATAGACGACTCAATATTGCCATTGTAGGCGCAACCGGTGCTGTTGGTGAAGCATTGCTTGCTGTATTGCAAGAGCGGGATTTTCCTGTCGATAAGATTTATCCTTTGGCATCAAGCCGATCAGTAGGTAAAACGGTTTTTTTCAATAATAAACAAATTGAAGTACTGGATTTAGCTTCCTTTGATTTTTCTAAGGTCGATATTGCCTTATTTTCTGCCGGTGGTGCTGTTTCCAAAGAATTTGCCCCAATAGCTGCCAAAGCTGGCTGTATTGTTGTAGATAATACCTCTTGTTTTCGCATGGAGAAGGATATACCTCTTGTAGTTCCGGAGGTTAATCCCAAGCGCATTGCAGAGTACAAGAATCGCAATATCATTGCTAACCCCAACTGCTCCACCATTCAAATGGTAGTTGCATTAAAGCCCCTCCATGACGCGGTTGGTATTAGCCGTATCAATGTCGCTACTTACCAGGCAGTATCAGGAACAGGAAAGAAGGCTATTTCAGAATTAATCGCCCAAACTGGGGAATTACTAAATGGTCGGCTGCCAAAACCTTCCATTTATCCACATCAGATTGCCTTTAACGTGTTACCTCATATTGATGAATTTCAAGAAAATGGCTATACCCGCGAAGAAATGAAAATGGTCTTGGAAACCCAGAAAATTATGGAAGACGACACTATATTGGTCAATCCGACAACAGTGCGTGTTCCCGTTCTTTATGGTCATTCAGAGGCAATTCACCTTGAATTAAAGGCTCCTCTAACTGCCGCTGAGGCCACTAAACTCTTAGCTAAAGCACCTGGGATTAAACTTGTGGATAATCCAGCAAAATCACAGTATCCAACACCAATGACCCATGCAGTTGGACGTGATGAAGTCTTTGTTGGACGCATTCGAGCAGACATTTCTCATCCAAATGGTTTAAATTTGTGGGTAGTTGCCGATAATATACGCAAAGGGGCGGCAACAAATGCAATTCAAATTGCTGAAATCCTGCAGCGTGAGTATTTATAATTTATACTTGATACTATGAGAATTAAAATTGGTAGACATAAAGGTTCATCCACCCGCACACCAAAAGGTATTTCGGGTGGGTCTTATTTGGTAGATGAAACTTTTCTAATGGAAAGGGAACGGCGCGAAAAAGAGCAACAAGGACATAGACAGTTAGCCAGAGTTAATGTGGTTGAACATCAGGAACCTCGTGTGTCGGCAGGCCCGGAAGGCGAGTTACAAAACGATATCAAACAGCATCCTTGGCTTGATAGCCAGCGGAATGATGGAATTGATCCCAATGAAAATCCAGAGCCTGCTCTAAATTCCGCTGCTCGAACAGAATATGATAACGCCAAGCGCGAGCAGGATTTAGAGCTCAAAATGCGCCTTGGCCTTATGCCAAAAATGGGTACCGCACCAGAACCTCATCGCTAGGAATTTAAATGACTATCGCCGATGATATAATTAGTTGCCGCATGCCTGATTTCGAGCATTATCTTCGTCAAGGAGAATCATTAGACGATATTGATGATTATGGTTTTACGCCTTTAATTGAATCTGCAATTACAAGGCAGCCTGAAATTGCCAAGCAATTATTAATGCGCGGCGCCAATGTCAATAAACCAGATGTAACCATGCGAACTCCCTTACATTGGGCAGCTGATAATGATGATCTCGAATTAAGTCGTTTATTTTTAGAACATGGGGCAGATCCGAACGCTTTCACGCGAACAGGTTTATCAGTGCTTGTTTATCCTGTCCTAAGAGGTCAAGACAATTTAAAACATCTACTCTACCAATATGGAGCAAAGCTTGATTTTGCCCTTGATTTTATCAATGGAAAATTAATTGGACACCGTTTTGAGTTAAAAGGGTACAGCGATATTATTAATGGTAAAGGTGAATTCGTTGAACTCGATTTTGAAGGTTTTATTCTGGAATTTACAGTTGCCGTTGTAAAAGATTCCATTCGCCGCTTTATTTCCAGCTATTCCACTCGCAATTTACGTGAGCATTTTCCTTTCCTACATACAGTAATGGATGCTTTTACTGTTGCAGCCGAATTACTCAAACTGCAAAGCAATATGCAATTAACCGATCAGAATCGTAAACAAATTGCTGCTTTAATGAAAAATGAGATGTTAATTTTGCCAGCTGCAAGTAGAGGCCATGCACTCGGCTTTGTGCGGTACAAAAATTGGTGGGCTAAAATTGATCGCGGCGAAAATAGCTTAACTGAAGGTTCAGTCAATATCTATCGCATTACCCGTCCAGAATTCATTAATGCACAGTTTCTCCAGCACTTTCTTTATAAAAAACAACCACGCCGATACTTTCATAAAACGATTAACACGCAACTGGGTCTAGAACATGTGCTACAAATGCCCGTTAAACCACAGATAACGGGGAATTGTTCCTGGGCAAATATCCAAGCGATAGTTCCTGTTGCTTATGCTCTTCAACAACTTAGTCATATCTCGACAGAGGAGTTTAATTCAGATATAGCCATGCAACTTTATGATGCTTGGGTGGAATGGGATAAAGATCGTGCTTTGGATGAGTGTATACATCGTTTTTACCTTGCAAATACAAGCCGACAGGCAAGTTTTGCTGCAATGCTTGGGGCCGTGCTTTTTCAATCCTGTAATTATGAAAACGCAGACCACATTGAACGTGCCGAAAAAATTTTAACGATTCTTACTCTGCCTAATTATTACTATGTTCTTCAGTCTTATTTAGACACCTATTGTGTAAAACGCTTAACACGCAGAGGGAATAATTTACTAAAACTGCTTGATGATTGTGGTGTTAACACTAATATTTCTGTGACTCCAATCGCAACAGGTTTAAAGGAAAATGAATAACAATAAAGTTTCAATTAGATATTTGAAGCGCACTATGTATAATTATGAATCCTTTAAAATTTTAATTTTCTATGACCTATAAAATCGAAAATCTTTCCGAGCTAAATTTAAAGAAAATAAAAGAAGCTTTTGAAGTTATACCCACCACCGAAATATCTCTTGATATCAGCAATAATAATCTTGGTGAAATAGAAGCCCATAATTTGAAAGACCTTTTTAAAATTCTTTCCACCCAATTAGTTAGTTACGACCTAAGCCAAAATAACCTCGAACGTTGCGCAAATTTAGCCGATGTTTTTATTGTCCTCTCTCGATTGGCGACAACGCTTATTTTAAAGAAAAACAAATTAGGTAGCGTAAATATAGATGAGCTTATTAAACTAAATAAGGCACTCCCTGATGATCTTAATTACCTGGAATTAGCCGACAATGAGCTGGGCTCGCAAAAAACCGAAACAGAGTTGGCTCTGTTTTTTTCTTCTTTACCGCCAAATTTAATGACTCTCGGGCTTGGCTTGAACAAACTTGGCAATCTAAAAGGGGCAGGACTTGCTAGAATTTTAAAACTGTTAAAAGTTCAAAATCTAGACTTGTGTTTTAACTTATGGAATTTATCTGGTGAAGAGCTGGCTGAGGTGCTCGCAGCCTTACCTCCTTCAGTTAAAAATCTGAGTTTAAAAAACAATGAATTAGGCTTTAAAACGGTTGAAGAGTTAGTAAAAGCGTTCAAGTCTATACCTTCAACAGTCAAGATACTCGATTTATCCTATAACCATGGCTTTTGTAAAAAAACTGCTTTAGAACTTGCTCAAATTTTTATGGCTATCCCAGCCACTGTAGAAACGCTCGATTTATCCTGTCTATCTTTAGGTGTTTTTAGCGGAGAAGACTTGGAAATTATTTTTTTAGCTCTTTCTAACAAGAATTTAAAAACCTTAGATTTAAGTCACAACAGACTCGAGCAGGTTTTTCTTTTCGATTTAGCCATTCCTTTTGCAGTTATTTCACCGTCGGTCGAAACGCTAATCTTACGATACAATGACTTACACTATAAAACTCCAAATGAGTTAAAACGCATTTTTTCATGCGTGCCTCTTTCAATAAAGACCTATGATCTTCGCGGTAATAAATTTAACCAAGAACAACTAAATGCAATTTTTGATATGACCATCAAATGGGGCGTTGAAACCATCATTTTGGATGATAAATTTATAGAGGGGACCAAATGGTTTTTAAAAAGATTAATAGATAAAGTTTATAGGGCTATATATTTTAATTCTGGAAATGGACTCTTGGCTTTTGATGAAATTAAATTTTCGGTAAACATTGATGATTATCGGCTTATTCGCTGGATTGAAAAGCTTGAGCAGCAAAATAACCCACTAGCAGATCTTACCTGTGGCCTTTTACTGGCAAACCAGATTAAAACTCAACCTGCTTTAAGCGAAAATTGCCAATTTTTTGACGACTATTGGGAAAAAAGAACCCATGATGCTATCAATTTTTATTTAAAAGCAGCAAGAGAACCTAGTCTAAAAGCAGTTGTAAAAGTTTTGATAATTGAATTTAAAACAACCTGCCTGTTTGAATCAGTTCTAAAACGTATGGAATCCTTTGATTCAGGATTTAAGAGTAACAAAGAATCATTAGTAAATTTGGGACTTTTCAAAACTTTGGATAATTCAAGAAATTCCACAAATCAAAGTACTCAATTATCGCCATAAATGCTCATCACCTTCTTTCTCAGATTTACTAAAATTTATGAGTTCATAAAAAACGGCCTGCTCAACTGTTCGGCCGCTATCTTGCTATTACCCAGAAAACTATAATTAAGAATTTTAAATTATTTGTTGCTTTGAAGTTGAGGTTGAAATAGTTGTATTTGCAAAAAAGAAGAAACTGGAAACTTATTAAAAGAGATTAAGAAAGTGAGTGTTCTTTGTTTAATTAGGATTTACCCCCACCTATACTTAATATCTGTTGGTAATATAGATGAAGGTTTAGGGAAAAAAAGCGATTTACGTCTTAGGCACAGGAGGTTACTTTAGAAAAGTCTTCAACTGCTTGATAGAAAGGATTACCGTGCTCCTGTAGATTTCCATTTTTGAAAGAAATCAGACTTAAAATATCACTAGGCTTAAAACTCAAAAAGCCAGTAAAAAGTCCATCAACATTAGAAGCCTCTAATTGCTGTTTTTCAGACTCTGTCAGTGCAACCTTATAACAGGACAGGTTAGCTAATCGACCTTTTTCAGATTGCTCTAATAAATCGGTTGAGGTGTAAAATTTGCGTCTTACTCTAGTTTGTCTTGCAAATCGATAGCTTTGCTCTTTTTCATAATCGCTTTCTTTTAACTGCTCAGCTAGAGGGACAAAAAAATAGTGAAAACTTTCCTTATTTTTTGTTTCAGGAGATAAGTTATTGAAAAATAATGTCATTTTGTGGCTCCATTAAAAATAAATCCAAAATTTCTTCACAATGTTTATACGAACCTATGGTTTATAACATAAAATAAACCTAATGGACAATTTTTGTGAACAAATATGACTAGTCTAGCAATTGACAAACTAATTGAAGAATGGGAGCACCGCTTAGATAATTCAGCTAAAAAAAGGCGGAAACTTTTTGGTGATACGGATGAATTCAATGCGCTTAATAAACTATTCAAGAGTTTAGGCTTAAATCGATCTATGGGTATTAACGATTTGGTTTTAGCTATAAACACTTTGGAAAATGTTACAGTAAATATGAAAAAAAAACCTGAGCAAATTTCACTCGGCGAAAGTCTTAAAAAGAACAAATTTAGCACACTAAGCTCATATGATCTACCAACCAAAACGGAAGAGACGGGTGTATGTACTGATATAAAAAGTCCTTTTTACAACTTTCTGGTTAAGAATCACAGCACTCTTTTACAACACTATGAGCAGGCATATTTCCATTCACAAGGAGAAATTCCAATTTCTGAGGTCAGTTATGATACTTCCCAACTTCAGGAATCTCAGCCTTTTTATGATTTGGAAACTACAACATCAATGCCCAATCCAAAGCATAATGATACCGTTGTGAAAGATATGGCAAGAGGTGGGGTAACTATTAATGGTAAGGCTATTGAACCGGAGGATGCTGATAATAGTAAGGATCAAAAAATTTTAGATGCCATTCAAACTTTAACTAGAGACTCACCAACTAACCCCTCATCGAGAGCCTACCAGATTTTAAATTATGGAGGTCAATATCTTGAGGCAATTTTGCTTGAAGAATTCAGGAACACTACTATTTTCACAGATACGGGCGTCCGCAATTTGGATCCAGGCTTGAACAAAGGTCAAATCGATTGGTATAGCGAAGAACTTCCTAAATATGAGACTGGTTATTTAGCAGATATTGATATGAGAATATTTACTTGCGCTTCAGCTAATCCGGAAAAATATTTTGCAATCGCTGCTGATGGTAGTTCCCTACTTCATATGGATGCGGATGAAATAGATGGGGTGATGGCACGCAATAGTAAAGAAGTTCAGGGGTTAACTACAGGGAATGTAGTACCGATCTGTCGAATTAAAGCCAAGGTTAAAATTGAAAATTCTCCTAATGGTTATATGTTGAAGGTCGTTGAATATAATACCCAATATTATACGCCGGATTTAGAATCATCGAAGGCGCATCTTGCTAGTAGAATAAGCCCTAATAAGTTTTGATAATCTTAGGCGATCTGTTCTACCTATCTTGATAAAAAAGGGCAATAAACAAAGGCAGATTAAAATTACCAGAGTAAATATAAAACCAGGACTTAAAATTAAATTCAAATCTGAATTCTGATTACTATCAACAATTCGCCCCAAGCGGTTACCTATAAATGTATAAATTAAACTACAGGGAATTCCGCCTAGCACAGTGGCATAAATAAATGTTCTGGTATTAACTTTTAAGGATCCAGCAACAATATTGATTATAAAAAAAGGAAAAACAGGTATTAGTCTAAGTGTTAACAGATAAAGAAAAGGATTTTTTTGGAAACCTCTCTGCAATTTAAAAGTCCATTTATTAGTTTTGAGATTTAGCCGGTCGGCGAGAGCCATTTTAACCGCCAAAAAAAGCAGGCTGGTGCCAAATGTTTTATTAAATATCACATAGATAGCCCCAAGAGGAAATCCAAATAAGAATCCGGCTGCAATTGCTAGAATCAGAGCGGCTGGGATTGCAACAGAGAAGATTAGAATGCAGATCCCATTAAAAACCAAAGGGGCCAAAAAATAATGATTTTTAATCCAGACATTTAAAATTGCTCGCTTTTCCTGAAGATGAATTAAACTTAAAAAACGTCCTAGGTCCAGATAAATAAATAATAGAAATAAAAGGGTTAAAAAAATTAAAGGTATCAGTTTTGTGAAAGATCTAATTTTCATCAATTTTCTTGATTCAGGTGACTGATTTTCAATAATATAGGGCTTCTTTTGAAGCCCTATATTAGGTAATTTACCTTTCAGATGATTCTTTATTAACTGGTTCTTTCTTTTTAACGATATTTCCAACTTCGGTTTTACCTGGAGTAACAGCCCTTTGACCAGGTTGGCCTCTTCTACGTTGGGGGTTATTGGGATTGGTATTGGTACGTTGTTGCTGGTTACCAGTACCAGAAGGACGTCTTCGTCTATTTTGCTGGCCGGGTTGCCGTTTTTCACCGGATGTTTGAGTGGATGACTGTCTGGCTTGTTGTACGTTTTCACGACTGGATTTATCCTGACTGCCAGTTGTTGTACCGTCTGAAGCAATCGAGTCCGAAGAACTTCCAAATAGGCTAGACCACAAACGCTTAATGAATCCATTTTGAATTTTTGCAGATATCTGCCCGGAAAACCCTTTTACTGCTGGCTCATCAAATTTAGCAGTATCTTGTCCGCGGATAATGGTTAATTCAGGTTGCTGAATTAGAGAATAACTTGGCTTTTTGGATTTGCCGACATTATCCTCTTTTAGACGAGTAATGCTGTATTGAGGCGTGTGCATATAAGGATTGGCAATAATAAGTACATGAACGTTATGACGTTTTTCAATATTAAGAATGAATTCTCTTTTTTCATTCATTATAAAGGTTGCTAACTCCACTGGTAATTGCACCTGAACTTCCGCTGTTTTTTCCTTTAAGGCTTCTTCTTCAATTAGACGTGTGATAGATAAACCATGTGATTGAATGTTGCGTACCGTGCCGCGACCTTCGCAACGTGGGCAAACTTCCTGAGCAGATTCTCCCAAAGAAAGGCGTAAACGTTGGCGAGACATTTCAAGTAAGCCAAAACGAGATATACGACCAACCTGAATACGGGCGCGGTCTGCTTTAAGTGCCTCTTTCAAGCGATTTTCAACATCACGTTGATTTTTGCTGGAGCTCATATCGATAAAATCAATAACGACCAATCCACCCAGGTCACGTAACCGTAGTTGTCTCGCAATCTCATCTGCTGCTTCAAGATTAGTATTTAGAGCAGTTGTCTCAATATCGGCACCTGATGTTGCTTTCGCTGAGTTGATATCGATTGAAATCAAGGCTTCAGTTCGGTCTATCACGAGTGCGCCGCCCGAAGGTAGTAACACTTCGCGCTGGTATGCCGTTTCTATTTGGCTTTCTATTTGGTAGAAATTGAATAAAGGAATTGTATTGTTATATAGCTTAAGATTTGGTAAAAAATCTGGTTTAACCTGCTCAATATATTGCTTGGCTTTAACGTAGGAAACCTGATCATCAATAATGATTTCATCAATGGATTTACGTAAATTATCCCGAATGGAGCGGATAATTACATCACCTTCCTGATGAATCAGACAGGAAGCCAGTTGGGTATTATAAGCTTGACGGATGGCTTGCCATTGATTGCAGAGCATATCAAGATCGCTTTGCAATTCTTCATGGCTTTTACCAACGCCGGCGGTACGGATAATAAGCCCCATTTCATCTGGCAGTTGCAGAGCGTTTAGAGTGCCTCTTAGTTCATCGCGGTCATCGCCTTCAATTCGACGCGAAATTCCACCTGAATTGGGATTATTTGGCATCAAAACCAGATAGCAGCCGGCTAAAGTAATATAAGTAGTAAGGGCAGCACCTTTGTTGCCTCGTTCTTCTTTATCGACCTGAATTAGTAATTCCTGGCCTTCACGAATCAAAGAAGTAATAGGTGGCTTTTCATCGCCAAAATCATCAGGGTGCCTGCTTAAATATTCAGGAGCAATTTCTTTAAGAGGAAGAAAGCCCTGGCGTTTAGAACCATATTCCACAAAAACCGCATCAAGACTTGGCTCACGGCGTGTAACCACGGCTTTGTAGATGTTTCCCTTTTTTTTCGCTTCAGAAGGACATTCAATGTCCAAATCATATAAATTATTATCTTTTACCAGTGCAACTCGAACTTCTTCAGTTTGTGTTGCATTTATTAACATTTTTTCCATCATTTACCCCATAAAAGGGCGCAACGCACTCAAGCAAGATAGTGTAAGGCTATCCATTTAATGTTTAAGATCAATTTAACCTGTCATTGCCTAAGCTGGCTTTAGCTTCAGTATTTTAAGAAGCCTGAAGATTTGACAGGATAAGTAATCTCTTTTTAGCTACTCCCGCCAGTTTTACCTGTAGACCTAAAACCTAATGTACTAGCAGCAATCCCTAAAAAACACAAAATATTCACTTTAAGTATCAACCAAGACTGTAGGGACAGACCGCACGCATGGTACCTGCAAATATTGAGGCGCATACTGAGTATAAAACATCGATAGTGACTGATTTTCAGAAAAACAGGTTTGAGTAGTTTTTTTTTGCAAGAACTTCCCTTGCCTGGTAACTGCAAAATGAGTGGTGATTGATGTTAAGCATGTCTGACATGCGTGGGTATCTGATGAGTTTATTTTCAATTTTGCTCTTGTACTTGGTTGCTTCCTTATATCTTAACTTAAGGGAAGCGCGTTTGGTTTGCTTTCAAACAGAGAATAGTGTTAATTTTTAATGGACAAAATTAACATTCCTAATGATCTAAAGTTAATTTTCATTCATTGTGAAATCAATTCGACAACGTTTGAAAATCTTTCTTTTTAGGCCATTCTAGCGAATGAACACAGAACCCCAATAATAAACGGCCGATTTTTCTCAACCTATAAACTTTTTTTTTGTTTATGCGTTATAATTCTGTCGTGTGAATTCATTTCACACGTCTTTTAATAGTAACAAAAAAAAACAGTTACAGCAAATAGGTATTGGCACAATGAGTGATGTACGTTATACAGAAGTTAATGCAGAGGAAGAAGGCCAGCGTTTGGATAACTATTTAATTAGAACTCTAAAAGGAGTCCCCAAAAGTTATATTTACCGAATAATTCGATCTGGCGAGGTCCGTATTAATAAAAAAAGAGCTCAGGCAGCTTCACGTTTAGCCGAAGGTGATCTTGTTCGAATACCACCTACACGTACCTCCGTTGATAAAGAAATTCATGTTAGTGATAAATTTGATAAATGCTTGCGTGAATCCATTATTTTCGAAGATAAAAGTTTGTTAGTCATCAATAAACCAGCTGGAATAGCGGTACATGGCGGCTCTGGTTTGAGCTTGGGCGTTATAGAAGCCTTGCGCAAAACTCGTGATGATTTACCCTACCTTGAATTAGTACATCGTTTAGATAAAGAAACCTCAGGTTGCCTTTTGTTAGCCAAAAAGCGTTCCATGTTACGTTCTATTCAAGCCCTATTAGAGGCTCGCGAAGTGACTAAAACCTATTGGGCCGTAGCTAAAAATCCCTGGGAAGGTAAAAAAGAGGTTTCGGTAGATGTCCCGCTTGAAAAAAATATCTTAAAATCGGGTGAACGAATAGTCGTTGTCAATAAAGAAGGGAAGTCTTCGTTTACTCGTTTTAAATTATTAGAAAATTTTAAACAGGCATGTTGGATAGAAGCTTCTCCTAAAACAGGAAGAACTCATCAGATTAGAGTTCATAGCGCTTATCTGGGGCATGCTCTTGTTGGGGATGAAAAATATGGAAAACCCATGGAACTTGATGGTTTGGAAGGAATTAAATTGCGACTTTATTTGCATGCCAGAGCAATTCAATTTAACCTGAGCGGTGAAAATTATCGGTTTGAAGCAAATTTAGATGAGAAATTTGCTGAGACACTTAAAAGATTAAGGACTGAGCCTTAATAAACAATTATGGTCAGATCCTTTTGCGAGGAGCTTGTTGACTTATGGGTAGGCCATATCGCTTGGTTGTGTTTGATTGGGAAGGTACTTTAGGTGACACACTGGGTCAAATATTAAATACAGTAGCAACCGAAGCAAGACGATTACAGTTTGGTGAGCTTGACGAACAATTGGCTCGCCAATCGGTAGAATTAGGATTGGTTTTGGCTGTTAGAAAAACCTTTCCCAATTTAAATGAGCTGCAGCATGAACAGCTCTTACTTGCAGTTCATCACGCGCTTGCTTCTAAAACTGCTGAAGTTTATTTAATCCCGGGAGCCAAGGAAATTGCCGAACTACTAGATAAGTCAGGCATCCATTTGGCAATAGCTAGCAACAAAGGACAACAATCCTTGCAAAGAGTTATTCATGTAAGCGGCTTGGATAAATATTTCAAAGTCACTCGTTCTGCTGGACAAACGCCTGCCAAACCCTGTCCGCAAATGCTTGAAGAGCTTATGTCTTTATTTAATACCACCACGGAAGAAACCTTAATGGTCGGTGATTCTGTTAGTGATATTGAAATGGCAAAAAGCATTGGCGTTGATGCGATTGGTTTTGACTTTTATCATCAACAGGAAGCTGCACTTCGTGCTGCTGGAGCTATAGAGGTTTTCGATGACTACAAGCAGCTCGCAGAATATTTACAATTGCCTTAGAAAAGAGGTGGCTCCAGTGAGCAATTTTACTAGTTTGCCCAATTTGTTAACTTTAATGCGTATCGTATTGATACCCGTCTTCATTCTGGTTTTTTATTTACCACTCCCCTGGGCCCATGGTCTTGCTGCCGCAATATTTGCCTTGGCGAGTTTTACCGATTGGCTAGATGGTTATTTGGCTCGAAGACTCGAGCAGATGTCTCCTTTCGGCGCCTTTCTTGATCCGGTCGCAGATAAATTACTGGTTGCCTGTAGTTTGCTTCTTCTGGTAGGCGCAAAAGAGGTTGAATATATTACTATACCAGCGATCGTTATTGTTGGGCGTGAAATTGTAATATCAGCCCTTAGAGAATGGATGGCTGAAATTGGTAGCCGAGCTAGCGTGACGGTTAGTTATATCGGAAAAATTAAAACGACTTTACAAATGATTGCTCTCTTTCTACTAATCGCTTTCAGACCAGCAGATTCATGGTGGGGTATTTTTGGATTTATCATGCTTTATGTGGCAGCTATTTTGACTATTTGGTCAATGGTTATATATATTAGCATTGCATGGCCGCAACTTATGAAAAAAGGACATGGTCCCTTAAAAAATGTAACTTAATTCATTGACTCTATCTCAAATTTAGGTAGAATTCCCTCCCGTAGAGACGCGGGAATAGCTCAGTTGGTAGAGCACAACCTTGCCAAGGTTGGGGTCGCGAGTTCGAGTCTCGTTTCCCGCTCCAAATTAAAGCGACGACAAGTCGCTTTTTTTTTCACAGAGATTGATTTTTTGTTTTTAAGCTCTGGTAGGGATATCAACACAATGGTCTTTGGCTGTGTGGCAGAGTGGTTATGCAGCGGCCTGCAAAGCCGTGTACGCCGGTTCGATTCCGGCCTCAGCCTCCAAATTTATGCCCAGGTGGCGAAACAGGTAGACGCAAGGGACTTAAAATCCCTCGGTGGTAACACCATGCCGGTTCGATTCCGGCCCTGGGCACCAATTATATATTTCAGAATTGTTGGTAAAAGTTTAAATAAGACTTAATCCAGAATTTTTAATCTGACCAGTAAAAATGGTTACCACTATATTGCAAAACTATTGAGACAGTAATCTTATTCTTTACCAAAGATTTAACTTTTTTAAAATTAAAGCTCGTTAAATCCTCAGTCACTCGATATTATTTTTGAAATGTAAGATCGGTCATTTAGACTAACACTTAATTTCATATTCATGCTGTCGAATTAGATAAATTTTCCCGGAATTATTAGAAAGTATGTCAATATTTTCTTCAATTAAATCAACTAAGCTCGTTTTGTTCATTAGTTCTTGATGATTCAAAGCGATTAATTTTGCAGGTAAAATTTTATTTATTTTGTAGGCTTGATAAATCCGCTCTCGCATATCTAGATCATTGTAATCAAAATTTAAGAAAACACTTGATTTTGGTTCTTCAATAAGTCGTTTTGCATTGAGAGTTATCTTACCGTTATTAATGTTTTTTATCAGGAGTTTTGCTGTTTGGATATGATTTTTTGGTGGCTCGGATTTTTTGTAACCTTCATGTTGGATGAGAGTTACCTGATTGTGCGGCAAATAACCTAATTCAAGTGTTGATTTTAGATTGTTATTATCAACAAATTGTAAAATGTTGGTTTCATTTTTTAAACAGTTATCATCATAGGCCCCTACACAATGTAACATTTCTTTGCCGTGTTCTCTTAAACATTCGGGACTGGTAATTGCGTTGATGGTAATGTCATTGATTATTTGTTGATTAATTATTGGTTCCCAGCATTTGTCTTTAACAGGTTTAATCGGCTCAATGTTAGAAAAATTTCTATGCCATCTTTTACTTAGCTTCTCCATTTGATCGATTGATAGCGACTCTGTAATCATTTTTTCAAATCCAAATTGAACTCTTTTTATGCATTTTTCGAGGTTTATTTGTTTGCCGCTACATTGATGGATTATTTGAGGGAGTACTAAATCTTTAAATAAGCTATTTATATAATTTTTATAATCCGAGAGTTTAGTGGATGTCAAAGAATCAATAGCGTATTGGTCAAATTTCTTTCGAGAACCGAAAAAAAGACCAGGGTAGTCATTCAATTTCTTTGATAAAGCTACGTTTTTGGCAAACTGCTTAGGTTCTTTTTTTGAGTCAAACAACCAGTTAGTCGCTTTAATTGTTAAATCGGAATTTATGACGGGTGAGAAAATAAATGGAGATAAGATATATTTCGGAGCTGAGCTGGAATAATGAAGAATCATATCGGCTAAACTTATAACTTCAGAGAATTTGACACAATGGCTAACCTTATGGAGAAATTTAGGATTGAAACTGGGGTGAATGGTTTGTATTAGTTCATAATCCAAAATTCCTGAATTGAGTTTTATTTTCAATTTTTCAAGATTAGTTTTTATTGTAAATAATTCATTAGGTGTAAAGCGACGATTTTTGCTTAGTATGCTGAGCAAATCTGTATTATCCATTTTTAAAATTGATAAAAGAAAATGATGATTGCCAATTAGTTCTGCAATTTTAAGTTTCTCAATAGGATTGATTTTAGTTTGCACATAATTATAGGCTTCCCATAAATGACGATGTTTCTTCAGGTTTAGGGCCGCTACAATTTCTGAATCAAGATTAATTATAAATTTTTGCCAAACAGTTTGAGGGATTGAATATAAGTCAGGCAATAAAAAATCTAATTCTTGTTCTATCGTACAATTCCAATCAAAATTTCTTGCAAATTCTTCTCTTTTCTTTTCCCCAAGTTTGATTTGGTAATTATGGTGGATTAATAGTTCTTGCCAACTTTTGCCAAAAAATGTCCTCCATATCGCAGAAAGATTGATAAAGTGCTGCAACCAAGCAGGATTTTCTTTGGAAGTTAAATGAGCATTTAAAGAAAATTGATCTATTTTTTGCTCAACTGCAGCATAGGATTGCGGGAAAGTTTTGTAATCTGCGTAATAATTGCGAAAAGGCTTTTTCAATCCAGATCTTCGATCTATTTTAGATTGCATATCTTGTCGTCCTTAATTTATCCCTTGCCAAAGGTCTCTTTAATTGTCTTTTAGATTAATTCAAAAATTATTGATTAAATTTAAGTTCTTATGAAAAGCTCAAATGAAATAAAATTTACAGGTTAATTAAATTCCACATTATACTTTAAAAGCACACTTCATTCAAATCTGGCTCCGATCTATCCATTTAAAATGTTTATAAAATTAACTTAATAATACATTAAGGTTCATGATGTAATCTATAAATTCAAGGTGTTTCGAAAATATATCCTATGAGATTAAATTGATCTGGTGTATTCGGAAAATTGTAATTTGGGGATTCCTATGAAAGATAAATTATTTACAAGATTCTTTAAAAGCAACCATTTGGAAATTTCCACTAAAGGATGTATGTACGATGAATCTACTACTGGCAAGATTAGAAAGCTCTGCGTAAAAAATAACATTGAGCTTATTCAAACTCAAAGCAAAAAGAATTTATATAGGGGTGTTTGTGTTGAACATTATCTAGGATCTAAAGATCGCCCAGGTCTAGGACTTGTTGCTATGCGAGCAGGCCTTGCGCGTTATCTCATGGCTAAAAAAATTAATTTAGCTGAACTAGAGCCATCCGATATAGATGATATGGTTAGAAAACACGTCTTGGGATTCTCTAAAGGTGGAAATACTAAGGATAAAGCAAACTCCTTTACACGTTCTCCATACATTGCAGCAGGGTTTGGGCTTGATTCCTCTTTAGCCACAAAGTATCCATTACTAACAATAATTACTGCCACACCGGTTCATGATAACTTCCTAAACTGGCCTGTTGCTTACGATGAGAGTCTTTCTTACTATGAATATCAACTAGAATCTTTGGTACCCTTCGAAACTTTACCCTTGCAAAACGTCGCTCTAATTAAGCGACATAAAAATGATTTTTTACATGTCAATGACCTTGTGAATGCCAAGAATTATCCTTCATCATTATTCAGCGATGAATTAGCTCAAAGCTTTATTCAATCTACTCAATTTACTGATTATGTTCATAGTTATCAGGAACTAGAGGTCAAAAAGGTAATAGCCTTTGATGATTTGGTTAGGTATAGCTCATCAGAAATCAAAGATAACCTAAAGGCGTGCGAGCTATTTCAGGCCTATAACAGTATTCGTTCAGAACAAGTCAATTTAATTAATTTTCCACTTGATGAAAAAAGTCGGTGGATTGAAATCGCCAGTGCAATCGCGCCTTTATCCTACAATGTTATTGATGCCGATGAACTTGGCATCAAAGTCAAATTACCGATTGTAGATGGTTCCGAGATAATTGAGATTTTTTCTAATCTGGACGCCTCGCTTTTATTCGCTCCATTATTAGAAGCTGATCCAAGCCTAACTCTTGAGCAAATTAAGAATGGAGAAGTGCCTGCAGCTCTGAATTATATGGTTGAAAATACTATTAGAAAATATAAAACGCAGGTTGATCTTTCTGCTTTGGAAAATTCCATTGAAGATGAAAAGCGTTTCAAAATGACTATGTAGCTATTGTTAGAAATGCTAAGGGGTTTCTAACAATTATTAAATAGGTGAACAAAATTAAGTCATACTGTGTTAAAATATCTGTAAAATTTGATGAAGGTTTATTTACAAACCCTTCCCAAGAGATACAGTATTCTAACTGGTAATAGGAGACATAAAGGAATGAAGACTAAAATAGAAACGGTAAAATCTCTTCGCATGAAACTCAGATCTAAAATTTATAAAAATAATGTAAATTATATCAATAAGTTACCAGAATTTATGCAAGAGAATATTTCTATTTCACCTCTTCATCATCCTTTAGAATCAATAATAAAAAATCCAATCGGAAAAGGCCTTGAATCCCCTGAAGTTGAATTAATTGAGCAAATTAATAATTCCAACAAATTCTATATTTTGGATCATCAAAACAAAATTTTGGAGCAATTTTTCCTAGCCAAACAAAAAGAAAACTCAACACTTGGAAATTTTTATAAAGAACTGGATTATTCACAATTTTTAAATCGATTAGTCAGCAAAAAATTTAAAGCAATCTATGCGGACGGACGCTTGGTATTACCTCGTGAACATACCCCAGAATTTGCTTTAGCCTATCAACAAAAACTTGAAGATTCCCAATCTGCACGTAAATTGTTGGAAAAAATTGGGAGCTCCGATGATGATTTTCTTTATAAAGAGTATTTATCTTTGGAAGAAGGCGCAGTCAGTCCTTTTATTGTTCCTCAAGAATATTTTTTACCCCTGTCAGATGGAAGCAGAATAAGCTATTCACCCGTACTCAATCGAATTAATCTTCAAGGAGGTAATCTATTTGAGGAATGGGATAATGCCCATCCTTATCCAGTTGCTATAAGTTATATCGCCGCACCGGAGTTTCGGAATTGTTTCAGCTTGCAATATGATGTCTTGGCTTGTGTACGTTTTCAAGATACGCAAAATGAGGCAGTAGCTTATTTTGAAAGCCGCCAAGCAATGGCAAGACAGCAAGCTGGTTTTTCCTCTGTTATTTCGCTGATCTATGGTGAAGAAAATGCCTTAACCGCTGATTCAAGTCACACTGAAACAATTTCCTTTGAAAATCCTGTCTTTGGGAAAGGTGTTTTCTTTGTTAATGCTTATAAAAAACGTTTAGAGCATAATTTCCTTCAATTGCTTGAACTCGCAAATTTTTCTTTAGAAGATCAAGGAAATCTGACTATCAAAGGCATGAGCCTTGGCGCCTTTGCGATACAGCAATTAGTCCATCCTATGGAAACTATTTTCATGGATACACTCAAGGAAACGCTAACAAAACTTAATTTATCTAAAATTCAAAAAATTGATCTTATTAATTTTCCTTCAGCCATTAATAAATATCCAAATCAACAGGATCGCAACTATGTTTTATCATTAGGTAGTTCAACAAAAAGGCAAGATATTAAATCCCAAAACTCCAACATCGAGATTTATGACTGCCTGGGTGCCCCATTGAAGGCTCAAAGTGATTTACATATTGCTACCCACTTTTGTGGTGACTCACTCTCTTATCCAGGTAATGAAGTTCATGCCGGCGTACCTGCGAAAATTAGCTCGGATGACTCGGTGATGTACTACGCAGGCGCTGGTTATTCAATGATTAAAGATATTGAATCTGCTAACGAAAAAATTAAAGAAAAAACATATTTGTTAAGTAATAATAAAGCAACTTTATTTTATATTGATAAAGATAAAATAAAGGCGGAATCCAATGAAAATGCTTCTTCATTAAGACTTAAGGAATAGCTTTTTATAATTTATGCCTAAATTATTAATCAAGATGACTAATTGCAAATTAATTTGATTATATTAACCGCATATTGAAGCAAATATGATATGATTGGATTTTTACAAATCTGAGCTATTCATGCAAACAAAATTGGAAACAACATTGCGATTAAATCCAGCCTATTACGCTGTTGAGACATTATTAAAAAATAAAATCCAGTATTTTACCCAATCCCAATTTCACAAAAATCAGAAAGGCGTTTCATATTGTACTGTTCCTTTACCTCAAGAAGAGATCGTTTTCTCTATACAAGGAAAAAGCTTTAAACCTCTTAATGCGCCGCACATTTCAATTTATCAGTATTATAAAAAAAATGAATCACGGGGGTTATCTGTATTTCATTTCACCTGGTATGGTCAATCATCAGACAATCACATTGTACTCCACGTTTATTTTGATCGGGTTGGCAGATACCTTTATTCCCAAGCAAAAAAGCAGGGATTCAATGAGAAAATATCTATCACTCTAGAAGAAGAACAAGTTATTCAAAAATTTTCTCAAGTTACTACAAAACCCTTTTTTGATAATATTCTTTTGCATATCACAGGGAGCTATTCTTCTACAGAAAAGTTAGTAGGTGAGTATTTGATTGAGTTAGACAATCTTTCTAAAAATATCAAAACTCAGTTTCCAAAATATAAACTCCTTGCTGAAAAGTGCATAAAGACTATGGAAGAAAAAGATCTATGGACCTTTGGTTCAAAAGATCCCAGGCTAAATTTGTTAAAAGATATAGTTGTACTCACTTCAGAAAATTGGCATAGCCAAAAAAATAATACCCAAGGCTTTTATTCAAAAAACACAAAATCAAAAATTAAAATTGAAAATCCACCAGACAATAAAAATCCGCAGCCAAAAAAATTAACTAGCAAAAATGAAATTTTACCGGCTAATTTGATAGGAGAATTAAATTCTTTAGATGATCAAATTATTGAAACTAAAAATTCTCAGCTCAGAGAATATGAAAAAATCTTAACTACCTTAGCTTTATTGAATAGAAAATTTAGCACATTGTCTAAAGGCAGTACGATTCCATTTATAGAAAATCAATTGATAAAAGTATTACAACAAATCAATAGTCATTATAAAAACATTGCTTCCTTATTCAAAGAGGAAGCCTTGAAAGGGAATCTTGAAGCTGTCAAAACGTTGAGGCCTTTTATTTTTAATGTAGATATCTTCTTTTTAGCTGAGCTTTTAGAAGTAGGTGATGTTGAGCTATGTAAATTTGTTGTACAGGAATTTGATGAATGTATATTTTATTTAAATTGCATCGCCCTGGGTTACTCAGGTAATAAAGCTAATAAGTCAATTACTGCTGTTAGTCGCGCTAATACTCCAAACATTTTGAATAGTAGTTATACTCTTTTGCAGCGTGTTTTTATAATTCATAAAAGCCCACGCCTCCTGGAAATGCTTTTGCAAAACGGGGCCAACCCAAATTTTCATGGAGCCTCGGAACAGCAAAAAGGACTTTTATATTTAGCGGTTAGTATGGAGAAAGAGAATTTTGTGCAAATGCTTTTAGAAAATGGTGCAGAAACCAATCCCGATACTTCAGATTCCTCTGTCCGGAGTCTATCTTTTACAAATAGAAACATGTCCTCAGCAACTGCATTGAGTAAATCGATTCGGGATGTCCAAAAAAAGAACCCGATTTGTTCTTATTCTAATGAATTTATTCCGCTTCAAATGGCTATCGAAACTCGTAATAAAAAAATCATCGCTCTCTTATTGCAATTCGGTGCTTCTGTTACCAAAAAAGATAAGCTCAATTTTGATGCTATTGGTTATGAAACTTGCCATGTAAAGCATTTGCCCGATCTTGAAATAGTCAGTTTGCTAGTGAAATCTGGTGCTGATATTAATTCTATACAAGGTGATTTTGAGTCAAATAGTCTTTCCACTCCGTTAATGTTTGCATGTCAACGTAATGATATCAACGCGGTCAAAGGTCTTATTGAATTGGGAGCGAATCCTAATCAATTAGTTCTAAATAATCTTATGAAAAATAATAAAATCAATTTTGAAAAGCTCACCCCTTTCCATAAAGCAATTTATAAAGGCCATAATGAAATTTCATATTTTTTATTGGAGCAACAAAAGCAACCACTTTCTTATGATACGCTGGCCATGACCATTGGATTTAGCTTTAAAAACCAAAAAGAAATTCAATTTGAAACAGAGACCGGAAATCCGGCATTAATACTTACTCCGATGATTGTAGAAATTATCAATCGATTATTTGAATGTGATGAAGAGCAAAGAATAACTGGATTAACTCTTGCTTATAAACAGGGGGAATTGCATTTTAAGGAAAAAAATTATGAACAAGCTCTTACCTATTTTTATGTTTATTTAATTTTTGGCGGGAAGGAACAGCGCGATTCAGCTTACTATAATCTGGCTAGTTGCTACAAAAATAATGGTCAAAAGGATAATGCCATTATGCTTTATAAAATCTGTATTGAAAGGGCTCCAGGATCCTCAATCAGTGTTTATGCTGAATGCCAACTTAACAAGTTGATAGCTTCTAAACCTGAGATGCAGGACTCTGTTCAAACAATAAAGCGCTTTTAAATGAGACTTTCAGCTCATTTACCTTTTATTAGGCTGAGAGGTAAATTTTCAGAGAAACGGTTATGTCTGTATAAATATTCAGAAAACTTTGCATGATAGTCTTATTAAAAACAGTACGATTTACGATCGCTTGTAACACGAGCGAAGGTTTTCTACTAAACAATTGAATTATGTGAAACCAACAGAGCCTGAAGATTAAAGAAAGTAATAACCCGACGCCTATTTTTTAAGTTCCCTTATTTTGAGGTATGGTGAATTTGATTTGAATCAGTTTTAAAAGGGGAAATAATAAGATGAGTATTCGGAACATCTAACCTATTTAAACCCGCAGCAACTAAAAATTCGAAGTTTTTGCAGCCGATTTTGTTAATCCATTTCCCATCGTGCCTGCTTGAGTGAAAGCGGTGGCAACTAACAGGCCAAAGCCCGTTAAAACAGATCCTAACTTTGACCTAGGTGCATAGGTCCATCCTTTAATAAAGTTAAGAAATTCAAGATCGTTATGAAAGTGAATTTATAGCAACGGGATTCGTAGTCAATCAACCTTTCTAACTTTTATTATCTCTTATGATCAGGTAGCATAGCTAACCGTGAAAAATTTGGCCTATTATCTAATCAAGAGCCGGTAGTTCTATTTAACTATTTCATGAAAAAAAATTTAATTATTGGTAATTTCGGAAATCATTCCTTAGCCGCAATGCAGGCTCTCATCGAAAGAGAGGTTTTAGGGCTCCATTTTGTCTATGTAAAAACTGGCTGGGCGGCAGAGCGTTGGGTGGAGCGCGTTAATGCTTGTACTGAATATGCATGTCGTCATGGGGTTGAAGTTCATGAATTAAATGCTTTAGCGACTTTTTCTGAAATGGTGTTAGATCGAAAACAATTTCCTAGTCCGAAATTTCAATGGTGCGCCAGCTTTTTAAAAGGGTTGCCGCTTATTAATTTTCTGGATAACTTTGATCCTGTTTGTAATGATTTAATCGTTTCCGGGAAACGCCGGCTCGATTCAAGACGTTTTGCTAAGTTGCAAGAATTCGATTTCGATGATGAATACTATCAAGGGCGAACCCTTTGGCATCCTCTTTGGCAACTATCCGACAACGAATTCAAAAAGTTAATAAAAAATACCGGCTTTGAATTTGAACCCCAACCAAGTTTGGAATGTAGCCCCTGTATACACGTTCGGTCTGAGGAGCTACGCCAACTTGATCTGAAATTATTAGAGCGCTTGGAATCACTTGAGCTAGAAATTGGACAGACGATGTTTCAATTACCAATTAAAGACCTCTATGTTAAGGAAACGCTAGAAACGCCAATGAAAAATGAGAGTAAGCCTTGCTTGCAACAATTTGATCGTGGATGCGGAGGTCCATGGGGCTGTGGAGAATAATTTATAAAAAAGTTTCGACCAGAATGCAAGATTGATTTATTTGAACATGATTAAACTTGTTATTGCTCTTTGTAAAGGCGAATTCTATTTGAGTAAAAGATTCAAAATGCCTGCACAGGGATAATCAGGCGCTCAATTTTATGCCAGCGCGGAGTCTTTTATAAAATCACTCATCTCTGGGAGAACGATTCATCAAATTTTTGGTAGCCTGTTGAACATCTATTTCAGCTTTAAGGACAGCATTGACCTGAGTACAGATAGGCATTTCAACCTGAAATTGTTTAGCGAGAGCGCAGATTTGTGCAGCGTTGTATTTGCCTTCTACAATTTGTCCAATCTTGGCTTCTGCTTCACTAATACTAACACCATTTCCAAGGTGTAAACCAAAGCGGCGATTTCTGGATTGATCATCAGTACAAGTAAGGACCAAATCTCCAACACCTGCTAAACCCATAAAGGTTTCTTCACGGGCTCCCATTTTTATACCCAAGCGCGTCATCTCTGCTAAGCCGCGAGTGATAAGCGCAGCTTTAGCGTTTGCACCGAAACCTAAACCATCACTAATGCCACAGGCTATTGCTAAAATATTTTTTACCGCTCCACAAAGCTGCACACCAACGATATCGCTACTTAAATAAACACGTAGGTTACTACTATGTAAAAGCGTTTGAATTGATTTTTGATAGGTTGAATTATTACTCGCCAAGGTGAGGGCTGTTGGTAGAAAATTAGCTACTTCAAGAGCAAATGACGGCCCTGAAATGATTGCGACCGGAAAATCCTCTCCCCAACGTTTCGCAACCTGTTGACTTAGTAATTCGTGACTTTGCGGATCAACACCTTTTGTTAACCAGGCCAAGCCTTGTTGAGGTTCGTCAAGTTGATTTATAAGGTTCGCAAAAGCATGAGAAGGAACTGCCACTATTAAGATGTCCGCTTCTTGAATGCATTTTTCAAGATTAATCATTGGTCTTAGTAGATCAGGAAACTTAATTCCAGGTAGATAGCGACTATTGATTCGCTGTTCGACCATATCCTTCACATGCTCTAAATTATGACCCCAAAGTAAAACAGGGTTACCACACTTGGCTAAGTGAACAGCAACAGCAGTACCCCAGGAGCCGGCACCAAGCATGGCAATCGTTGTTTTTTTCATGATTTAGTTTGAAATTTCTTTCGCTTCTTCTTTAGCCTTCTTTTTTTCTTCAATTTGCTGGAAGTAAAGTGCATCAAAATTAATTGGCGCTAAAACTAATTGAGGAAAACTGCCATGAATTACTTGAGATGTAATCGTTTCGCGAGCATAGGGGAAAAGAATACTTGGGCAGAAACTACCTAATAAATGTTCAAGCTGATCGCCAGGAGCACCTTGAATGGTAAAAATACCAGCTTGTTTCACTTCAGCTAAAAATGCAACAGAGTTTTCATTTTTTACTGTCGCAGTAACGGATAAAACAACTTCATAAATACCTTTTTCCAGCTCGGTATGTTGTGTATTTAGGTCTAAAGATAATTCGGGTTCCCATTGCTGTTGGAAAACTGCAGGGGTATTTGGAGTTTCAAAAGACGAATCTTTAACATAAATTCGTTGAACCATAAATTGAGCTTCTGATTCATTTTCTTTTAGAGGAGCATTTTGTTCTGACATAATTTATCCTATTTTTGTAAAAGTTGATCCAATTTTCCTTGGTACTCAAGAGCATGTAGTTCATCACAGCCACCGATATGTTGACTATTTATGAATATTTGCGGGACTGAGGTTCTGCCACTTTGAGAAATCATTTCATCACGTTTTTCCGGTTTTTCATCAATGCGAACTTCAGTATATTCTACCCCTTTATTTTCTAGCAATTGCTTGGCTCGCAGGCAATAAGGGCAGTACTGGGTTGTGTAAATGATAACCTTGGCCATGATCTTATTTTCCTTTAACGATTGGTAATTCTGCAGCCCGCCAGGCTGTCATTCCACCTGCCAAAACCATGGCTTGCCCAAAACCTTCCTGTTTGAGTTTTGTTGCGAGCACTGCTGTTTGCAAACCTTTTGCACAAACGAGAATTATGGGCTTTTCTTTATATTTAGCCATGCGTTTTTGATTAAAATCTTCAGCAGACGCGCGAATCGCATCAATTATGTGACCTTTAGCATAGGATTCGGCGTCACGCAGGTCGATAACTACTGCATTGTCATGATTAATTAAATTGACTGCTGCTTGGGGAGACAATTCTTTAGCACGTTTTTTTTGCGTTAATAATTCATTGATATAGATTAAAATTAATATAAGGATCAAAAGTGCCCAAAGTACCCAATGATTTAATATAAACTGACTCAACTGACCCATAGACTACCTAAAAAATAAGACGAAAAACGAATTATCCTTAGAATGAGGTATCAACGCAAGCAGCCTAAAGTTAAAAGCTGCTTTAAATTATTTTCCAAATTCTTGCATTACTTCCATTAGTGGTTGCTGAGAGGATGCTGAGGGCTGTTTTATATTCAATATCGCACTTATAGTCGGTGCTATTTCTGTTGCGCTTACCGGTCTGAAAATGGGTTGTCCTTTAAATACGGGGCTAACGAATAATAGTGGAATATAGCTGTCATAGTTCCAGGGCGAACCGTGAGCCACTCGCTTTTCATTCTTATTAACTAAAGCTTCGTAAGGAAGGGTCACTAAGTATAAGTCGCCTGATCGTTCCGGAAAGGCCATTTTATTAACTGCGGAACTTAGCCAATCTCCATAAATTTCTAGAGGCAGGGCGTAGGCTTTATACATACCAGGTTGTTTAGATAATACCTCAGCTAAATAGGTGCTAACCTCTTTCACTGTTAGATGATGGTCTATGATAAATTGATGGTTAAGATAGATATACGGCGCAGCAATCGCTTCAAGACTTGCTGCTGGTAATTGATAGCGTTGAGCCAAAGCGTCTTCGATTGATTTACGAAGTTGAGGCAAACTAAGGGTTTGAGACCCTAAAATTTTATGCGAGGCTAAATAGGCCGGAGAGTCAGAGACCCCATGATCTGCAGTTAATACTATTAATGTGTTTTCCAAACCAACGCTTTTATTGATAGCAACTAAAACCCTTGCAAGAGTTTTATCTAAACGCTGTAAGTTATCTTCTGATTCAAGACTATTGGGACCGAATTGATGCCCAATAACATCGGTGGCTGAAAAGCTAATAGACAAGTAATCAGTTTTATCAGGAGATTTACCAAGTTGTTCCTTTTCTAGAATATTAATTGCGAAATCAGCTGTTAATTCATCGGCGAAAGGAGTCATTGATAATAATTTAAAATAATGGTCCGATTGGGCTCCACCGGTTTTGTGAGGAAAACTTACACCAAAATCGGGATAACGGTTCGAAAATCTTGGCGCTTTAGCAAAATTATACAGTCCAGGCGAATGCATTAAAGACCAGGTTAATTCCTGTGGTTCATACCCCTTATTCCAATCAGCAACCCATTGCGGGTAGGCTGAATAATAAAAATTAGAAGTGATAAAGCCGCCGTTCAGTTTGTCAAACCAAAATGCCTTACCAGCATGACCGGCCATCGTTATTGCTGCTCGAGCTTTAAAGGATACAGCGAAAGCACGACCTTTTTGAGAAAGTACAATTTCATCACTTAAGGTTGAGGCAACCAGATTATGGGGTGAACTGCCCGGTAGAATTTTCTTCGAACGAGGAGTAGGAAGAATTCCACTTTGAGAATCATCAACGCAGGCTATGGTTTTCCCGGAAGTTTTGTCAAACCATTCATTACCAATAATCCCGTGTAAAGCGGGATAGGATCCTGTGGCAATATTTGCATGACCAACACAGGTTACGGTATTTGCTTGGGGTTGATGAGCGTTGCGATAATCAAGGGAATGGGAGAGCAAAAAATTAAAACCCTCAGTACCGAATTTGTTTCGATGCAAATTGATTAAATCGCCTCGAAGTTGATCGACAATGAGCTGGACTACTAATTTAGGTGGCTGTGAACTGGCATAAATCAGGCTTGTTAAGAAAAATAAAATCAGGCTGAAAATTTTTTTCATAATACTTCAAAGAATTTTATAGCGTTCTGCAAAATAACATGTGATTTTTTTTAAGTCAAACTGCCGATGTTTTACGAATATATTCAAACGCTTAGAGTTTGAAAAGAGCGCCTAAATAAAAGTCATGACGTATAGATTTAATTGGTTTACACTGAATCGCTGTGATTTTTTTAATGCATATTTTATGCTTCAAGGAGAGATAATGAAATTTAAGTTGAGATCATTTGAAGAGATAGTGAAGGGTACAAGCAAAGATAATGGATATATAAATAATCAGGATGGATTCAATAATACAAAAGACAAATTAAGCGGTAAACACAATACGGAAAATACCAGCGCTCTAAAGCAACCCAGAAAGTCTCAGGTAGAGTTTGTGGAGCAATGCGTTGAGTTTATGGCTACAGTCGATGAAAAATCCTTAATTATCACTAGTTTGATTTTGCTGCAGATGTGTGTGATAGGCAGAAGTTACAGCCCCAGCCTCTTGAAACTAACAGAGAGTGAAAATATCTTTCAAGCACTCGAGGAAAATTCAGCTACCCGAAAGGGGAATTTAGGGTCAGGCAGTTCATACTTTAATTCCTTATTAATTAACATAGGTTATTCGGAAACCAATAAGCTTGAATTGGAAGATGTTGTAGAGCTTTTAACCCTTGCAAAGGGCTTTATTGAATCAAAAATATATATAGACGGTGATTCCTCAAAAGGAACTATTATCGACCATCCTTATTCTAAAATAGAGCAGTTAGATATCACGCTCTATCTAAAAACTGCTACTACTGAAATTTATGAATCCAATATTAAAATAATTGATCGAAATCATTTAAACCATTTATCAGATTTATCTACTATTGAAAAAAACAGGCTTGAAGAACAGAGGAAAGCTTTAGAAGCCCAAAAAGGGCCGGGATTCTTTTCTAATGTTGGGCAAGCTCTCCTTCAATTAGTTAAAAAAGATGAAATGATTGGGTTAACTGAAGAGGATATTGAATCTAAAAAGAATGAATTTATGACTGATATTGGTGAAATCGAAATAGACGAGGATGAAAAAGAGCGAAGTTTATCTTCATCAATGTAAATCTCAACACCCTGGAAGACAGGGTGTTCAAATTTCATTTTTCAACCGGATAGCCCACCATCTCCCATTCGGCAATACCACCGTCTACTGAATAGACTTCTTTATACCCTAAATCAATTAGACAGCTGGCTGCGTGAAGAGAGCGAACTCCGCCTTTACAATGTAAGTAAATCGCTACCTCACGCTCTGGAAAAACGGTTCCAATTTTATCGGCGATCTCATCTTTCGGAATATGAATTGCAGCTGGAATGCGCAGGGCTTTCCATTCATGATCTTCTCTGACATCAATTAGTCTAATACTGGAATCGGCATCCAGTCTTTTTTTCAATTCATGAACGTCAATTCGCTGTATCTTAGGCTCTGTCATAGGATTTTTCTCTCATGGTCATGGAAGGCCTTGTCAGGGTTGAATGATGAATAAACCAGTAAATAGCTGCGGTAACTATACCGCCAAGTAAAGTAGCAAAAGCCCAGGTGCCTCCAGAGACTAAAGCTGGGCGTTGTCCTAATTGATATAGGTTTCCAGCATCGCGAGCGACCGCACCGGCAAATAAGACATGCAAGATTGCATTAATTAAAAGAATTAAATAACGAAGCGTCTGGATTTGGACCTCATATTGATGAGCAATCTCAGTGAACATCTATTTGACTCCCTCTACTGTTCAACAGTTTTATCAGCGTTTGGTTTTTGTGTTTGTCTGGACTGTCGCCATGATAACAGAAACAAGGCGCAGATTACGAAGAAAATAGCTAAGCTTTGCAGTGCGTTAGGTTTTTCATTAAAGATTATAAACCCCCAAAACAAACCTGTTATTGCGACCATTCCGCCTGTTAAGCTGTAAAAAACAGGGCCGGCCAAATTAATTAATCTAAAAAAAATAAAATAGCCAAGGCTTGATAGCACTATTTCCAGGATCACAACTTGTTTGGCTAAAGTGAAAGGCGCTGTTAGCGCAAAGAATGCCTGTTGTTGCAAAACTAAGGGAGTAAGCAGCAGTGCGGCCGCAACCAACATTCCGCTTGCTGCCTGTAAAGCATTTAAGGTCGGTGGTTGTTTAATGGCGATATAAAGTGAGCAGAGAGAAAAGCATAATGGACTTAAAAGTGCGAGTAGAGTCCAGCCCGATAAAAGGTGAAAAGCGCCGGGCATAATGATTAGAAAAATTCCCAGTACACCTAATAACAGAGCAAAACTGCGCCAGGCATCAAATGATTCCTGACCGGCAATTAGGGCCAAAGGGTAAACCATTAGAGGTACTGTGTTAATTAAGACGGCCAGTAAACCGGCAGGTAAGTGGGCTGAAATGAAATACATATTAGTATTTGGAATTGCGATGCCAACCAAACCGCAGATTAAAAAATAGGGCCAAAAAGCAGGTTTTAATAGGGAATTGTCTTTAGTAGTCAAAGAAAATAGGGTTAGCAGAATAGCAGGGCCAAGTGCTTGCCAGAAAGCATACCCTAAGGGGGAAACACCATTTGTCATCGCATATTTAGCCAAGGAATAACCCGATCCCCAGATAAATCCTAGTAATATAAGAAGAGTTAGTGCGAATAAAATTTTTGAATTTTTCATACTGATTTCTCAAATAGCTGAATTATACAATTTTTGCTGAGTTCATAACAGGCAAGGTTTTTTAATCGCTTTGTTTCATTCAGTCCTTAACCTGAGTTAACATCGTTTGATAACACTTTGTTGGAGAGAAAATGCAAGAAGACGATGTTCCGGTTCCCCATTTAACAACAGCTCATAGCGGTCCTTTGCATCATATTGAGAAAATAATATTAAACAAAGTGGTTGATATCGAAACCTGGTTTAGGGAAAAGTGGCAGGAAACGCCGGCGCCAATCAATTCTTCAGTCGATTTAAGACATGCGGGTTATAAATTAGCACCGGTCGATACCAATTTGTTTCCGGCAGGCTTTAATAATTTAAATCCTGATTTTATGCCTTTATGTATCCAAGCTGCCCAATCTGCATTAAAAGATTATCTGCCTACTTGCCGTCAAATTTTAATTTTGCCTGAAAGCCATACACGTAATCGCTTCTACTTGCATAGTTTAGCAATCTTGAGAGATATTTTTACCAAAGGTGGGTTTGTGGTAAGAATTGGGAGTCTCGATCCTGAACTGGTTTCATCTATTGAAGTGGATATTGATAGTAATCAAACCCTGGTTATTGAACCGCTGCTGCGAAAGGGCGATAGAGTAGGGCTCGCTGATTTTGATCCATGTGTTCTGTTATTGAACAATGATTTATCGAATGGAGTGCCTGCTATTTTGCAGGGCTTACAGCAGTTAATTGTTCCTACGCCCAAATTAGGATGGGCTTCTCGACTCAAATCCAATCATTTTTCTTTTTTTGATGAGGTTGCTGTTGAATTTGCTCAGTTAGTAGACATGGATCCTTGGCTGATTAATCCCTATTTTAAAGCTTTTAACGGTATTGATTTTATGAACCAGGAGGGTATTGAAAATTTAGCCCTTGAAACGGATGAGCTACTCACAAAAATTCGTGATAAATACAAAAAATATAATATAGAAGAACAGCCCTTCGTTGCCATTAAAGCTGACAATGGAACCTATGGCATGAGCGTGATGATGGTGCAAGACGGTGAGCAATTACGCCAGTTAAATCGCAAACAGCGTACTAAAATGGCAGCCTCTAAAGGTGGTAGAAAGGTAGACAGGGTGATCATTCAGGAAGGTGTTTATACCTTTGAAACAATGCCGGATGGCGGAGTGGCAGAGCCAGTAGTCTATATGATCGGCCAATTTGTAGTGGGGGGCTTTTATCGAGTGCATCAAGCGCGCGGTAAGGATGAAAATCTTAACGCTCCAGGAATGCATTTTGAACCACTCGCCTTTGCACAAGCTTGTAACATGCCAGGTAATAATCTCGCCGTGGTCGATAGCCCTAATCGTTTTTATACCTATGGTGTAATTGCCCGTCTTGCTGCGCTTGCGGCAGCAAGAGAAATTGCAGCGATTGGGGGGGAATTATGAAATTAGCAGTACTGATGGATCCCATTCATCGCCTAAAAGCTTATAAAGATTCAACAGTGGCAATGATCAAAGCAGCCCAGGATTTAGGATGGAGTTGTTCATATTTTACTCATAATGATTTATATTGCCAACAAGGCCGCGCATTTGCACAGGTTTCCACCATTCGCGTAGTGGGTGATGAAGAAGGACCCGATTGGGCGGAAGTTAAGCCACAAGGAGAAAAAGCACTTTCGGAGTTTGATATTATTTTGATGCGTAAAGATCCGCCCTTTGATATGGAATATATTTACGCTACTTATGCCTTGGATCTTGCGGTAAAAGAAGGTGTTCTTGTAGCAAACAACCCACAAAGTCTACGTACTGCTAATGAGAAGTTTTTTACTCTCAATTTTCCGCAATGCTGTCCAATCACGTTGGTAAGCCGTGATATAAAAAGGTTGCGCGCTTTTTGGCAGGAACATCAAAATGTTATTTTTAAGCCTTTGGAAGGTATGGGTGGAAGTTCGATTTTTCAAGTTGATAAAAATGGGCGAAATTTATCAGTTATTTTAGAAGTACTCACTCATAACCAAACTGTGAGCATAATGGCACAGGTTTACATCCCTGAAATTGTAAAAAGCGGGGATAAGCGTATTTTATTGATCAACGGAGAACCCGTTCCCTATGCACTTGCGCGTATTCCGGCCAAAGGAGAGCTTCGTGGGAATCTCGCGGCAGGAGCGCGTGGAGAAGTAGTTGCTATTACTGAAAGGGATCGCTGGTTATGCCAACAACTTACCCCTTCGTTAAAAGCAATGGGTTTATATTTTGTCGGTATCGATGTCATCGGCGATTATTTGACCGAAATAAATGTGACAAGCCCCACTTGTATTCGTGAAATAACTAATGAAACTGGCTTGGATATTGCAGGCGATTATTTACGTGTTTTAGCTAAAATCAGGGCCTAAACTAAGAAACGCTACCTATGAAATCAAGTTGCCGCCAGGCTTCAAATAGAATTATTGCAACCGAGTTGGATAAATTCAGACTGCGATTGTTAGGACACATTGGAATGCGTACATTAGGTAAGCTTTCTCGTAAATCGTGCGGTAATCCCTTGCTTTCAGCACCAAAAAGAAACATATCGTCTAATTGATATTGCATTTCAGAATAGCTTTTCTTGCCTTTCGTTGAACAAGCAAAAATACGTCTGTTTTGATTATTTTTAAGAAACTCAAGCTCGTTTTGGTAATGGACTATGTCAGCCCATTCATGATAATCCAAACCGGCACGCCGCATTCGTTTATCATCCAGTTCAAAACCCAATGGATAAATTAAATGAAGAACTGCGCCGCTATTGGCGCAGAGTCGAATGATATTACCTGTATTTGCAGGGATTTCGGGTTGGTGTAAAACAATATGAAGCATAGGATTTTATTTTTTTTCCACGGGTTGTTGAAGTTTTACAGGGGCCTCATCAACATAGTCACTAACACTTCCTTCATCGACATAAAGTGAATCTTTTTCACTAGCCTGTTGCTCACCATTAATCAAGTAGTTACGGTGTTGTAAATAAGCATCGCGGATGAATGAATATTTATCAAGAGCCTCATCAATATATCGGTCGGTTTCCAGCAACTGGGAACGTAGATCAACATAGCGTACAGCGGCAAGTGCAGTCAAGGCTGCAGCGCCTGGCATATAGGGATAGGGGGTTAACATATAATCAAAAGGAAGTGACATTCCATCACGAATGGTACTTGGTCCTAAAAAAGGAATAACAATATAAGGGGATTTTTTATCGCCCCATTTAGCAAAGGTTAAGCCCAAATCATTATAATGAGGCGGCAAACCAAAGGGTTTATTAGCTACATCAAAAAGGCCAGCAACACCAAAAGTGGAATTGATGAAAAATCGCCAACTGTCTTTAATTGCAAATCGCCAATTACCTTGCAACAGATCATTTGCAACCGTTGGAATCATCGATACGTTATTGTAAGCGTTAGAGATTCCCATGCGAATCTTTCCAGGCAAAACCTTTTTATAAATTTTTGCAGCGGGCTTTAAAGCTATGGAGTCCAATGCCATATTAAATTTATGCACTTTACGATTCATCGGTTCATAAGGATCAATAGGATTGGTGCCTTTATGGGCGCAAGCAGATAGTATTAGAGTTGTCGTAAAAGTTGCAAATCGAAAAAATAAGCGCATGATTTTTCTATTTTTTGATTGTTAAATTTTATGGTACACCACTTTTATGGACTTGGAAACAGCGCAGGCGCTTGAGTTAAACGAATCAAGGTCAGGCCCAAATCCTCCTCACGAAGCATCCATGTTTTGTCTTGAAATCTCTTTGCTGGCATCAATTATTGCGTCAATAATCCCAGGCTCAAGGCTGGAATGACCTGCATCTCTAATTATTCTTAATATCGAAGCCGGTAAAGCATGGTGCAATTTCCAGGCGCCTTCAAGGGGAGAAATTATGTCGTAACGACCATGGATAATATAGGTAGGTATATGTCTGATCTTATTAATGTTGGCAAGTACCTGATTTTCTTCAATAAAATAGTGATTATTAATATAGTGAGATTCCAGGGCAGCTAAAGCAAGTGCGAAATGGGGGTCGCAGTATTGCTCAATAAGACAAAGATGAGGTTGAAAACTTGAGCATCGTGCCTTCCACAAAGCCCAGTTTTTTGCAGCTGACATGCGAATTAATTCGTTATCACCTCGAAAACAAGCTGAATAATACTGAAGTACTGTTTGCTGTTCTTCAATTGGCACTATGCTTAAAAATTCCTGCCAATAGTCCGGATAAATTAAATTGGCACCGCTTTTAAACAACCAGTCAATATCTTGCTTCCTTCCAAGAAAAATTTGATATATCAATAAGCCGAGTACTTGTTGTGGATAAAGTTCTGCATAAAGTAATGCCAGTAAAGCTCCAAAGCCACCACCAAATAACACAAAACTTTTAATTTCCAGATAATCGCGAATTGCATCAATGTCGTCCAATAAATTTTTTGTATCGTTATATTCCAGTGCAATATAAGGAGTTGAGCGCCCACAGCCGCGTTGATCAGCGATAATCATTCTATAAATTTGCGGATCGAAAAAGCGCCGTAAATGATTGTCACCTCCTGCGCCCGGCCCGGAATGTAAGATAATGACCGGAATTCCTTCAGGGTTACCTACTTCCTCAATGTAAAGAACATGTGGCTCGCTTACTTTTAATTCATGGATTTTATAAGGTTTGATAATTGGATAAAAAGGATGCATGTCAGGCTCAAATAATTATTATCTATTTTTAATCTTATACCCTGCTGAGAGAAATTGAAAAGAAAGACTGGTTAAAAATATTATTTTATTAGACCATGATGAACCAAAATAAAAGGAGAGTGGGAATGCAGGTAAAAGCAGCTGTTGCTTATGAAGCTGGAAAGCCACTAATAGTCGAGATGGTTGATCTGGAAGGGCCTCGGGAAAACGAAGTGCTCGTTGAAATAAAAGCAACCGGTGTTTGCCATACCGATGCCTTTACCTTATCCGGTCAAGATGCAGAGGGAATATTTCCTGCAATTCTTGGCCATGAGGGCGCAGGCGTAGTGGTTGAAGTGGGCAAAGCGGTTAAAACATTAAAACCTGGTGATCATGTGATACCGCTATACACGCCTGAATGCAGGCAATGTGAGTATTGCCTTTCTCAAAAAACCAATCTCTGTCAGGCAATACGCAGAACTCAAGGACAGGGCTTAATGCCTGATGGTACAAGTCGTTTTAGTCACCAAGGTAAAAAACTATTCCATTATATGGGCACTTCAACCTTTGCCAATTACACTGTTTTACCCGAAATAGCGCTTGCTAAAATACGAGAAGACGCACCCTTTGAAAAGGTTTGTTATATCGGTTGTGGAGTTACAACTGGTATTGGTGCTGTTATTTATACTGCAAAAGTACAACCTGGATCAAAAGTGGTTGTTTTTGGTTTAGGTGGAATTGGTTTGAATGTGATTCAAGGCGCACGTCTAGTCGGTGCTGAGCAAATTATTGGCGTTGACATCAATCCCGAGCGAAAGGCTTTGGCAACCAAAATGGGTATGACTGATTTTGTAAATCCAGATGAAATAGCTGACGATCTGGTTGCGCATCTTGTTGAATTAACAAAGGGCGGCGCCGACTACAGTTTTGAATGCGTAGGCAATGTAAAGCTCATGCGCCAGGCGCTTGAATGCTGTCATAAAGGTTGGGGTGTTTCAACAATAATTGGGGTTGCCGGAGCGGGACAGGAAATTTCAACCAGGCCCTTTCAATTGGTTACTGGCAGAGTATGGAAAGGTTCAGCCTTCGGCGGTGCACGTGGTCGAACTGATGTTCCTAAAATAGTAGATTGGTATATGGACGGAAAAATTATCATTGATGAGCTGATTACCCATGTTTTACCCTTGGAGCAGATCAATGATGCCTTTGATTTAATGCATAAGGGTGAATCAATCCGTACGGTTATCAAGTTTTAAGGATCTATAAATGGAATTAATTGAAGAACATGGTTGTTTTGGAGGAAGGCAATTTGTCTATTCACATTTCTCAATCCAAACTCACTGCACAATGCAATTTGCAATTTTTTTACCGCCAAAAGCAAAGCAGCAACAAGTACCTGTTTTGTACTGGCTTTCTGGATTGACCTGTAATGAACAAAATTTTATTAATAAAGCTGGAGCGCAAAGACTGGCTGCAGAATTAGGGTTAGCTGTAGTTTGTCCTGATACGAGCCCAAGAGGAATAGATATACCTGACAAACACGATGTCATTGATTTGGGAGTAGGAGCGGGTTTCTATCTTGATGCAACAGAAGAACCCTGGGCTAAATTTTATCGTATGGAAAGCTACATTGGTGACGAATTATATAAATTGGTCAACCAAAATTTTCCAGTTGATTCGAGCAGAACAGGCATCTTCGGCCATTCCATGGGCGGCCATGGCGCTTTAACCTTAGCTCTAAAAAATCCTGAACTATTCAAATCAGTTTCAGCCTTCGCACCGATTGCTGCACCCATGCAATCGCCTTGGGGACAAAAAGCGTTCAGCAACTATTTAGGTGATGATAAAGCACTGTGGAAAAATTATGATGCCTGCGAATTAATTAGAACAAAAGGTTGGCCACACTCCACAATTTTAATTGATCAAGGTAGCGACGATCCCTTTTTAAAAGCAGAGCTGAAACCAGACTTATTACAAACTGCCTGTTTTGATGCCGGTATCAATTTAAAATTAACAATGCGAGAGGGCTATGATCATAGTTACTATTTTATCGCCAGCTTTATTGAAGAACATTTGCAATTTCATGCAAAACAACTGGGTCAACATTGATGGTTTTTAAGGTAGATGAACGTATTGAAAACTCATGCATTTACATCACCAATAGTGAGCTTTCTAGCTTGTATTTTAAAAAAGATGCCAGTTATCCTTGGCTAATTCTTGTTCCACGAATAGTAGATATAACCGAAATATATCAATTAGCAGCAGCTGAACGCCAAATATTGATTGAAGAAATCGCTCTTTTTTCTCAAATGATGAAGGAATATTTCAACCCCCATAAATTAAATATAGGTGCATTGGGTAACGTGGTCTCACAATTACATATTCATATAGTTGCAAGGTTTAAAGAAGATAAGGCCTGGCCACATAGTATCTGGCAGCCTGATTTCGCTGCCGAAGTTTATGAACCGGAGACTTTAGATAGGCATATTGCTGCCATGCGTCGGATTATTAGCGATATTCAGGCAAGGTCTGCTGATTAGGAAAAAGCTCCTCCAAAGAGACTGAAAAACCATCTTGTCTGACAATTCGGGCATGTGAACGCTGTAATTGTCGAGGTTCTTCCACTCCACAAGAATGACAAAGAATAGCGACCTCGCGGGCCATGTTGTCTGCATAATGAAAGATTCTTTCGGCCTTATCTTCAATAACCAAACCCCGTTGTAAACCGGGTTCCTGAGTAGTTATTCCCGTGGGGCAAGTATTTTCATGGCATTTCATCGATTGGATGCAGCCTAGGGCAAACATGAATCCTCTGGCTGAATTGACAAAATCAGCGCCAGCACAAAAGGCCCAGGTTAGACCAGATGGAGTAATCAGTTTGCCGCTTGCGATGACTTTGATGCGTTCGCGTAAACCATAAATAATCAGAATATCAACAAGATTCGGCAGGGATTCCTGAATGGGAAGACCCATATAATCCATTAATCCTTGCGGTGAAGCACCAGTTCCGCCATCTGAGCTATCTAAACTGATAAAGTCCGGAGCAGATTCTTTACCGCGTACATGTATCAAGTAGCAAAGGTCATTCAACCATTCATAACCACCTAGCACAAATTTAATTCCTACGGGTTTTCCAGTGATCTCTCGGATGTGGGCAATGGAATCGAGGAGCTGTTCAACATTAGCGATGTCAGTATGACGATTGGGGCTAAGCGAATCGTGATAAGGCCTGATCCCTCTAATTTTAGCAATTTCTTCAGTGACCTTAATTCCTGGTAAAATACCGCCTTTCCCAGGTTTTGCGCCTTGGCTCAATTTTATTTCAAACATTTTAATACAGTCATGGGCCGCGAGTTCACTTAAACGATCATCCGATAAATTACCGTCTTCATCGCGAAAACCATATTTAGCAGTCCCAATTTGCGCCACAATGTCGCAACCGGATTCTAAATGATAGGGGGACACACCGCCCTCACCGGTATTTAACCAGCATCCTGCTTTTTTTGCTCCTCTACCTAATGCCAGAATGGCAGGTTTTGAAATTGCACCATAACTCATCGCTGAAATATTAAAAATATGATTCGACTGATAAGGTTGACGACAATAAGGGCCGATTATGAGAGGTTTGATCTCTGCTTGATTGGTTCCTAAAGGCGGAAAGGGCGCACTTACGAAATAGACAGTTCCAGTATTATGAAGAGGGCGTGTAGAGCCGAAACTAATCATTGTTTCCAAATTTTTAGCAGCTTTATAAGCCCAGGAGCGTTCGGCTCTATTAAAGGGAAGTTCCTCTCTATCGCCGGAATAAAAATATTGGCGTAAATATACGCCTAAAAATTCAAGGAAATAGCGAAAATGACCAATAATTGGATAATTACGTAATACTGCGTGTTCTTTTTGGCCCTTATCCCTTAAATAAATCACTCCAAAAAAAATAATTAAGGCCAAAAATAAACTGGCAATTACCCAGTTAGTTCCCATGGAAAAAGACCTTTGTAAGTATCGAATTAGATTAATATACACCCTTTACAAGCCAATTAAATATTGGAGTAAATAATTTAGTATATAATTAACTTATATCTCTGGATTAAGGGGGTCGTGATGGTAGATAGTTCCTCACTGGCTAATCACTTGCTGATAGCCATGCCCTCCTTGGCTGACCCTAATTTTGAACGCTCTGTAATTTATGTTTGCGAACATCATATTCAAGGTACGGTTGGCTTGATTATCAACAGACCTATGCAATTTCCACTTGGGATGGTTTTTGAGCAAATGCAAATTCAACCTGCGACCAGAGAGCGCAATCAACTCCCACTTTTATTCGGTGGACCCGTTCAGCCAGAAAGAGGCTTCGTTATTCATCGACCTCTAGGAGGCTGGCGTTCTAGTCTTTCATTGGGAGATGACGTGACGGTTACGACATCCAATGATATTATCCGCGCAATCGCTGCCAATCAAGGGCCTAAAGACGTTTTAGTCACTCTTGGGTATGCAGGCTGGAATGAAAACCAATTAGAAAAAGAAGTTCTGGAAAATGTCTGGTTAGTTTGCCCCTATAAACCTGAACTGCTTTATGAAGTTCCCTTTGCTGAACGCTGGGAATACGCGGGTTTGACCATTGGGGTAAAAATGACGCAATTGACTAACGAATCAGGACACGCATAAACATCCTTCAACCTTAACCTAGATTTATATGGAGTTTTATTAATGCCTGAAGGTGTTTTTTTAGGATTTGATTTTGGCTATAAACGAATTGGGGTAGCAGTAGGGCAGCATATAACTTGCCATGCCAATCCGCTTGTAACTTTGGATGCGAATCAAGGGATTCCTGATTGGAAGATTGTTGAGAAAATAATCAAAGAATGGCGTCCCCAAGCACTCATTGTTGGCTTGCCGACCTGTATTGATGATACCGAACAATATACAACCATAGCCGCTCGCGCCTTTGCTAAAAAATTAAAAAAACTTTCTTCTCTTCCTGTACACCTGGTTGATGAGCGGCTTTCAACAGTTGAAGCGCGATCTCAGTTGTTTGCTGAAGGCGGATATCGTAAAATCAAGCAATCTCAAATCGATAGCTTTGCTGCTTGTATTATCCTTGAGCAGTGGCTGCAGCATCCAGATTGAATCCAATGAAACATTTTTTAGAAATCAGCCAACTTTCCCGTCAAGATATTTTTACTCTTTTAAATCGGGCTTCTGCTTTAAAAAATGGCAGCCAATTTCCTTCCTATAAGCACGTTACAGTTGCTAATTTGTTTTATGAAAACTCAACCAGAACGCGTGCCAGCTTTGAATTGGCAGCTAAACGTTTATCAATGACTGTGATCAATCTCGATGTGCAAAATTCTTCAGAAGCCAAAGGCGAAGTAATAGAAGATACCATTTATACACTGGCAGCAATGGGCATAGACATTTTCGTTTTAAGGCATAGCAAAGATGAATTGCACAATCAATTAGCAAAAAATTTACAAGAAAAAATCCATCTGGTTAATGCTGGTGATGGTATACATGCTCATCCAAGTCAGGCTTTGCTTGATTTAATGACCATTTCCGAACAGAAACCTGATTTGAGCCGGCTAAAAATAGCAATCATCGGTGATATTCGTCACTCTCGAGTGGCCAATTCGTTGCAATGCCTTTGTTCTGCTCTTGAGGTAGGTGAATTGAGCCTGATCGCGCCTGAAATCTGGCAACCCCAGAAGGTTCATTATGGCAAAGTGACTAATTCTTTGGCAGAAGGTTTGGAAGGAGCTGATGTGGTAATTTGCCTGCGCGTCCAACATGAACGGTTAGAGGCCAATGAACAGATTGATTTATTATCCTATCGCCGACAATTTGCTCTAACAAAGGAATCACTGAAATACGCAAAGCCAGATGCCCTGGTGATGCATCCAGGACCTATGAATCGGGGAGTTGAAATTGATTCAGAAGTGGCTGACGGTAAACAATCCTATATTCTTCAACAAGTTAACAATGGTGTTTTCATGCGTATGGCAATTCTTGAATCATTAATCCGCTAAGCCCCATTCAAATGTAACAATTCCGTTAATTTTCAAAACAAAAATGATCGCTTATAGAAAAATAAATACAAATTAAATACAATGAGGCAATTTTTTTATTGATGGATCATTTAAATGTTTGAATTGCTTAGAGAATTAGCACGCAACCTTGGCATTGCTTTACTTGCCTTGGTATCTGCACTGACACGAGCAGGAATTACTTCATATTATTTTATCCGCGATACGTTTAGAGCCCATTACAATCTATTAGGTCAATTTACTGCTCCAATTGAAACTGAATTATTAGGAACGGCGCCTCCAAGTCTTTCATCACTTAACATCTTTGGTCAAATAGCCTTAACCCTTTTGCCTCTAACGGTGCTTGCTTGGATAATTTCACTAACGGTCGCGCCTCTACTTTACAATTCCATTCGTTTTATCAAATCTTCTGTTGTAGGCGCTTTTAGTCTTATTTTTCTTGATTTGCCTGAATATGAACAAATCGGCTTATCCCAGGAAGATATTGCAGAGCTAAAACAAAGGCCCTGGTATAGGTACGTTTATGGCCTGCCTGGAATATTGTTAGGCGCAGGTATTGGCCTTGTTGCTGCAGGGGTTTTTGGTTTGCTGCGAGTTATAGCAAATTCCTTTGAAAGTTTTAAACCCGGCTTCGCGTTTATTACCAATTTGGCATTAGATAACGAAGACTCTATTGAGGATGATGATGAAAGACCCTGGCAGAAAAGGTATCTTTTTGGTTTTCCGGGACTGGTTCTTGGCGCTATTTTCGGGATTTGCTTTGGCTTTCCTATTGTCGCTTTAGTTCGTATTTTGGGTAATTCTTTTAAAAACATTCTAAGCCTTAGGATCGCAGGATTAAATTTAATTCCTGATGAAGAGCGTCCAATAGATGGCGGCTTTAAATTTGATCTGAAGCCTTCATTTTCTCGAAAATATATTTTAGGATTTCCAGGACTAATTCTTGGCTCTCTAATCGCTTTAATCGCTATTACCCGAAAAATAGCTCAAAAGATTATCGTTGAAAGTTGGAAAACAGCAAGCCAATTTACTAGAGATATTGTCGAGCAAGCTCTGCCTGCAGAAGAAAATCTGGAGCAAATGCAATCTTCTCATTCAGAAGTGAACTCACGTTCCTATGTCCAGCGTTTTTTTTGGGGTGCACCTGGAGTTTTATTAGGTTTAATCGGCGGCGTTATCGGGTATTCCGCAGTAATGCTGGGACGTGTGTTGATTAGCTCTTACCTAAGCGCTTTAAGTAGCTTTGTAGTGGTCGCTAATTTTTCCTTGCATCCAGAAGATAAAATCAAGGAGCAACCGTTTAATAAAGAAGCAAAAAGCTTTGGATTGCCAGGCTTTATTTTTGGAGGCACTGCAGGTATTCTTGCCTTTCTTGCAATAGGTTTTACCCGAATTGTTTTTAATTCTTTCAAAACCACCAAACGCTTTACCAATTCTGCCGTCAATTTAGTAATACATGAAAATGAGCAATTCGAAGATATACTTACAAACGATGAAAGGTCTTTACAGCAAAAATTATTAGGTGCTTTTGGATATATCCTTGGTTTACTCACTGCAGCCTTGGGTATTGCTATTGCAGGTGTTCGAAGAATCATCATTGAGAGTTGGAAGTCAACCCAATCAGCTTTCAAAGCCATAGCTGAAGAAGCCAGATCCCTCACAGAAGATGAATACCTGATTGAATCTGAACCCACTCAAATGGATCAAGAATTAATAATTGAATCGGAAAAGCGATCCATTCTTGATCAATATATCTTAGGTTCTCCGGGATTAGTACTAGGTATCTTGGCCGGTAGTGTTCGCTATGCAGGCACACTTTTGGCCCAAGTTGGAGAACAATCCTATACAAGTGCAAAACGAAGCTTCCTGTCCATCACAAATTTTGGCTTGCATCCTTCACATCATATTAGTGAAGAACACTTGGCTAATGATTTCCGTTTATCTAAACAAATTTACGGTTTTGGGTTCCCAGGAATTATTTTGGGAGGCTTGGCAGGTATTTTTGGATTTTTGATAATGGGATTTGGCCGAAATTCTTATGAAACGGCAAAAAGACTGAGGGCTAGCTCTCTCAATGCAGTGCGCACAGAACAAATCGAAGAAAATCTTGAAACCGATCAGCGTGGCGGAGTCTTTCAATACGCTTTAGGTTTTCCCGGGCTTGTGATTGGTAGTTTTATTTCGCTGGGCGCTATTGCAATTGTTGCCTTGGATCGCAGCCGAATTGAGAGCTGGTTAACTACCAAAGAATTTTTCAACAGTATAACTTCTCAAGTACTTCCGGTTGACTACAAAGCTCCTGAACATTCTTTTTTTGATAAAAATCGCACCAATTTTACCCGCTATGTCATTGGCGGACCGGGTGTCATATTAGGTCTATTATCTGGCTCAATAGCCTTTGCAGGAATTGCTTTAGTAAGAATTGCAGTTAACTCTGTTAAAAGCACATGGAATAGCTTTGTTTCTGTCTCAATGCTCGCAGTCGATTTTAAATATGAGTCCGATTATGGTTTGAGCAAAGACAGCCGTGAAAATCCACTAAAATACGGTTTTGGTTTTATTGGTATTGTTTTGGGCGGGGCGGGGGGTATTTTTGGTTTTGTGGGAATAGGACTAGGCCGAATTTTGGTTAATTCTGCTAAAAATGTGAAAAGCCTCACAATTAAGGGGTGGAATTTCGTTCAGGATGACGAGGAGGAAATTGACAGGGTTGAAATTGAAGAAGAATGGTCATTTTTTGCTAAAAATATTTTAGGATTTCCTGGTCTTGTTATTGGTCTTTTTACTGCCGCATTCGCTATTGCTTTTTCTGCTTTGCAGCGCTCTGCCATTGAAAGTTTAAAAACCGCTAAAATTATCTATTCTAATATTGCCAATGCGGCAAGAGAGGAAGAGTTTTCAGTTGTCAACGAATCGGATTTCGACCTCTCTTTAAATGTCGAAAGTGGCAGCGAAGGGGACTTTTCGGCAGAAGAACTCTTTGAATCTGAAGAATCTGTGGTTAAAAGTCCTGGCATTGAATCTAAAAAGCGTTCAAAACTAAATCATTATTTCTTCGGTGCTCCCGGATATTTAATTGGTGGAATCGCAGGCATTGCAGGATTTGCAGGAATAATTATTAAGCGAATCTTCAAGGAATCCCTTAGAACTACCGTATTCAGCTTTGTGACAGTCATTAATTTGGCTTTGGATTCGAATGATATATATACCCTTGAGGCAAACAGACGTCCTTTAAAATATGGCTTTGGTTTCCCCGGTCTTTTTTTAGGCAGTCTTTCAGGAAGTTTGGCTTTTCTCGCTATCAGTTTAGGCCGAATTATCACTAACTCCTTTGAATCGATGAGACGTCTTAGCGCTTCAACTATTAATCTGGTTCGACTTGAGCAAGTTAATGATTCGCTGAATAATGATGAGCGTTCCAGGTTTCGTGTTTTTGGCTTAGGTGCTCCTGGAGTAGTCATTGGATTACTTATGGGTTCTATAGGGTTTTTAATTGCAACCTTGGAGCGAGTGGCTATTGAGAGTTTTAAAATTGCTACTCAACTCTTTATCACCATGACCGCTAAAGCCTTTCCCGAATCCGGAGAACAACGATTCAGAGAGTTTATGACCTCTGTTAGCCCCAATCCTCCGGGTCCTTACGGCCAAATTTTTGGCTTACCTGGTTATCTGTTGGGTGTGATTGCTGGAGGTTTCGGTTTTGCCGTGGTTGGCTTCAGTCGAGTCGTTTCAGAAAGTATAAATTTTGTGCTCGTGGGCCTTGGTCGAATAATTAATGAAAGTAAAAATACCGGCACCCGAATGTTCACCTCGGTTGCTAATTTAGGTTTGGATCCAGAGAACAATGAACAATTTTTCTACCCACAATTGGAAACTAACGATGGACGCAGCTGGCCAGCCAAATATCTCTTGGGTCTGCCTGGAGCCTTACTTGGTGCCATTCTTGGCGGGATTACGCTAGCGGGTATAGTTGTGGTAAAAATTGCAACTCAGAGTTTTGAATCTTGGCGAGCTTTGTCAGGTTCTTTATTAAATGGCAGTCTAAGAATGCCTCTTTTTAGCGGTTTAGGCGGTGATGTACGCTCTACTCATCAAAAAATTATGGGTAGTTTGGGCTATCTGCTTACCTTAGTGACGACCTTGCCGATAAGCGCTCTGATTTTTTCTTTTAAAACAGCAATCCCCGCTTTATTAGGCTTAGTGCTTGGCGCCTTAAGCTCGCCTTTCATTGCGACTATTAAAGGGTTTTTGCTTGCATCAAATCCTCCCCGTTTTGAGGAAAATGTTGAGCTATCGGCTAATCTCACCGAACAGGAACAACTTGCCAAGAGTACCGAACAGCGATTTAAAAACCTTTACTCTTCAGCCACCGTTTGGGGTCAGCTTGCTGAAAATACCGAGATTAAAGAAAATCAAAATGGTCGTAAAGGTCCAGAAAGCTTTGCACGCAAAGCCTTTACCTTCAATCTATCTTCACTTCATGAAAATTTATTAGATAGCTTATTAGCTGCCTATCGAAAAAGTGCTGATAAAGAGCATTTCTTTGATGATAATGGAGAATATCTAGCCATTCTGGAAAATGTAGAAGAATATTATAGCGAATTGAGTTGTCTCGAGCCACGCCAAGCTATCGAGGATAGGGAAGAGCAAATTAAGGTGCTAGGTGAATTTATTAAGGATTATATTAAAGGTAAAACAAACCGAGTGCCTGAGCATTTATATTCCAATCCTAAAAAATCCTGGTCGGCAATATTTTGGGGCTCGTCTCTCAATCAAAATTCAAGTCCAGTGAATGAATTAAATGATCCGGTCATGGGTATATAAAATAGGTTGAGAAAGGCTTAATTACCGTTATTTTGGAGCATTAAGCCAAAAACCGTGATATGGATCAAACAATAAATGCTAGTACAGCGATTTCTTCAATTACTGCTAGCTCTTAAAAAAGGGAAATGCGCATGAGTAAAATTAAAATTTTGTTTCAACCAAACAGCAATGAACAATTTGAGGAAATAAAAGCGATAGTCGAGTTGTTAAAGTCAGTTAAACAGCCTTCTGACTATGAATATGAAATCACTGCAATCAATTATTCTTTTAATAGAAAGAATAAAGAAAAGGCTTCCTATTCCCATGCGATTATGAGTATCGGAACCATACATTATCTTTTTGATAATTCACCTACAGATTCCAATTTGGCTGAGCATGAAATTTTAATTAATTTTGCCAAGAGTTTTAAAACTACCGTTGTAAAAACTTTAGAGCAAAGTCAATTTAAGGCCTATGTTTCGGAAGAGAATTTAAATTCATCTTTTTTTGTATTAGCGCATGATATGGTAGAGCGTGATGAAAAAGAGAAAATATCAGCTTGGAAAACCCTGGAAACGATTAATCAATATAAAACAAATCAAACACCCACCTTTTTCTCCAAAGAGAATGATTATTCGAGCAAATCCAGTGCAGAACCTTCGAGACTTCATTACAAGCCTTTTGCGCTCTTCTGTGGTGGAATTGTTGCCGGTTTGATTGCTGTTCCTTTATTCTTTTTTGAACCCGTTACTGCTTGCCTTATAGCTTTTACTGCGGTTCTACTAATCCTGGGTGCAGCCTATCTCTATAGGCAGGAGAGGGAAGAAGAAAAAACGATCGCTGCGATTCTTGCTTCCTGATTTGATGAATTTGATGAATTTATCCTATTTATCTGAAAAAAATTTTCTCAAATGATATCCGTAGCTTAGCTTCAATCCAGCTTAAATCCCCAAAAAGCTGGATTTACAGTGCTTCAAATTAATTCTAGTATTGATTTATGTTACAAAAATCAATGAGGAATTTCATGGTAAAAGGTGGATATAGACCAGGCGCTGGAAGGCCTCCCGGTGGTAAATACGGAGAGCAAACCAAACAGCTGCGGGTTCCAATTTCCAGAGTGAACGAAGTGATTGCTTTTCTTGATAAAGGGATGGATTACCGCTTTCCCCTGTATTCAAGCAAGGTGCGGGCAGGGTTTCCGTCGCCTGCTGATGATTACATCGAACGTTATCTCGATTTAAATGAGTTTTTAGTCCGCCATCCAGCCGGCACTTTCTTTGTCAGAGCCTCGGGCGATTCCATGACTGATGCAGGAATTCATAATGGCGATTTACTTATTGTAGATAGAAGCCTTGAAGCGACCAATGGAAAAATTGTTATTGCTTCTCTTAATGGCGAATTAACGGTTAAGCGGCTTTCAAAAGTAAATAGGTGCTTAAAACTTCTTCCTGCCAATCCTAATTATCCTCCGATTGAGGTCAGCGATGAGCAAGATTTGGTCATTTGGGGCGTTGTGACCTATGTTATCCATGAGTCCGCTTAAATGTTCGCACTTATTGATTGCAATAATTTTTATGCCAGTTGCGAGCGTTTGTTTCGTCCAGACTTAGCAAATAAAGCTATCGTCATTTTAAGCAACAACGATGGTTGTGTCATTGCACGTTCCAATGAAGCCAAGGCGCTGGGCATTAAAATGGGGGAGCCTTTTTTCCAGGTAAAAGCCTTGTGCAAGCAGCATAAGGTTCATATTTTTTCATCAAACTATACGCTCTACGGCGATATTTCCCATCGTGTTATGTCGGTCATTTTAGAATCCTGGACAGAAGTTGAAATTTATTCCATTGATGAAGCTTTCCTTGATTTAAGTTCCTTACCCGTGCTTTTGCAGGAGTCGTTTTGTGTTCATTTACAAAAATTAATTTTAAAAATTACCGGCATTCCGACTTCAATAGGCATAGGGCCTACCAAGACCTTGGCTAAAATTGCCAATCATATTTGTAAGAAAGAATTAAAAATTCCCGTTTTTAATGTCACTAATAACCGCGAATGGCTTAGCAAAATTGGGGTCGGAGATGTTTGGGGAATTGGTCGGCAATGGCAGAAAAAATTGGTGGATCAGGGAATTTATACAGCTAATGATCTGGTGCAAAAAAATCCTCATTTATTAAGAAAGCAATTTAATGTGGTGTTAATGCGTACGGCAATGGAATTACAGGGAATACCCTGTGGCGGATTAGAAGTGGAAGAGCCAAAGCAAAGTATTATGTCCTCAAAATCCTTTGGTACCATGCAGACTGAATTCGATTCCATAGCAGCAGCAATTAGTTCACATTGCTCCAGAGCTTGGGAAAAATTACGGAGTCAGGGCTTAGTGGTCCAAGCGCTTTATGTTTTTGTTCAAACAAACCGCTTTCGCGAGGATTTGCCACAACACTGCCGGAGCGTTCAATTTAAATTAGTCAATCCCAGTGATGATTTAAGCCTGATTACTAAAATCGCCAAACGGTGTTTAAAAAAGCTTTATCGTGCCGGTTATCAATATAAAAAAGTAGGTGTGTGTTTGGAAAACCTCATCCCTAAAAACCCGCGTCAGATAGATATTTTTAATCAGCCAAGTGATGAAACCCTGGCAAAAAAAGAAAAGCTGATGAAAGCTTTTGAAGCAATTAACGAGAAATACGGTAGCCAAACTGTTCGCTTAGCAGCAGAAGGGTACTCAAAACCCTGGAAAATGCGGGCGGAACTTAAATCGCCTGCTTATACAACACGATGGGCTGAATTGCCGGTGGTTAAAAATTTAACCTGATACTCAGAAAAATATCTACGTTCCGCGCTCTAGGCGCGGAATCCAGCGCATTTAAAACGATAGAAAGCAAAATAAAGCCTGGGTCTTGAAGCCATTTCTAAAAAGATGAAGTCACCATTATTCGTTTTTACTTCGACTCTGGTTAACCAACGCTTGAATTTCATCAATAACCAATTGCGGCTGTTCCACAGGAATATTATGGCTGCTGTCCGGATTTTTAATGTGTTTGGCAGCTGGCTCAAAAGATTGAGCTAGCTCATCCTGTGCTTTGGCAATTTTTTGCATAACGTCATCGGCGAGTTTCTGGTTAGTCCAACTAGGCCATAACTTGCTTTTAATCAGTTGTTCAACCTTTGGTTTTTTATCTGCAGTGATTACCGTTGTATGTGGAATTTTTAATTTGATCCTTTGTTTTCCTTTGCCTAATGATTTTTGCATTAGGTAAAAACTCAGATCAAAGTCAATCCATTCAAATTCTTTGTGCTTATAAAGTTCTTCATCGGTCAATACATTGATTGAATAGTCAAAAACCGTCCATTCTTTTCGCGTCCATTTATCTTTTAAATCTTCAGTCGTCACATCAAGCAAGATTAGGCCAGCCAAATCTTTTGAATGGGAAAAGGCATACATTCTTGCTATTAATCCTGAGGCGGAATGGGCGACAAATATATAGGGGCCTGGCAAATTAGCTGCCCTGATTAATCGCTCCAGATCGGAGGTTTGATCTATAACGTTGACTGGTTGTTTGACCGGAGTGGATCGGCTCATAGCGAAATCTTCACCTTTTACAATCAGGGTTCCTGGTCTGTCATAAATACAAACTTTGGTAAATTTGCTAACTCCTGAATAAACCGTTAATGGTGAACCCCCCGGCATGGGCGTATTCCAGGCAAAATCACCGCGCATTGGATATCCTGCCAAAAGTAAAACAACCGGGGATCCCTTGCCCTTGCACTCCATGTAAATTTTGCGAGAATCCCCTATCTCAAAATAGCGGCCTTTGCTGTGAACTAAGGTAAGGGGTAAAGAGGCTATAAGAAAGATTGCGCTTAAAAAACAACCTTTGCTGTTAAAATTTTTCATAATTTCCTTCAAATTTACCTAAGTTTAGTATTGATTCTTCTTTCAGAAAAAGGAAGATTTGCAAGTGATTGTTTTTCTTGGCGTATTTTAAACCAGTTCACCTCGCAAAAACCAAGGAAGGGAACTAAAATTAAATAATATTCAGCAATGCAACTCTATAATTGGGAAAAATATTATGGTTTTGAATTGGGAAGAAAAATTAAAAAAAGCATGTATTGATAAATATGGAAATAAAAAAGCCTCGGCTCTTATTAAAAAATACGAGAACAGCTTTCCCTCAAATTATATTGGTGAATTCTCCGTGGAATTAGCCTTGCTAGATACGATTTATTTAGAAAAATTATCTCTGGAAAATCAGCTTGAGGTCATATTTTACAAGGCGAAAGACCAGGAATATCCGCTACATTTGCGTTTATATCTATGGCAGGAACCTATTTCGCTTTCTGACTTGATTCCTATGTTTGAAAATTTAAATTTAAGAATTTTTCGCGACCAAACGTATCAAATAAATTTCGATAATCAATCCCTTTGGATTTGTGATTTTGCGATTAAATATAATGGCTCGATAGATTTAAAAATTGAGGAAATAGCAGCTTTGTTTAAAGAAGCATTTAGCTATATTTATTTTGGATTATCTGAAAATGATGCCTTCAATAAGTTAATATTAGGCGCAAAACTTGATTGGCGTGAGGTCATTTTATTACGAACCTATGCTAAATACCTTCGTCAAATAAAATTTCGCTATTCGCAAATTTATATCGAAAAAACATTACTTAAGAATCCTCTAATTACCAGAAACTTAGTGGATTTCTTTGTAGAAATGCATAAGCCTGGACATAAAAATAACAAAAGTAAAACGCTTGAAAATGATATTTTAGAAAAATTGGATACCGTCACAAGCCTGGATGAAGATCGTATAGTTCGCGGCCTTTTGAATTTGATCCAGGCGACTTTGCGTACTAATTACTTCCAGAAAACCGCAAATAACCAACCCAAAGAATATTTATCGATTAAATTAAATTCACAGGCCATTTCAGATATTCCCTTGCCCGTACCTTTATATGAAATTTTTGTCTATTCATTGAAATTTGAAGGTATTCATTTACGTAACACCAAAGTCGCTCGAGGTGGCTTACGTTGGTCTGAACGTCCTGAAGATTTTCGTACAGAAATTTTAAGTCTTATGAAGGCACAAAAAATCAAAAATGCAGTCATTGTGCCCTCCGGTGCAAAAGGTGGATTTGTATTGAAAACATCTTGGGATTCGACAGAAGATTTGCAAGTGGAGATTGTGCGTTGCTATAAGCTATTTATTTGCGGCTTGCTGGATTTAACCGACAACATTATAGATAAACAATTAATCCATCCTGAAAATGTAGTTTGCTACGATGATTTTGATCCCTATTTGGTTGTGGCGGCCGACAGAGGCACCGCTGCATTTTCTGATATGGCCAATGACATTGCCAAGCACTACAATTTTTGGCTAGGCGACGCCTTTGCCTCCGGGGGCGCAACGGGTTATGACCATAAAAAATTAGGCATTACCGCACGCGGCGCCTGGGAATCAATAAAACGGCATTTACTCGAATTAAATACTGATCTGGCAGAAAGTTGTTTCACAGTTGCCGGCATTGGTGATATGAGCGGTGATGTCTTTGGTAATGCCATGATTTACACCAAGCAGATTAAATTGGTAGCAGCCTTTGACCACTGCAATATTTTTATCGATCCCGATCCTTGCCCGGAAACATCCTATATAGAACGGCTGCGCCTTTTTAATTTGCCGCGATCCTCCTGGGAAGATTATCAAAGCGAATTAATCTCCCCGGGCGGTGGAGTTTTTAAACGCAGTGACAAGTCCATCAAAATTTCTAATGAAATTAGTAAATTATTAAATATACCCACTAAGGCCCTTGCACCGGATGACCTTATAAAGGCCATATTAAAAGCGCCGGTAATGCTGCTTTTTAATGGCGGCATCGGTACTTATGTAAAAGCAAGTTCAGAAACTAATGTAGAGGTAGGCGATCGCACTAACGATTGGTGCCGTGTTGATGGCAACGAATTGCGAGCCAAAATAGTCTGCGAAGGAGGGAATCTGGGTTTTACGCAGTTAGGCCGCATTGAATTTGCTTTGAAAGGCGGTTTAATCAATACAGATTCCATCGATAATTCAGGCGGTGTGGATTGTTCTGACCATGAGGTGAACTTAAAGATCTTATTAGATAGCCAGGTTAAAACGGGGAAGTTAACTGAAAAAAAACGCAATGAATTATTATTAGCCGCTAAGGATGAAGTCGCTTCTCTGGTTTTAAATGATAATTATGAACAGGCCTTACTCATAAGCTACTCAGCTTATCGTGCCAAGAAAAATCTTTCTATTCATGTTGATTTCATAAGATACCTGGAAATAAGAGGTCTTATCGATCGCGTGGTTGATTGCCTTCCCGATGAGCGAAGGTTATTGGAGCGTAAAGCAGCAGGCATTGGTTTAACACGTCCTGAATTAGCGAATTTGGCAGCTTATACCAAAATTGACGTTAAAAATGAAATTTTAAACTCGAGCTTACCTGAAGATTGCCTAATGATGCGAGTTATCGATACCGCATTTCCCTCTTTGATTGATCAAAAATACCGAACAGCCTTGATTAATCATCCGCTTCGGCGTGAAATTATTGCAACACAACTGAGTAATATTATTGTTAATGAGATGGGGATTACCTTTGTTTTTCGCTTACAAAGAGAAATGGGAGCAACGGTTGGAGAAATAGCGCGCGCTTATATGCTTGCTTCAAGGATTTATAAAACCGATGAACTTGAAAGACTTATCCAATCCTTAGGTTTAAAGGTTCCACTCAGTTCTCAATATGAAATGTTATATTACATTCGAAATTTGATTAGCATTTCTACAAGATGGTTTCTACATAGTCGACATCTGCAAGGTAACGTAGATGGCGTTATTAATCTTTTCGCGCCTCATATCAAAACTTTAGAAAAATTAACCCCAAATCTCATGGGTGGAACTGTCAAAAAATACCTTGAGTCGCTTACAGAGCAGTTTTTATCTTTAGGACTTCCTAGCGAAAAAGCACGCCGCATTGCCACTTATCGCACAATGTATTCGGCTCTGAATATCATTGATATTTCAATAAGAAATAATTTTGAACTGACAAAAGCAACCAGGGGCTACTATGCCATTGGCGAACACTTTAAATTACTTTGGTTTAGGGATCAGATTGGTAATGACAGTCGGGAAGGGCATTGGAATGCGCTATCGCGTTTGACAATCCGTGACGAATTGGATGTAGCCCAATGCGCACTTACCGTTGCAGTTCTAAAGATTGATAAAAAGGAAGCGGATATCATTAAATTAATTGAAAAATGGAAAAGCGATAATAAGCGGATTTCTGAACGTTGGGAGAATATATTAGAGCAAATACTTGTTACGAATAACGTAGATTATCCCATGTTTTTTATAGCCGTACGTGAATTGATTCGCTTGACTGTTGGTAAAGATTAAGGCTTATACGGTTAAGTAAGGCACTATTTATTGTAAATATATTGAAAAAATAATATAAATATAATCCCATGTGTTTATAATTGTTACACTTAATATACCTTAATTTTAGGAATATTATGCTGAATCATGACGATCTGGTTAGAATAGCCAATGCACTGGGCCACGAATCCATCACTTTTAACGGATTATGCAAAGGCTTCACCGGGATGTGGATCCAAGCGGTTTGTTGTGGTGACGCGCAGAATTTTGAACGCCGCTTGCAACTTCTTGATCAATATGCTCAATCACCAGAAAAACTAATCCGTGATATTTCAAGGGCGCGTCAAGGGTTAAAGATAAAGAGCCATTAGATAAGCAACAGGAATTGTTATTGGAGATTCCTGCATTTTTTGAGGGAGTAGCCACTTATTTAATGCCTTGGGATTACTCTGAAATGATGGGAAATGATATATTTTTGCAATTTCATGAAATGGAAATATCTCAATATTTGCAATCCGCAGAATTAGAGAAACTCGGTGGACTTAATCGCACCTTTCAGACTACGAATCAATACTCATTAAAAGAGTTAAACGGCTATCTAAATTCTATATCCAATGAACTTCACCAAAAACCCAATGTAGCCCTAGACCTCTCAGCAAATGGGCATTCCATTGGAGTGTTGGTGGTAGGGCCCAATCAATTCAAACTAATGAATACCAACGAATTGTGGCAAAGAGGCATGGTTTATAATAGTGAATCACTCGCTAAAATATTAAATAACCAATTCAAAAATTCTCACTGGCTGGGTTGGTTTATAGAGTCTAATCCGCTTGTCATGTCTACATCCATTTTTACTAATGCAAACAATCCAATCAATCTGGAAAATTTAAAAGCTTCTGGCAAGATCAGTGAAATAACTCCAGATAAAAATGAATTTACCCTATTACACTACGCTGCCGCGAGAAATGATATTGATACCTTAAAGCGTATCGATTTTAAGAAAAATTCTGTAAATCAGCTTGGTGGTTCTGATAACATACACGCACTGAATGGTGCAGCTATACATAATGCAACAGACTCCGTAAATTATTTGCTCTCTATACCTGGTATCGATGTAAGCCCGCAAACTGAAGCGCCACCTCTTTTTTCTGCTCTCCTGGGAAAAAATTATGATTTGGCAGAGAGGATTACCGAACATCCAACTTTTAAACCTAACGGAACGAACAATACTGATAACGGACTCCATTTTTTGGCTAGAATAAAAAATCCAACCGAAAAAACCTTATCTTTTGCTAAGCATCTCCTTGCCAAGGGCGCAGATATTAACAAAAAAAATAAGGATGGCAATACGCCACTTTATGAAGCCTGTCTTAGCGGAAATACTCCTCTAGCAAAGCTGTTTTTAAATAGTGGAGCTAAATTGACAGAGTTAAATTCCAAAAATCAGAGCATTCTTCATGCAGCAGTATTAAGCAAGAATACCAACTTGGTTAAAGGACTATTAAATATTGGATTAGAAACTAGTATCCGCGACAAAGAGGGATCTCGACCCATTGATTTGGCAGGTCGGGTTGGGAATCTTGAATTATTTTGTTCTATATTAAATAAGACCAGCTTATCAAGAGAGGATATTAAGCCTGACTCAAGGTTAACTCAATTAGTAAACTATTTAGGTCCAAAAGCTCAAACTGATTTTTTGAAAACGGCGCTTAAAAGTTATATCGCTAAACGTAATGAAATGCCTGAGACTCTTGATCTTCTAGGACGAGGTATTAATAAAAACGAAAAAATAGAGGCTGCAAAAGCGCTTTTAAATAAAATAAATGGTCTTGAAAGTGATTTAAAACCTCATAAAGCTGCTTTGAACAATGGACTTCTTTCATCTCTCAATAAGCTATCTAACCAATTAACCAATGAAAAGGTTAATGCAGCTATTTTTTCTCAAATTAATTCAAAAAATATCAATAACTCGCAAGACATAATAAAAACTAAAAAAGGCTCTTATTCACAAATGTTGCCTCGATTAAAACCAATTGATTCTCCAAAACCTTTAGCAAATCCTCCCAAGATCGAGAAAAAAAAGGTCTCAACACCTCCTATACCGATCCCCTCGCTTGTAAGAAAAGAGGAGAGTAAACATTCAACCTCACCTACCCCATTTAAAATAAAGCCATTCTAGAGCCCCAAAGCGCTTTAGGTGTTTTTCCATAATCTTTCAAGGGCCTGTATTTCGCTTGCGGTCAAAAGCTTATTCTTATCAATTGTATTATTGCCTTCAGTTTTTCCAGTATTGATCTGCAGTAAATTTTTGATAAGGTTTTGTTGCAATTGAATGATTTCTTGGACAAATTTCTTTTCGGTTAGGTTACGCCAGGTTCCGATAATTTTTACAAAATTTTTATCATTATCTGAAATGAAATGTCCGGTAGCTTGAACCCAGTCATAATCGGTTTTATCCTCAATCTTAATGCGGAATTCAATCTTAAAATCGACAAAAATTTCAAGTGATTTTCTGAGTTGAGAAGCAATGTCTTTCCGATCTTCGGGATGAATTTTTTCTAAAAAATAATCGATCCCCGTGAACGAAAATAAGGGGCTTGAACAACCAAAATCTTTACTCTGATTTGCAACTAAATCCCAGATCCACAGGTTTAATTGAGCAGTTTTTAAAAGGGCATTTAAATCGTCAAAAGTGATTGAAAAAAGTTTTTGGTTAAAGCTTTTCATGTCTTAATCCCTGGGTGCTTATGATTATATTTAACATAGTGTTGCTATAATTAAAATTAGTTGACGCGTCGATAGGTATTTCTATGCACTTAAACGACTTTAATATAGGTACTTCAGGCTGGAGTTATGCGGGTTGGTTAGGCAATTTTTATCCTGAAAAAATAAAATCAAATCTTATCTTACCCTTTTATTCAGGTATCTTGGAAAGTGTGGAATTAAACAATAGCTTTTATCAAATTCCTAAAGAAAAAAATGTAAAAAACTGGGTTGAAATCACTCCTGAAAATTTCATTTTTTCTTGCAAGGCAAATCGTTATATTACCCATTTTAAAAAGTTGGAAGATACTACAGAATCAGTTGAGAGATTACTGAATGTATTTAAACATTTTGAGAATAAATTAGGTCCGGTTTTATTTCAATTTCCACCCTCCTGGTCGGTTGATCTTCCGCGTTTGAAACACTTCATAGAACAGCTTCCAAAAAACTATTTATATACCTTCGAATTCAGACACAAAAGTTGGTTTTGTGATGACTTATATGAATTACTGCAAAAACATCAAATGTCTCTTTGTTTTTATGATCATAAAACCTATCGTTCACCGGAAATGGTTACTGGTTCCTTTATTTATGTGCGTATGCATGGCCCTTTGGAAGAAGCCTATAAAGGTGCTTATGAGGGTTCAACCTTAGAGGAATATGCAAAGAAATTTATTGATTGGCGTGAAAAGGGAAAGGCAATCTATTGTTATTTTGATAATGATGAAAAAGCGAATGCGCCGCAAGATGCACAGCGCTTGAAAGCGATTTTGGCGAAGAAAGTACTAAAAACCTAAATCAGAGCCAGATTTTGGTTCATTAGCAGCCACACCATCTTCATAAACAACCTTGAACATAGCACTATTATCGCGCAAAAAATTTGCCTGATTATTGGTTGTTGATAGCGGCTGCTTTTGATAATCATCTTCAGATAATGCAATTTGCGCATTAAAACTGTCCGCAAAATGGGTTACAACCATATCGACAGTATTTTGTCCGCCATGGCCATCAAAAATAGCAAAGTATTCAAAATTGGCGCAATGGGAATCATAAGTCAGCACTGATACTGAAATATTATCATTAGATCGCTCCAAGGCTTCATTTAAAAGAGCAAACGCAAAATCTTCTTCCTGTCGATTATTTTCTATGTAAGATAAACAATTTTTCATATAAGTGTGATGTTCTTTATGCAGAATGTCTGCAGCTTCTGTAAAGCCATCGCAGGTCATAATGAATTTAAGCTGCCCGACCGCTAAATTATCCGGATTTAAAGAACCTATCAGTTGATTGATAGGAAAAATAGCAAGCGCCGGATCAGAACTGATGATTTCACTAATGCTATTATGGTGGTGATCTCCAATTGCTCTTCCAACCGCTAAACTACCGTTAACTCTTCCATACAAAATTCTACCGCCATTGAGCTCAATTCTTTCCTTTTCCTCTTCTGGATGATGCAAATTTTCTGTTAAACGGGTGACTGCTATAAATTTACCCTCCTCGCTATAAAGGGCTGCAAAAAGAACGGTGTCGGCCAGATTTGCGGTAATTAAGTGATTTTGATGTATGCAGGCTATACAGGCCGTCGTTCCTTGCCCCAAGCCTGCGCCAGCTTCTATCACTTTTAAATTGATGTATTTTATTGCTGACCACATGCGCTCAGCGATTTGCTCTGGTTTTAATTTTATCAGCGCTGAGGATCGTACGAAAAGGCTTGCATCTTCTTGTGAATTTCGGCAGCCCACTGTGTGGGCTTCTCCGTATCGTTCAGTTTGAAAAGAGTGTTCCGATGAATTATAAAGAGGGGTATAAAAATGGGATTCTTCGGGTAGCATTTTAAACTCTTTGAAAAAACCTTTGCCGTCCTTTTTCATCCTTAATCTCCATCTATCATTAAAGAATGCCGCGGGTTAATGCGGCGAAAATGGATTATAAATTAAAATGTCTGGATTTGCTCTAGAGGAGATTAGCGAAGTTCAAGGGTACTTGCGGTATCATTTAATACAGTAATAATGCCATCTTTTCCGCATATTCCCTTTTCAAATGATTCTAATTTGACTAAAGAATCGGTTTTAGTTTGGAAAAAAGTACCGTGGTAGCCTTGTGGAGCGAATTTTTCAGTGAGCACCGCTCCAATTCCAAAAAATAACAAGGCAAAAACACCTGCCAAAGCTTTAACGGCTTTGATGATTTCTTTTAAAGTTGGGTTTAACTCATTATACCATTCGTTACCATCCCGAAATTTTGCAAATTCATCTTTTGCTACATCAAGAGCATTTTTACAAGCGTTTTCAAAGGTACTCACCTTGTGGACTGTTAGAGGTGCATCGGTACTGAAAAAATCCCTTTGGGCTTGTTTTAATTGGAGTGCTAACTTTTGAGCAACACCGGCAACTGCATCATATCCCGAAACATATTCTGGATTGACTACTCCCGTCATCGCTTTTTTTGAAAGCTGCGTAATTTTGTTTTCCAGTGTTGCAAATAGTAAATTAAATTTTCGCTCTTGTTCTGAAATTTTTTGAAAGGCTTTAAAATGATTTTCTACCTCATCTTTACCTTCTTTCACTAATTCTGGAGAAAATCTTTTCTTTATATTGAAATTTATTTTTTCGACAAGAGCGTTTACGACATGGTTAAAACTTCCTCTAACATTGTTATAAAGAGGTAATTTTTTCTGAAGTAATAGTAGCTGATTTAAATCAAAATTAGACAAATCACCAGCAGCAAGGAAAATAGAAGAGGAATTGATTGCCATTTTAATATCCTCATCAAGCATGATCACTTCATAGAGTGCATTGTAGGGATGGCAAGGCGTACTTTTATTATATTTTTGGTGGATGGAATTGGCTAAATCTAAAAACTTGTTTATTTCAGATTCTTTAATGGCTGTAATGGGTCTATCCAAACTCCACTCAATTCCTTTAAGATTTAATTTGATAGTTGATCTGGGTTTGTGATCAGTGAAACTATATTGAGAATTATAAGAGGCTTTATAGGTGCACACAAGATCAGTATCTTTAAGCGGAAAAAGGATGCCTGCTGCCTCAAGAATCATGTATTCAATTATATCTGTCTTTTTTAACTCTTCTTCTTTAAAGATAATTTTGGACTGATTCAAACTATCCGAAATCTTTTTATGTAATGTCATGCTCATCCTAAAAGTAAGAAAAACGCGCATTATGAATTATTTGAGTATAATTTGCAAAAGTTTAATGGTTAGCGATTAGCTAAAGCGGTTGGATAGGTTCTAAAGTATTCAATAAATCTTCAATATTTTCTAAATTTGGACCGGAATGAAGTAGAGATGGCCATTTAAAAAGCATTATTGTTAAAACATTGCGATGTTCTGCCCGATTTAAATCATCCAATCCGGGCTCTCCTGGTAGCATTTGTTGAGCTGGATCAAATTGTTTTTTTAAAAAATTTCGAATTTTATTTAAAGCAGCGGAATGCTTGGCTTTATTTAATAAACAAAAATTTAATCCCACTTCTGCAATCACATCAGGCTTGGTTTTTTTTAAAATTCGATTAACATTTTTATCAAAATATAAATAAATCCATTTAAATTCTTCATAGGGTAGTTGCTTTTGATAATAATCACTGGCAGCGAATATTATATGAGTCATCCCATAAATTTTATCTTCGAAATCCCTGTCATGAAGAAGTTTATCTTCTTTATCAGAAAATATAATTTTAAAGTGTTTAATATATTCCTGTCGAAGATCAATTATCTGTAAGCGATTAAGTAAATATATGAAATTAACAACTTGGGCAGAAGACGTTTTTATGACTGTAGGATCTAAAAGAAAAGTGCTTAAAGGTTTGATGTTTTTACTGATGTAATCAATAGCTTTATCGGCATGTGGATATAGGGGAGATTTTAATAGGTTTAGTTGCTGGGCATGATCCAGAATTAACAGGATTTGTAAGGCATTATTGATACCGGGAAACTGCGCTAGTAAAAGTTCACGTTTAATATTTTTAACAATTTGATCATAATTTTGGGGAAGGTGAATCAACCTGGAATTAAATTTTTCAATGGGTGTAATGTGGGTTTTTTTTAGTAAGAATTTTAGTTGCAAGCTTTCAATGAATTGAAAAGAAATAATAGGATAAAAGTATTCTTTTTTTCCAGTAATTCGATAAAGGCGGACAGCATAATGTGATTGGTAAATAGGCTTTAATTTATAGAGATTTTCATCAAAATTTTTCTGTATTTTATCTCCAATAGTTGATGTTTCAGCTAATAAAAACTGGCCAAATAGACATAGCATAAAAATTAATATGCATTTTAAAAATCGGAACACAATCTAACTCAACTTTTTATTTGAAACTCTTATTTTTTCATCCTTAAAACAAGAGCAAAAGGTTCTGAAGAACTGCCATCTATTGTGCGGTTCAATAATTTAACCCGAACTAGTGCACGGATAGCCTTTGTGTCGGTAGAACAATTTTTTTGGCCATGGGTACGCTTACAGTTTGCTACCTGATGGACCGTATCGATAGGGCTGTCATCACTCGCAATAATTTGCTGTGTATCCAGATCCATTACTTCAAGGGAAAGATGGCTAAGCTTCCATTCGGTGCTGTTTTTAAAGTAACCAACACGGCGCTCATGAATCAAGGTGACTTTCTCACCTATATCTAAAAAGGTTTGAAATTCCTGAATGGGATTCTCAAAAGATAATTCGCCTTCGATCAAATTCATGCGTTGTTCAAAGGCTTTTTCCATATTGATATAGCCCCAGCCATAGGTACGATTCCACTCCGAGCCCATTACAGCGAAATGATTGAGAACTGAGCCATTGCGAGGATCCGCCTTTCCATTATCGGCCCAGGCATCCGCACTATTTATAAGTAAAGCTTTTATGGCCATAGGATTTGTGATGCCTGCATCCTGAATTAATAAGGCAGAAGCGCCTACATGAGGGGCAGCCGAACTAGTCCCACCCATTAAGCGAAAACCCTCATGATAATCCATCGCAACTGAGTAATTGAATCCATAAGTATGCGGATCTGGCGCGCAGGTTCTAGTGTCAAAGCCAGGCGCTGCAAGGTCTGGCTTGCGTCGGCCAAAGGGAGTAGGACCGCGGCTAGATGTTATATGAATACTATGCTCATCGCGATCAGGGGTTTTATATCCCACCATACCACTGTGATTAATAGTATTCATATTAGCGATAGTAAGCGCATTATAATTATCACCAGGAACCGTTAATTTCGAGGCAAAAGGGATTTGTTTAGTAGGTTCGATAAACCCTTCGTTTCCGGCTGATTTAACCCACAGGATTTTTTCATGATTAACAACATAATCGACTACTTTAGCCAGTCCGCTCCATTCTGGACAATTTGGACAGGAAAGAACGCCATTTCCAATGCTGTAGTTGATAATAGTTGGCCTGGATCCCGAACGCTTAAGCATCCAATCCAAGGTGCTAAGTGTTAACATGATATTGTTTAAATCAGCAGTTTCCTCGCCGGAAAGCCCGGAAACTATAGTTTTTGCGCCATAAGCAATGCCCTTGTACTGGGGATCAGTGCTGGAATAAATGCAAGCAACTCCAGTTCCATGAGCAGTACGTACACCATTTTGATAATCCGAATATCGTGAGCCACCTTCTTTACGAATAACCATCTTCTTTTGAGCCAAAACCGGATGTTTGGGATCAATCCCATCATCAATCAGTCCAATAACGCCTTTAGAACCGTTATAACCATGTGCCCACCAATTATTTACTTCGGGATAAAAGGAGGAGGGCGCCAATTTAATCGCCTGGGTAGTAATATCCAATTCCTGACTACCGGTTTGATAAAATGAAATCTGCGCTACAGCTGGGTGGTTTGCGACTCTTTCCAGAAGCTCTTGAGGAATGCTGGCCGCAACAGCCGGCATAAAGCCAAGTTCTTCAATTTTTACAGAAGGAAATTTGGAAATGTCTTCAATAAAGGTTTTTTTCCCGGCTGTAGAATGAAGAAAAATAATAAGAGATAAAGGCGAAGACTTTGAAGCAACGTCTGTATTGATATGGGAAAGAATGTCCTTATCAACGATTGCTTTCCCAAAGACAATTGATACAAAACAAGACAAAAGGATGCTAAAAAATAGATTCTTCATAATTAATGAACAAAAAAACGAACTTTATCATCTATCTTTAGCTAGTACAATAAATAGGCTTTCAAAAGCAGAAATATCAGTCCATTTAAATGAGAAATCTCTTACAAACGGAATAGAAAATTCATGATGACTAAAATGAAAACATATTGTATCATTGTTGAAATTGTCGGTGAGATTTAAAGATTTTAAACTCTCTGTAACAGAAAACCCAGAATTTCTAGTTTTCTATATAAGATGTATAAATTAAAGGATAAACCGTGAATCAAATACATATTCTCGTTGTCGAAGATTCGAAAATAGCACAAATGGCAATGAAAACAAATTTAACAGAACAGGGTTGCACAGTGGATATTGCCACTGATGCGCAAGATGCTTTAGAGAAAGCCAAGGATTGTCATTATGACGCAATTTTAATGGATATAAGTCTTGGCAACGGCCCTGATGGTTTTGATACCGCAGCTCAAATAAAGGCTCATAGTGCTTTAAACAAAAGAACTTCCATTGCAGTTGTTTCTGCGCATGGAGAGCCAGAATTCAGAGATAAAGCCGGTGAAGTTGGAATGGTAGGCTATTTTAACAAACCTTTTACCCAAAAACATGCAGAAAAAATTGTCAATTTTATTAAAAATAATCAATTAATCCGCATCGTTGACCATATGAAATAAATGAATTTTAGGGTGGTTTTAAAGTTTGTTTAAGAGCTAAAGCCTGTTGCAAAAAACTGATATTCACATTTTCCGTATTATTCATATCCGCAATTGTTCTCGCTACTTTTAACAAGCGGTGGTAGCCTCGTGCTGATAATTTAAGACGATTTAATGCCTGGGATAAAAAATCCTGTTCCTCTAGCCCAATTGCGCAAACTTTTTCGCAATCTTTAGGGTTCAGCTCGGCATTTAAGCAGTTTTGACGTTGTAATTGCTTCGCTCGTAAATCTGAAACAATTTGCCTTATGCGGGCACTTTCTCCTCCGGCCACCAAAGTGGGCTTAATCAATTCTAATTGGGATACAGCTTGAACATTAACTTGCATATCAATTCTATCCAATAATGGTGCTGATAATTTGGCCAAATAGCGACTAATACGCTCCGGCCTACAGATGCAGTTAGCCTGCGGATTTCCCCATTGACCGCAGGGACAGGGATTCATTGCGGCGAGAAGTTGAAATTTTGCCGGAAATTCCATCTGTGCGGCTGCTCGTGAAATGCAAATGTTACCGGATTCTAGCGGCTCTCGAAGCGTCTCCAAAACCTGTTTTTGAAATTCAGGCAATTCATCAAGAAATAAAACACCATGATGAGCTAGCGATATTTCACCTGGTTTGGGAGGATTTCCGCCACCAACTAGAGAGACAGGGGAGGCAGAATGGTGAGGAGAGCGGAATGGGGGACTCCGCCATTCGCTGTAATTGGCTATGCGCCCACGTATTGAATTAATTGCAGCACACTCCAAAGCCTGCCTTTCGGTTAAATCCGGCAAAAGTGTGCTAAAACGCTTGGCGAGCATGGTTTTTCCGCTACCTGGCGGTCCACTGAGTAGAATGCTATGACCACCGCATGCTGCAATTTCCATTGCCTGTTTTGCATGATACTGACCTTTTACTTCAGACCAGTCCATCTGGTCTGTGGTTCTAGTAATTTCTGGACGTGGCGGCAAAGGTTGCAATGGCGTGTTCTGGCAAAGATAGCTACAAACTTCTCGTAAATTTTCTGCTACAAAGACTGAGTTATGACCAGCTAAAGATGCTTCCTCCGCATTTCCAGAAGCAATAATTAATTGTTGCCCTTCACGATGTGCTGCTAAAACCACGGGAATAATTGCGGAAACGCCACGTAGATTTCCGCTTAAAGCTAATTCAGCTATAAATTCATGCGAACTTAGTTTCAGATCAGGAATCTGTCCGGATGCAGCAAGAATACCGATCGCAATTGGCAAGTCAAAACCGGAACCGGTTTTTGGCAAATCTGCGGGTGCAAGGTTAACGGTAATTCGACGGCAAGGAAATTCGAATTGACTGTTGATTATTGCGCTGCGCACCCGATCTTTGGATTCTTTAACCGCTGTTTCAGCAAGACCTACAATGGTAAAAGCGGGAAGTCCATTAGATAAGTGAACTTCAACGGAAACGGATTGCGCCAAAATGCCCACAGCAGAGCGCGTCTTTATAAAAGCGAGATTCATATTCTTCCTGTTTTTTTGTTGGATTTGCTTAACGTTTAATTTTTAGTATTTAAAAATCTTCATTTTTCGGTTTTATCTTGGGTTTGACCGTTTTTTGTCTTTGCATCTCATTGATTTGCACCTGCAGTAACTCTAATTTTTCTCGTGTTCTTGCCAAGACTTTAGCCTGAACGTCAAATTCTTCACGGGTAACAAGATCAAGTCGCGCAAAAGCAGCCTGGAGAATTTCTTTAAATTTTTGCTGGATATCGGCTTCGACATTTTGAATATTAGTGGGTAAAGCTGCGAAAAGCTTTTTTGCTAGTTCGTCAAAGTGCATCAATTTTCCCTTTTTCTAAAATTAGATCGAGACAGTCTAGCAATGCTAGGTTTTCAATTCTACAATAATCCTTCAAAAATTAGGTAAAGAAGGACTCTTATGAAAATGTTAACCGCCATAATCAAGCCTTTTAAACTAGATGATGTTCACGAAGCGCTCATTGAAATCGGCGTACCCGGAATCACCATATCAGAAATACGCGGGTTTGGCCGCCAAAAAGGACATACAGAACTTTATCGGGGCGCTGAATATGTTGTTGATTTTCTCCCCAAAATAAAAATTGAGCTTGCGCTCACCGAGGATATGGTAGAAGCAGCGATTGATGCAATCTGTAAAGCGGCCTATACCGGCAAGATTGGTGATGGCAAAATTTTTGTATATGAATTGCAGCAGGTTGTCCGTATTAGAACAGGAGAGGTCGGTGCAGATGCTCTATAGCTTAAAAAAAGAAGTAGTTAAATAGACAAACGGATCCTTTAAGAAGCAAAAGATATTAACTCTGGCGTTTTTTTCTCCATAAAATCCTTTGTGGTGTAACCACTCCGGCCATTGGTATATCCCAACTCTGCGGTTCAATATAAGGATAATATTGAAATTCATAAGCGACGCCGATTAATCGTTGATGCGCTACTTGAGCCAAGGTCCGATCATAATAACCTGCTCCCATGCCAACTCGCGTCCCATATTCGTCAAAAACAACTAAAGGCATAAAAATAATATCAATATATTCAGGTGAAATAGCTTCTGAGATGTCGATATCTGGTTCCTTTATACCAAAACGATTTAGTTTGAAGGGGGTTGATGGTGTGGCGGGTAAGAACAATAATGATTTATTTTCCCCAAGAACTGGAAAATAACAGAATTTACCCTGCAGGGGCGCAGAATTCCATAGATTATTTAAACTAATTTCCCCGCCGATTGCCTGATAAAGAGCGATTCGTTTCGATTTACGATATTCTTCCAAACTACTAATTCGATTACAAACCTTGCTTGAAGCCGTATTTTGATATTCCAGTGATAATTGTTCCCGAACTTGGAGTCGACTCCGTCTTAGAGCTACTTTAAAACTATCTCGCATGATTGACTTGTTAAGTTCTGGTATTTAATTATTGCTTAGATAGTCCTAAGAGTTCAAGATCTGATAAACTGGGAAATTTTTTAAAGAGATCTGGTCTTAGTTAAAAAAATGAGGTATATACCTCTCAAATTTATTAGTACTAAAGTAGCGAAGCGCAAGAAACCTACTCTGGTTTCGAAATTAAAAACTTTGAGAGAGTAATATGAGTGAATTATTTGATGAAGACGATTTAGTAGAAGAAATTTTTGTAGATTCTGAAGAAAAAGTCGATATCGTTATTGAAGTAAAACCGACCTTAGATGCCCGTAGACTCCTTGAAAATATGCTGGAAGAAAAACGCTTGCGTGACGAACTTGATGATTTTGTTGATTACTAAATGTTCACTAAGATTGTTTTTCAAGACGAATTTAATCTTCCTTTTACCCCCGACGAGCGCGTGTTTTTAGGCGAGGGCCTCTTTGAAACCCTTCTCGTAATTAATAATAAACCCTGCTACTCAAAGGAACATTGGCAGCGTCTAACAAGAGCTTCTTCATCTTTAGCAATACCTTTTACGCTTTCTCTCGATTTCTGGAATGAAAAGCTCAATGAATTTATTCGCTATAAAAATTTAAATCAAGGCGGTATAAAAGTGCTGTTGGCATCCGGCAAGGCTTTGCGCGGTTTGAATGAAAAATCCAAAGATTCCTCTTTAATTTTCTCTGCATTGAGTTTTACTAAAAATGCAAAACCGCTAAAGCTTATTAGCGCAGCTTGGCAGCGTGATTCCAAAAATCTTCTTTATCAGGTTAAATCAATCAACTACCTTGAAGCTATTATGGCTCGCCGAATCGCTGCGGAGGCGGGAGCAGATGATGTTTTATTTTTTAATTTTCAAAATCAGGTTACAGATACAACAATAGCTAATTTTTTTATCATTAAAAATGAGTGCTTGTTTACTCCGCCGCTCTCTTCAGGCCCGCTCCCAGGAATTATTCGTCAGCGAGTTTTAATTCTTTGTAAGAATCAAAATATAGAATGTAATGAAATAGAACTTGATAAGGCGAGTTTAATTAAGGCTGAAGCGGCATTTACAACCAATGCATTGCAAGGCATTAAACCTGTACATTCTTGGGATAATCATATTTTCAATAGTAAACACCCCTTAATTGATGTTCTACAAAAATTACTAGTTAGCGATCAAAGCGGTTCTTGTTAATTTTTTAAGCGCTGGCGATAGAAGCAGAATAGTTTGAATAATACAAACAAAAAGGCTAAGCCCAATAGTGCAAAAATTGTTTCATTTTTGTAAAAAAGTATGCGGTTAGAAAGTGCGTCCATACCGGCATAGCCACAGTAGGTATAAATGATTTCAGCGGGCGCCAGAAAAAAGAAAGTGGTCATTACATAGTGACTAAATTTTATGCGTGTCAACCCTAAACCATAATTAACAAGATTAAACGGAACTATAGGAATTAAGCGCAAAAAAGCGGCAAACTGCCAACCGTTTCGTTCAACACCAGCGATTAACTTATTCAACTTAGGCCTATTTTTCGAGGCTAACCAATCAAATGCGAAATACCTGCTTAGGCCAAAAGCGCAGGTAGCGCCAAGGGTTGCGCCTAATAAATTAAATAAAGTACCTAATATGGGACCAAACAAAGCGCCACCGGCCAGAGTTAAGACCATTGTTGGAAGTAATAAAACAGTTGCGAGACAATAGATGAGCAAAAACAAGATCGGTGCCAGCCAGCCTAACCCTTTGATTTTATTTAGGACGAAAGGGGCATTTTCTTGAAATATAATTGCACAAGTAATAAACGCTACTATCGTAAAAACGATCATCAGCGTATTCATAAAGATTCAAATCTAAGCGACATGCCTGACACTTTATTACAGCAATTTGCTTAGAGCAAGTTAGTAATTCTTTAAAAAAGTCCTTTTAAAAATATTGAAATGAGGTTTGCTGTTTAGTACTTAAAGCTTCTGGAGGCGTTTGAACAGGGGGATTGCCCAAGAAACGATTTGGATTCTTAGCTGAAGGAAGGTAAGTTACACTGCGTTTTTCACTAAGTTTAAATTCTTTTTCCTCTGACTCTTCTCTTGCCATGAATGACTTTAATTTCATAGCTAATTGTGGCCCTGAGGGTTGGATATGTTCAATAACCTTAAAAATCCATTGTAATTGTTCTTGCTTGAAGGAAGACAATTTCGTTGCTATTTGCACTAACTCCTCTTCTGTCATTAGAGAAGTCGATAGCTGAAGCCGTTCTATCACAGAAAAAACCCAAGCTTCTTCATGGGGGTCTAAATTACAAAATTCCTGGGCCTTAATGATAAGGTCTTTTTGTCCTGCCAAGCTTGCCATAATGATTTGATTTGCAAAAAATACCGCCTTTTGATAATTAAATTTCGAAGATTGGGTATGTGAAAAAATACTTAATATTGCGCAACATTCAGACATTGAGAAATTGGTTTCTATTATGTGTTTTCGCTCTGTCATCAAATCTACAATTTTTTTTCTCTCAACTTTGGCTTCTGACCAAGTTCCTAAAATAGCAGAGGAAAGGAACTCTATAGTCTGATTTAATACACTATTGGTATGTTGCTCAGGAAATTGATGATAATTAGATAGCAGTTCTTGGCAGGCTAATCGGGCAAAATTTAAAAAAATCGGCTGATAAATAAAATGTTTCGCCAGGTTATTCTGTAATTCGACAACTCTACCAAGTATCAAGGTTGAATTCTTTAAGTGTTCTGTTGAACCCGGAATCAATTCTAACATTGTTGATTTGGCTTGTTCATAGGCAGGGCTTAAAGTCCTAAAACATTCGGTTATATTAGTTTTATTTTCTCTAGCACCATTTAAAACCTGCATTAAGGGAGGATTTTTTAAATGTGAGCAGGCAAGTACAAGCAATAATTCCTGGATAGCAAAACATCGTAGGCTTAAAGGATCGGTATCAAGAGGTAAAATAAATAAATCCATCAAGGCCCGGCTCATGAGTTCAAGTTCCAAAAACTCCTCAGGACCGACAAATCTCTCGACATCTTCACTATAGGATTGGTAATGATAAATTAAGGTTTCTAATGGATAGTATTTATAAAGTTTGGCCAGCAGGTCTTGGTATGTATCTGCTGTCAACAAGTATTTGATAGCATCAAGGCGTTCAAGAATATTGTTTATCTTGCCGCGGATATCTGGCAAATAATTGATGCGTCCACGGATATCTGCAACAGCCTTTGCAGGATTAGTAAAAAGAGCTTCTTCAAAATTGGCATCATTAAGTAAATCAATATTGCCGCTATCAATTGAAGTTTCAGATAAGCGGGTAAAGCTTTCTGGAATGACATCTATTAACAATAATTCTTCTAACCCGGATAAAGACGGGGTTTGGGGATCCCAAAAACAGAAAAAGGAAACGATACATGACCATAGCCAGGTAAAGAAAGAGAGATTCTCTGTTTCATTGGTTTCTTGTTGCAAAATGTCTACTTTCTTTAAATTGAATTCAAGAAGACGCAGTTCAGCATTTTTTTGAGAGTCAATAATATCTAATAAGGCTTTTTTGTTTTTATTAGTTCCGCGAAGATTTAAAAGCATTTTTTTCCATTTTTGCAGAATAGCTTCTTTTTCATTATATTTATGCATATTGCTCTCGTATGGAAGTATGATGTTTAAAATTTACTCATAGATAGTAACAGAAAACCCCCACGCAGATTGTTAATTTATCGTAAAAATTTGCTTCAAGTTGATAATTTAGTTGTTGTTTATATTCAAAAATAATCATTATTTTACTAATTAAATTATCTTAAGATTACTTAATATTCTCTTAATGTTCATTTGTTACTATGGAATCATATTTGTTAGGGGGAGATTTTTCATGCAGTTTAATAGCACGTCAAAGATGCTTGATAAAATGAAATCTGATTCAAAATCAGTAAAACCTAATACTGAAAAAGCCTCTGGCGAGTTCCAAGCAACGGTTGATAATCAAGTCAAATCATTGGAAGAATCGGAGCTTGTTATGAAAAACATTATGGAAATGTGCCTTAGCCCTAAAGGCAAGCCAAAACTTAATCCTTCCTCCTAACCTTCTTGTATTCTTAAGACTGAGCGATATACTTAAATAATAGTTTTATTTTTTGAGGGTTTATATGGCCGCCGGTTTTTCTGAAACATCCCATTGGCGCGATTCAGCCAGAAGTGCACGTTTTTTTTTGGTAGATGCTAGAGCCGCTTTTCCAATCTTCCTTTTTTTAATGCATATTCGTATATGGACCGGAGTATTGGTATTAGTTTCCGCAGTTTTCTTTGGCATTATCGAACATTATGGGTTCACAGTACCTATTTTCTTAAGATGGTTGAGACATTTCTTTGCCGGCAATATCAAATCAACTCGACCTTGGTGGCGATAGATGGAAAATTCAATATCAAAAAGTCTTTCTTTAATCGCTTCAAGTCTAAATGCCAAATTTTATCTTAATGACCGTTTTGTTAGTTATGAGGAAGTGTTTTCCGAAACCGGTCTACTTCCCGCAATTGCCAGGCGCGCTGATCAGCTCTGTTCACTGTGTCTGGGTTACGGCTTAGGAGCCACTTTTGATGAGGCTGAAAAAGCACTTTTAGGTCTCCGTGTGGTGTTTGACGAAGTAACACCGAATGCGCTTCGATTACTCTGCATGACAGACGTTTTAAACGAGTTAATTCAAGGTGGACCGAGTAAAGATTACACTCCTCTAGATGAACTTATGTATGATTAATTAAATGAATGATTATATTAGGTATTCAAATGTTCATTTTAAAATTTTATGCGATTAATATGTTCAGAACTTTTTTTATTTATCAAAGTGTAAAAAAAGTGAAAGTTTAACTTTTCTTAAGTTTTTCTTAAGGTAAAATCTGCTATTGTATCTTCAATGACTGAACAATTTGTATGGAGTACATCATGACCCTTCCGTTCTTTAACGAATCGAGAAAATCAGAATCCGAATCTACCGGAGTAGGATTTGATGCCTTGCATGAATTTTTAACTCGGCCTATCGGAAAATTACGGACTCAAGCAAGTAAAATGCAGGCAGTTCGGCCCACCAATGAAACCGCAAGCTGTATTGAAACACTCAAAAATCTAAACGAAGAAATTAATCATATTGCTGAAGATCAATACGTTAGCAACGCACAATCAAGCAACTCAAACGAAGAGGAAGTTAGATCCACTCCCGGTCCTAAGTAACAGTATTCAGCGTTTTAGCTGAATACTGTTATAATTTTTAAATATGAATCAAGTATTTTAAAAATGCTAACCTCTATGAAAAATGAATTAACCAAACAACAATCTGATGATATTTTGCAAGCCTTGGATAAAGCAATTGAAACCGGGCCTTGGGCAGAATCTAATTTTTTACGCGTTATTGGCAAAAATCTAAAAGAAATACGCGATAATTTTGCTACTCAAATTGGTTCTAAACAAAATGCAGCCCAATCGGCCAGAGATATAGCTGTGGCCAATCAAACTCTAAAAAGAGCAAGTCAGCAGGAAGTATTTATTGCGCTTTATTCTTCAGAAGGTAACAATTTACAATCCTGGGAACGAATTCTATCGAATTTGCCTAGACAGATTATTTCTCGTCCCATTTATGCACTTGAAGATAAGGTTAAGTATTTAATCAAATCCAAAGAAAATAAAATTAATGAGGCTTATGTTTCGGTTTTTGTTTCTGAAGATGATATCTTGAAGGTTCATGAAGATAAGATTTCTTTTGATAAGTTTGGAACTCCTTTAATGAGTTTAAAGGATAAAAAACTAAATTTGGATAATATTACCCGCTTTGTGCATATGTCCGGGACTTATGATTTTGTGCGAGGACGATTGGTTATCAAGCATAGTTAGGGAGTTAAGGCTGAGAAGCGCATCTTAAGCTTAAATAGTCCTTTAACTCGCACCCAGCTTAAACTGGGTATATACTTGAAATTATTAATTCCCTCTTTTAGAAAATAGCAGATGGCTCAACAGCAACAGCAGCAAGGCGGCGGTGATAATTCAATGGCACCTGTTTGGATTACAGTGCTGATATTTATTACCGCATTTATCGTTTGGAAGACTGCGCATCAATATATCGTAGCTTTTGTATTCTATTTAAATATTCTCCAAGCAAAACTGGTCTCTTTGTTCATTACTAACCCACATCTTGAAAGCAATGTATATCTAATGCAAACGATCGATCCGGCTACCGTGGACTGGGATCAATTTGTAGCCTTAACGCGTTCAGTAGGTGATTATATTCGTTATCCCGTAATAGTTCTTCTTGTGATTTCTGCTATTTTTCTTTACAAATCAAATATTACTTTGAAATTCCGTAAAACGCATAGCATGAAAACATTGCGCTCCCAGGAGCAACATAATTGGCTGGCGATTATGCCGATTGTTAAAGAAGATTTGACCAATGAAGATGTCAGTAAGGGCCCTTGGGCTATGGCTTTAACTCCTATGGAGTTCGCTCGCAAATATCATTTACTGAAAAAGGATGACGTACTTTTAGATAACCCTGTTCCAGGACAGGAGATGACTGCGGGCATACGAAAAGGAGATGCAAAACGAGTTTTTACTCTTCAATTAGGTCCTTACTGGGATGGCTTTGAACGCTGCCCACCTCAGGCTTACACGCTCGCTGCTGTTTTCATGGCACGTATGAATAGAGATAGAGATTCAGCCAAACTAATTTTGGAAACGCTTGATAAAACTTCAACTGCTGGGAAACCGGATTTTAGTGTGGCGCGAGCAGTACTAAAAAAATATCAAAATGCTGAAAACGTCCAGGAAATTTTAGCCAAACACGCCTATCTTTTGACAGTACTTGCTTCCCTATTGGAAGGCTCAAGAGATGATGGAGTAGTTCCAACCTCAGAATTTCTCTGGTTAAAACCTATGGACAGACGATTATGGTATATGCTTAATAGTATAGGCAGACAAACCCCCTTTGCTGAAGTGGGTGGTCCTTTTGCCCACTGGCGCGCTGAAAAAGAAATGGGAAGGCGTTGCTTAGTTCCCATGATTGATGAAGCGATAAAAGCACTTGAAGGCGCAGTCAAAGAAGTAAAATTAACACCTAAAGAAATGCAGGAGTTACAACCCTAATGCGTGGTATTGATTCTCGACATGAAATAGATCCTACCTTATTGTTGCGAGACACTCGTACCTTTGGTCAAAGGATGAGTGATTTTTTTTCTGATCCTACTAATATTTCAATAGTACTGGTTTCGCTTGGGGCTATTGCTTATTACATTTCTGAGTTAGCCAGTCTTATATTAGTCATCGGTTTATTTTGCTTCCTCTTCAGTTATTCACGCAAACAAAAATTGCCATTCAGGCTACCTCAAGTAGCGCGTGTTAAAGATTATAATGACTTAAAACCTGGAATAGGGACGCCGAATGTTGCGCGAGGAATCGCTTTCTTTGGAAATGATCGTAAAACAGGTGAAGAGCTTTGGTTCGCAAATGAAGATTTACGAACCCATGCCTTAATCTTCGGCTCTACTGGTAGTGGTAAAACAGAAGCCTTGGTTTCATTAGCCTACAATGCTTTAGTTCAGGCCAGCGGTTTCATTTATGTTGATGGAAAGGGCGATAACTCACTTTATGCCAAGATATTCTCGATGGTACGCAGCATGGGGCGTGAAGATGATTTATTGCTAATAAACTTCATGACTGGAGCCAGAGATATTATTGGTCCTCAAGAAAAACGTTTATCTAATACATTAAACCCATTCTGCCAAGGCTCATCCTCTATGCTAACTCAGCTTGTGGTCAGTTTGATGGGTTCATCTGGTCAATCTTCAGATGGCGATATGTGGAAAAACCGAGCTATATCTTTCGTTGAAGCTTTGATGAAATTACTTGTATATATGCGTGATGAGGGTGCTATTTTACTGGATGCAAATACAATACGTAACTATTTTGATTTAGCGCGAATTGAAGCAATTGTTTTAGATAAAGTGTTTCCACGCGATGATCAGGAAAGTCTGAATATTGAATCCGTACCCAAGTTAGTAACTGACCCCATACGAAACTATGTGTTTAATTTGCCTGGTTATAACAAAGAAAAAAAGGGCAAACAAGTGTCCCAGGTTTTAGAGCAGCATGGTTTTATTACCATGCAGCTGGTTCGCGTATTTTCATCTTTAGCGGATACTTATGGCCATATCATAAGAACCAATTTGGCAGAAGTGGATTTCAAAGATGTTGTCCTTAATCGACGAATTCTTGTCGTGTTGCTTCCTGCTTTAGAAAAATCACCTGACGAGTTATCTAATTTAGGGAAGGTAATCGTCTCCTCACTTAAAGCTATGATGGCTGCTGGCTTGGGCGACCAGGTTGAAGGCGACTACCGTGATGTTATTTTACGCAAACCAACCAATGCTCCAACTCCTTATATGTGTATTTTGGATGAATATGGGTATTACGCAGTACAAGGTTTCGCAGTAGTGCCAGCGCAAGCACGTTCACTAGGTTTCTCTGCAATCTTTGCTGGACAAGATTTACCTGCATTCCAGAAGGCATCAAAAGAAGAAGCTGCTTCAATTGGTGCGAATACCAACATAAAAATTTGTATGAAACTTGAAGACCCAACCGAAACCTGGGACTTCTTTACCAAGACTGCGGGCGAAGCCTACGTAACCAAAGTTGATTCATTCCAGACTAAAGATTCAAGCATAGCTAATAGTTATATGGATACAAAAAGTTCTTCATTCGAAAAAAGAGCGCGTATTGATTTACTTGACTTGAAAGATCAGACTGAGGGTGAAGCACATATTTTCTTCAGATCTAAAATTGTTCGGGCTCGCATGTTTTATGCGAATCCAACTCCGGTTAAGCGACTAAAACTTAATCAATTCTTAAAAGTAGAACCGCCACCAGATGATTATTTAAATAAATTACAAAAACAACTAGCCGGTTTTCAAAAAATTATTGATAGCGGGGATTTGTCTATCGAAAAAGAAGTAGATACTGAAGAAATTAATTTGATAACTGCCGCTTTGCGCCAGTCAACAGTATCTGAGCCTATCGAGCGCGGTGTTGCAGCCTTATTGGCCTTCCACAGTCATAATGAACCAGAACCCGTCGAAGAACTTATAGTTGAAGAAGAAGAGGGCGCCTTGACTATTTTCAGTAAACTCCGCACAGCAGCTAACGGTTTACCACTGCTTGTCAAAGATGTGGAACAGTTCTCCATGCCTCTCTTGCCGATTAATGAGACAAGGGATTATTTGTCAGTTATTGAACGCCTAAGCGGCGCTAAGGATAAATATGCCGGAACTGTTGCCAATGAATTAATTAAAGACTTCCAGTCTGCCACCAGTTATCCGCCCGTAGAAAGAGATTATATTTCTAGCGAGGATCTTTCTCTTTTAGTCCAAGGGCTCAGTGGAAAAATTGTCAGTGAACGTGACAAAGCGATGGCTAAATCAGAAGAGTAATCCAGTTATAAATGAATCCAAATAATGAAGCTTTCAATATACATCTCGTTCTAATGAAATTTAAGGTCAATTTTTGCTCTCATTCTCCTCCTATTTACTGGATTTTTTAATAATTTCTTGTAACGCGCTGATTAGTATGTTTTTATTTCATATTAGTTGGGAATATTTAATTTAATCCAGAAAAAGCTCTTTAAACGTTGCGTATCAGCATACTCGGTCAATGAATTTCTTCATTCTTAACAAGATGTCAGAATAAGATAATTTGATTAATTTTAGATACGCGGATTGTTTTTATTAATTAAGGTTGAGAGGTGGTAGTGAGACGATTGCGTGTTGGTTTTTTTGTTTTTTCAACATGGCATGCCACTCTGCTTGCATTCTTACTCATACTGGGATGCAAGACAAAAATTTATTATCCTCCGGAAAATCGTTTAAGATTACCCTACAAAGTAAGGGGTGCTGATGATAAAGCTGTCATACAGCTTCAAAAAAGCTTATCTCGCTGTGGTGTATCAGTCATAACGATTGGCCAGGATTATTTGATAAGTATACCCTCCGGAGCACTTTTTCCTAATCAATCACCACAGTTGACCTGGGGTTCTTACGGACTATTAAATAATGTAGTCGCTTTTTTAAAACAATTTCGTAAAGTGGCTATCAATATAACCAGTTATACAGGTAAATATGGATCTCCCAAGCGTGAACTGGCGCTCACAGCAGCAAGAGCCAGAGCGGTTGCAGATTATTTATGGATGCAGGGAGTAGACAGTCGCTTCATATTTACTGAGGGAGCAGGTGCGGAGAAGCCGATTATGGTTCACTCTGACATTGGTGACAAAAATTTAAATTCACGTATTGAGATTACTTTTAGAAACGCTATTGTTTGATTGGGGATTTAATGGCTTCTGAAGCTTGGAATAAAATAATAAGTTCTAAATCCTTCTATGTCCGCACTTATCGTATGGCTGGAAAAGGACTGATAATTTCTTTATTACTTAATTTTCTATTAAGCCTAGGCATATATTATTTATATTTTAATCAACCAAAGCGTGCTTTTTATGCGACAAGTGGTATAACACCTCCTGTGCAATTAAAGGCGCTAGATCAGCGGAATTATTCGACAGTTCCCTTATTGGAGGCTGACCCTCCTGATGATAACACAGTAAAAATGATACCGGACTAATTGAGGATATTATGGCTCAAGACCCTTTGACAGCTGTCACGCTTCGAAACGACTTTTACCGCGACGGTCAACGAAAGACCATGATTGCGTTATTAATCTCAATACTAGTTAATTTTATATTGACCTCTCTTTTAGTGTATTTTTTAACCCATCCACCAGAACCAAAATATTTTGCAACCTCAATTAGCGGCCGAATTACGCCTTTATTCCCTTTAAACGAACCCAACCAATCGGATTCAGCGGTTTTACAATGGGCAAATCAGGCAGCAATTGCTGCCTTTACTTATAATTTCGTGAATTATCGCGATGAATTGCAAGCTTCTTCGGGCTTTTTTACAGCTGAAGGTTGGTCACAGTTCCTTAATGCTTTGCAGGCATCAAATAACCTGGATGCAGTAAAAGCAAAAAAATTAATAGTATCCGCTGTTGCTACGCGAGCGCCTATAATCCTGCAAAAAGGTTTGTTGAATGGTGTTTATTCATGGCGGGTGCAAATGCCGATTTTAGTAACCTATCAAAGTGCTAGTGAATTTTCTCAACAAAATAATGTCGTTACTATGCTAATAACTCGAGTCTCCACATTGAATTCTCCTCGTGGTATTGGTATATCTCAATTTGTCGTAGGCCCTGCAAGTGGTGGAATTGGTTCATGAAAAAGAAATTACTATTAGGGTGGGTCGAAAATCTAATCCTGATAAAGGAACGGCGATTGCTGGACGCTGCGATTAGTTCTTTTGCCCCTGGTTTAAAAAGTTGTATTTTTCATGTAGAACGATGCAGCCGTAATCTCAGGTTTAATTACGGGAAATTAGCTATTTTATTTACCCTGAGCTTGGTGCAAATTTCAACACAGGCGGCAAACGATACCGACTCAGCCAGGCAAGCTCTTCAACAACTTCGTCTTTTGCAACAAAGCTTAACGCCGCCAGGTACCCCTCAAACTGCTGCCGCAGCCGGCAATACGCAAACCAGAACAACCACCACCTTAACTACCAGACCAGCACCTACTGGTGTTGTTCCCGCGCCTGTAACTCCAACTAACAATCCCACTTTACCGCAGCAACAGCAGCAACAGCAACAAAATGCGCCTGCAAACGCACCCTTAACTGATGCTGATAACGCCTTAATTGATCTTAAATCCTTTGACGAAGTAACTAAGTCTTTATTTCCACTTACTCCAGAGCAAATTATTCGTTTGAAGCAAATTTATAAATCTCAGGAATTCGCACAAACCTCAACCGCTGGAACTCCACCCAAGCCCACTGCGACCTCACAAATGGTAAACCTGTCGCCAGGCTCGACTCCGCCGGTTATCCGTTTATCACAGGGCTTTGTGTCTTCACTGGTATTTCTTGACTCAACTGGCGCACCTTGGCCTATAAGTGCTTATGATCTAGGTGATCCTTCTTCTTTTAATATTGAATGGGATAAAACCTCCAACACGCTAATGATACAAGCAATGAAAATATACAATTATGGAAATCTTGCTGTTAGATTAAGAGGTTTAAATACGCCAGTTATGTTAACGCTTATACCTGGTCAGAAAGCAGTTGATTACCGCGTTGATTTGAGAATTCAAGGCTATGGTCCTCATGCAAAGCGAATGCCTTTAGAAGAAGGAATTCCACCAAGCGCTAATGATGTGCTTCTGCACGTTTTAGATGGCGTACCGCCAGCAGGAAGTCAGCGCCTGACTGTAAGCGGCGGGGATGCAAGGGCGTGGTTACTTAATAATAAAATGTATGTGAGGACAAATCTCACTATCTTATCTCCTGGTTGGATTGGAAGTATGACAAGTGCTGATGGTATGCATGCTTATGAGATGCAAAAATCACCAGTATTATTGGTTTCCTGGCATGGAAAGGTCATGCAGCTCAAGGTAGAAGGGTTATAATAAATGGCAGGCAGAAAAGAGAATCTTAAATCGCTTTTTACTAATACTCGTACTCGGGTAATTATTATTTTTACAGCCATATTACTTTTAATAGCAGTTGTTATCGGTATTTATAAATTGCGATCGAATACCGATGTGACATCTGGAGCGACTATAACCGGAACTCCAGGGATCCAATCGATTCCCGGTGCTCTCAATCCAACCGTTCAATATGCAAAACTCCAGCAAATGCAGAATGTGGAACAAGCTTCAACAGCTTTGCAATCAGGGTCTAGCGCTATACCGACAATAATTCGCACTCAAACATTAGGGCAGGGCGTCCAGCCTATTGGTGTACCAGTTGCTGGCCAAGGAGGTGTTGGTTTTGCAACCTTAGCTCGTGAGGATGAGGCCGGAGCTCAACGTAATGCTTGGTTGCAAGCTCTGCAAAATAGCAGCTGTAGTAAGGAAAGCGTAGCTCAGGTCGTCAATGAAGGCGCTACCGCCGCTGATGTAAAGGCTGCTTGCAGTTGTACACAGTTAAAAGCTAATGGATATCCGATTCCAAATCTTATACAAATATGCTCCTGTAAGGAGCTAAGAGCCGCTGGATTTAATGCTCGACAATTAAAGGATGTAGGGTTTAGTGCGGGAAGGCTTAGACTGTGCGGGTTTGATGCCTGTGAATTACGTAATGCTGGATTCACTGCTCTACAAATGAAAAATGGTGGTTTTACAGATGGTGAATTAAAAGGGGCGGGGTTTTCTGATGCTGACATTGCTAAAGCAAGTGGCTTGCCTAATGGAATAAGCGAAGATGCTGTCCGTAATGCGGGCTGTCAAGCCGAGGCCTTAAGAAAATTACGTTCACAAGGTGTCACCGCTTCTGCGATACGGCGCATCAGTGGTTGTAGTGCTGCTCAACTCAAAGCAGCAGGTTTTAATGCTCAAGAATTAAGAGATGCAGGTTTTACTGCAGCTGATTTAAAAAATGCTGGATTTACTCCTACGGAACTTCGCGCAGGAGGCTATTCTGCCAGAGACTTGCTTAATGCTGGTTTCACGCCAGAGGACTTAGCTAATATAGGTTTTACTCCAGGCGAAATTGCAGCTGCCGAATCCGAGCTGCCTCCGGGCATTACTCCATCAGACGTTAAAAATACAGGCTGTGACCCAGGTGCATTAATAAAAGAACGTTTAGCTGGGGTAAGTGCAAAGTTAATTAGACAATACGCTGGCTGTTCTGCGGTTAATCTGAAGGAAGCGGGATTTACTGATAGAGATTTAGCAAATGCAGGATTTAATCCGGCCCAGATTGCAGACGCCGCATCGCAAGCTGCAACCAATCTTGCACAGATGGCAGCAATCGATAATGCCATCCGTGCAGCAGGCTGCGATCCCACCAAGGTTAGAGAATTATTCAGGCAAAAGGTTTCCGCAAGACGAATTCGAGAAATAAATAGCTGTAGTCCCGCTACTTTAAAGAATAGTGGATATGGCCCTAAAGCATTATCTGATGCTGGTTTTACACCTCAAGAATTATTAGAAACCGGATTCACACCTCAGCAATTGTCAGCTGAAGGTGTCAGAACAGCACCAGTAATTGCAGCAGGTAGAATAGCAGATTGTAGTTTGGCTTCATTAACAGCAGCCCGCGCCACAGGAGTATCGGCTGCTACTATTAAGCAAACTTTAGGCTGCAGTGCCGCAGCATTGAAAGCTGCAGGATATACTGCAAGAGAATTAAGAGATGCTGGATTTACAGCTGCAGAATTAAAAAATGCAGGCTTTAATGCTGCCGACCTCAAGGCTGCCGGATTTTCAGCAAGGGAGCTTAGGGATGCTGGATTTAATGCCTCAGCTCTTAAGGCTGCTGGATTTAATGCTGCTGATCTGAAAGATGCGGGTTTCAGTCCAGCTGAACTTAGAGCCGCAGGTTTCAGCGCGCAAGATCTCAAAAATGCTGGCTTTAGCGCACAAGATCTCAAGAACGCAGGTTTTAGTGCCCAGGATCTAAAAAACGCTGGTTTTAGTGCAAAAGATTTAAAAGATGCGGGTTTTAGCGCCACTGATTTAAGAGCTGCAGGTTTTCCTGCCAGAGCCTTACGAGATGCGGGCTTTAGCGCCCGGGAATTAAGAGATGGGGGATTCACAGCGGCGGCTTTGCGTCAGGCAGGTTTTTCAGCTAGAGATTTAGTAAATGCAGGGTTTGGGACGGGAGACCTAAGAAGTGCCGGTTTCAGTGAGGCTGAAATTTCGGCAGTTGCAGGCTTGGGAGGACTTAATTTACCTGGCCAAGGTCCATCCTCTTTAGCAGGGATTCCAGGCGCATTACCCGGACCTGGACAAGCGCCCACTACAGCTGCTGCCGCTGCCCAAGCTGAAAATGAAAGACAGTTGCAAAATATTATGAATAGACAGAATCAACAATTAAATGATCAACGCTATCAACAAAAAATCCAACAAAGAACCTCTGAAATGTTAGGTGCTGCTTCCCAATCGCTACAAAATTGGCAGAGAATTTCCACACAGGCTTATATAAGTGGAACTAACGAAGTTAAGGGTAGACCAGTAGCAGGTGGAGTAACTACAGGGGTAACGCAGACGCAGCAAACGACAACAACTACGATGGCTACTGGACCGAATAATGCCAATCAAGCTGCAGTTATTAAAACTGGAGATGTTTTGTTTGCAGTCATTGATACTTCCGTAAATTCTGATGAGCCTGGTCCCATTTTAGCAACCATCGTTAGTGGTAGGCTGAAAGGAGCTAAATTAATAGGTTCTTTTAATCTTCCAACTAATGCAGATAGGATGGTCATTAGCTTCAATACTCTTTCAATACCCGGAGCGCCCAGAACCGTTTCAGTAAGTGCCTATGCAATCGATGCAAATACGGCTCGAACAGCCTTATCAAGTAAAACAAACCACCATTATTTATTACGTTATGGTTCTTTGTTTGCAGCGTCCTTTTTGGAAGGTATTGGTAATGCATTTCAGTCTGCAGATACTACAGTATCAATCGGTGGAACAGGCGGTGGACAAAATATTACTGTACAAAATGGTATTAATCGTTCGGTATTGAAAAATGCAATCATCGCTTTTTCATCCGTTGGAAAATCCTTTACACAAGCTGCGCAGCAGAATTTTAGCACTCCAACTACGGTTGAAGTATATTCAGGTACTGGTGTCGGTGTTCTGTTTACCCAGGATGTAACACTTTAACATTGAAGAGTAGGTAAAAATGGCAGATAAAGAATACGATGATGAATATCAGTTTGATGACCTGGATACAATGGATTCTAAATCATTAGACGAAAGAGATGATAGTTTAGAGAATTCTCCGTTAAATCAAAATCCGCCGGCCAGAACAAACGTAAGGCGTAATGCTTTAATTGTCGTGGTTGTGGTAGCTCTTCTTATGTTGGGTTATAAGTTTTTTGGTTCATTTTTTTCCTCAAAACCTAAGCCTACTCAAGCGATACCGAGTTTGCCAGTTACAACTGTGCCTCAGCCATTGACAACAGTTGCCCAAGTTCCTCAGCCTAGTCCACCACCTGTTCAGCCAACTACTCAGGTGGTACCGCAAGTGCCACCCCCTAATACTGACAATACGGAAATTAATCAAAAGCTTTCTTCTTTAGAGGCCAGCCAGCAAGATGTTAAATTGGATGTGAATTCTGTTAATACAAAAGTATCAGGCATTACTACGAATATTAGTGATTTGTCCGAAAAAATTACAATTTTAAATCGTATGATTACAGACTTGACTGCAAAGCTTGAGCAACAGTCCCATGAATTAACACTTTTGACTGAAAGAGCCAAACCCACCAAACCTGTTCGACGAATAAAAGTAAAAGTCGTTCCTCGTATAAACTATTTCATTCAAGCAATAATCCCTGGAAGAGCTTGGTTAATCCGTTCAAACGGGTCTACACTTACCGTTAGAGAAGGAACCCGATTAACCGGTTATGGAGTTGTCAAGTTAATTGATCCTATACAAGGGCGCGTTTTAACTAGTTCTGGGCGGGTGATATTGTTTAGTAAACAAGATAGTTGAGGCGCATATGTCTTCTCCAAACGATTGGCAAGGTTGGTTGTTACAACAGGCTGGTGTTTTAAATTCAATAGCCAATAATCTTCTGCCTGTTCAACGTATGATAACAGGCGCTGCCTACATTATAGGTTTGGCATTCGCATTTAAAGCTATCTATATGTTGAAGTCTTATGGTGAATCCAAGTCAATGATGTCCTCAAGCAATTCCGGCTTAAAAGAACCTATCGTTTACTTATTGGTTGCAGCTATTTTTATCTATTTTCCCACAGGTCTTGCCATCATGTTACAAACCAGTTTTGGGACCTCCAGTATTATGCAATATGCTCCAACTAATAATAGTGGTGTAGGGAATTGGTTTTCCTCAAATTCTATAATTGGAAGGCCGCTTACAATTATAATTCAGACAATTGGTGGAATAGCTTTTGTCAGAGGCTGGATATTAATTGCGCGAACTGCTTCTTCTGGGCAACCTCCTGGAGGAACAGGAAAAGGGCTAATGCATGTTGTTGGTGGAATTTTAGCAATGAACATAGTGGCCACACTGGAAATTATCAATAATACATTATATGGTACTAGTTGATGTCAAATTGAGAGTTTAAAGTCTTATCAATAAAGGAGAAAAAAGTGAAGAATCCGTTGAGCATTGAACGTGATTATAAACGTTTGTTTACGTGGGCTGTGTGTTTTACCCTATTAGCAATTGCAGGAGAAGCAGCTGCATCAGGTACAACACTAGGCTCCATGGCCTCAAGTATTACTAAAACCTTCGTTAACGTGGGTAAATTAATAACCGCTGGCTCCTATATAGCAGGTCTTGCTTTTTCAATTGGCGCTATCATGAAGTTCAAACAGCATAAAGATAATCCAACTCAGATTCCAATTGGTACTCCTATTTCCTTGACATTCATTGCTGCGGCCTTATTATTCCTTCCTTCTATTCTTGGGGTTGCAGGATATACGATGTTTGGTGGTGCTGGTTCTGTTGCGGGACCAACTGGTATTACCTTCAGTGGTACTTAATTACAGTTAAACAGGCAGGAGGCAAGATAGCCTCCTGCTGATTTGTATTTGCGAGAATATCTTAATGGCGGCTACAGAAGAGCGAAACAAATTAAGGCTATTAGCAAGTGCTGGGTCCTGGCGTATGTATTCCGCCAGAAAAGCTGATGAGCGCTTCAAAGCTTTTGAAATTAAGGTATTTCAACGCGACAGATATACCTGTCAGTTCTGTGGTTTTCAGGCAAGATTATTTCAGGAAGTAGTCAACCTTGATCATAACTTTGCTAACAACAAGCTTCCAAATTTAGTGACTGCTTGCTGTTTTTGTGCACAATGCTATTTTCTTGAATCAGTGGGTGTGGGTGGTTATGGGGGTGGAACTTTGATATACCTGCCAGAATTAACCCAAGCAGAACTAAATAGTTTATGTCATGTTCTTTTTTGTGCTATTACTAATGATACAGGTTATAAGAATAGCGCACAAAATATTTACAGAAGTTTTAAATTTCGCTCTCAGATAGTTGAAGATAAATATGGTGAAGGTACATCTGATCCGGCAATATTTGGGCAGTTGGTAATTGATTCAGGAATATCATCTAACGAAATGTCTGAAAAATTATTAAAAAATATTCGTTTATTACCTTCTCGTGCCAAATTCCGCAAACAAATCGAAAGGTGGGCTGCTAGTGCTTTGGAAGAAATTACCGAATCTAAAGAACCGTGATGATGACTTTCTCATGTATCAAGATGTAAAAAAACCCGAACTATCTTCACAAAGAGGCCAATTTTTATTCTTCCCTGATACGCAATATTTTTTCTTAGTTAGGGATTAAAAAAAAGGCCTAAAATAATTTTGAGCACTTTGTTTCGATTACGTTTAATGTAGGAAAATGGTATGGGAAAAAGATGGGCAGAATCCTTTTTTGAAGGCGTTGATACTTTTTTTGCCTGGCTCAGTACATCTCTTAAGCAAACAACAGAGTCTTATTGTGACTTGGAAACTGCAGATAGCCCGACAGTTTTAGTTAATCATGATGGCAGTCTGGTTTCAATCATCAAAGTTGAAGGGGTTACAGCCCTTGCAGGTGCTGAAGAGTTTGAACGATTGGTTGAAGGTTTGTCTAATGCATTTCAGGGCGCTATGGGTCGGCCTGGCCATGCTTTGCAGGTTCACTTTAGCCACGATAAACAAAATATAAGAAAAGTTATTCAAGATATTTATGTTCCCGCTGAAGCGACTGCTCGGCGTCTTGAACTGACCCTTGACGATTTATTTCATGAACGTGTTACCTATCTATCACGATTTTGTGCTGAAGAGCGCTGTTATTTCGTGCTTATTACTCGTCCCTTTAATTTGACGCAGGAACAATTAAAGGCAGCTAATAAAGCCAAAATGAAAATGATTAAAGATACTAAAGCACCTGCCTTTAAAAATAGTCAAACGGTATTTGCTGCAATACCAGAATTGCGAGATACCCATGATGCGTATGTTCGCTCAGTTCTTAACGATCTGGATTCTTTGAAAATTTATGTCAACTTAATGGAAGTTCACGATGCAGTTCATGCTATTCGAATGACTGCGGACCCAGACTTTACCGCAGATGATTGGCGTGCAACCTTGCCGGGGGATAAAATTACTCCACGCGAAGTTGATGGATTTAATGGTGATCCTTCAGATCTTTTATGGCCTTCTTTGGCAAAACAGGTTATTCCAAGAGATGCTGAATCTTTAGACTTACGTACCGTTAAGGTCGGAAATAAAATATACTCCTCCGTTTTTATCGATTTATTTCCTAAAGATATTCGACCTTTTCTTAACTTATTTACTCGTATTTTACCCTCACATATACCTTGGCGAATTTCCTTTCTTCTAGAAAGCGAGGGTTTAAATACAATCAAATTGAAAGGGCTGCTGGCTGCAATCCTAAGCTTTTCATCAGCACAAAACAGATTGATCTCTGACTCTGTTAACCTTTTAAAATATTTAAACTTGAATACGGACGATGCAATTATACGTTTACGCGTCGTTGCTGCTACCTGGGCTCCTGAAGGAGAAATACCTCTGCTAAGAAGACGAAGCTCTGAATTAGTGAAGGCAATTCAGGGCTGGGGATCAACTGACGTCTCAGAAATTTGTGGCGATCCCTTTGCAGGCTTTGCATCATCTATGTTAGCAACTACTTTAAATTCTGTTGCAGTTCCATCAGTTGCCCCTTTATCAGAAGTTATTTCGATGTTGCCGATAACAAGACCGGCATCCCCTTGGGAAACTGGCGCCTTATTATTCCGTTCGCCTGATGGAAAACCTTGGCCATTCCAACCCGGCTCAACACAACAAACCACCTGGATTGACTTGGTTTATGCACGTCCTGGTTCCGGTAAATCCGTTTTATCCAATGCGTTAAATTTGGCACTATGTCTTTCAAGCGGTTTAAATCGTTTGCCCCGTATTGCGATTATTGATATTGGTCCTTCAAGTAGTGGTCTAATTTCCTTGTTGAAAGAAGCTTTGCCTCCTGCAAAACGTCATCTGGTTGCTTATCATCGATTAAGAATGACTCCTGATTATTCGATTAATCCTTTTGATACACAATTGGGTTGTCGATATCCAACTGCTGTAGAGCGAGCATTTCTTGTTAATTTTTTAACCCTGCTAACTACGCCTTTAGGTGCTGCCAAACCTTATGACGGTATGCCGGATTTAGCTGGAATGGTTGTTGATGAACTATATAAAACCTTTGCTGATGAATTCAACCCTTCTCCCTATGCACCCGGAGTTGAAGAATTTATTGATTCTATACTTGAGGAAATAGGTTTTGTTCGTGATTCAAAATCGACTTGGTGGGAAGTAACAGATTCTCTATACTCTGCCGGTTTTGTTCATGAAGCCATGCTTGCTCAACGCTATGCAATGCCTTTATTAGCAGATGCAGTATCTATATGTCGGACAGCTTCGATTGAGGATCTTTATGAAAAGGTTACAGCTCCAACTGGAGAGTCTTTAATCAATGCCTTTTCTCGAATGATTTCTGGTGCGGTACGCGAGTATTCTATTTTATCAAGAGTAACCAGTTTTGATATCGGAGATGCACGAGTCGTTTCTTTAGATTTGGATGAGGTTGCTAAAAGCGGCGGCGATGCTGCTGATAGACAAACTTCTGTCATGTATATGTTGGCTCGTTATGTTCTGGCTCGTCATTATTATTTAACAGAAGAAAGTTTAAGCAATATTCCTGAACAATACAGAGACTATCATAAAGAGCGGATTTTAGAGATTAGAGAAGATCCAAAACGTATTGTTTATGACGAATTTCATCGTACATCAAAATCATCTGCTGTAAGAGATCAAGTTATTATAGATATGCGAGAAGGGCGTAAATGGAAGGTACAGATTGCATTATTATCGCAATCAGTCGATGACTTTGATCCAGTAATGATTGATTTTAGTACAGCAATTTATGTAATGGATGCAGGTCCATCACAGGCTGTTGAAAAAACGTCGCAAATCTTTGGTTTATCTAATACGGCTAAATATGCGCTTCGAACCCGAGTTCATGGGCCAAGACAAGGTGGGGCAACGTTCCTTGTTCAATATGCAACTAAAAACGGGGTCAACGTACAATTATTGACTCTAACGCTTGGTCCAGTTGAATTATGGGCTTTCAGTACTACATCTGAAGACGTAGTTATTCGTAATCAACTTTATCGCCACTTAGGCCCAGCTGAAGCACGACGAGTATTAGCATCTTTATTCCCTAATGGATCAGTAGCAAAAGAAATTGAGAATCGACTTGCATCTATGCGAGAAGAAGGTGGATTTATTGAGGATGACGCTCAGACCAGTGTTATGCAGCAATTGGTTGCGGATATCCTTGACGCTTACTCTAAAGATCCGAATGTAAAAAATTTGCCATCCAAGGCAACTCAGTAGTTAATAGCCGGCTTAATGTCGGCAAATTTATTATGACTTCAACCCCCCTGAATAATCCAACGCATTGTTGCTGATATTTACAACTCTGTTGTTAAAATGGTATTAGATAGAATTACCAAATCTTATCTAGGAAAAATTATGAAAATAGAACGCAAGGGACAGGCACATTGGAAAGGTGGTTTAAAAGATGGAAAGGGAACAGTTTCAACCGAGAGCGGTGTTCTAAATCAAACTCAGTATTCTTTTTCCACTCGTTTTGAAAATGGCACAGGAACTAATCCCGAAGAATTGATTGCAGCAGCTCACGCTGGGTGTTTTACAATGGCATTAACGGCCCAACTTGAAAAAGCAGGGTTAAAGGCTGAAAGTATTAACACAACTGCATCACTGAGTTTGGAAAAATCGGCCGATGGCTTTTCAATTCCCTCGATTCATTTGCAAATGAGTGCAAAAATTCCTGATGCTTCTCAGGAAGCTTTTGAGAAAGCTGCACAAACAGCAAAAGAAAACTGTCCTGTTTCTAAATTGATGAATGCAACCATTACTCTGGATGCAAAACTGGATTAAGCGAAGTGAAATACGCAATTACAAGGAGTTAATCAAATGAAGGATTATCTAAGCTTAATTTCCAGGCGACTAATTTTCTTTACATTTCTAATACCGTTGCATTTGAATGCGGCGGCGGAAGTGGTTCCGTCCGCTCCTGACGAAAATGCGCTTAGCTCAGAGTCTAAAATCCAGCAATTTTTAAAAACGGAATTTAAAAATACAACGGCAAATTTTCCCTATCGAATCAATTTATTTACCCAAGGGCAAATCGATAAAAATCAAGCCGGATTGAGAGTCGCTGAAACTGCAAACCAGTTGAAGTCAAATACCAGTGGCCTACTTTTTTACTATGAGCTAGTTAATAATGCTATGCGCGTACCTCATTGGCACGCCAATGCGACTGAAATCGGCACAGTCCTAAACGGTAAAATGCGTATAACTATTTGGGAAGGTTCTGGCGATCCGAAAGTATTTACTGTGGAAAAAAATGGCACCTGGATTATCCCAAAAGCCAAACTTCATGCTCTGGAAAATGTCGGTCATGGCGATATGAAATTCCTCGTTGCCTATGATTCTCCAATCGCCGCAGATCGGGATTTTTTAACGGCCTGGGCTTCCTTGCCAGATGCAATGTTAGCGCGCGCTGTTGGGCTTACCGAGTCAGATATTGCATCAATTAAAAAATCAACAGTCAATCGCTTATCGAGTTTTGATCCTGCAGCAGGTCCGGATAGAACGGAAGAATATAGTGTATTATCAAACTCTTTTGACACCGTTCAACCCTTGTACCAATCCAACCAAGGCTCCATTACGAGAATCGATCCAAAATTAAATCCACATATGCCGGCTATGGCTTTACAACGAACGATTATGAAACCAGATATCATGCGCATACCGCATTGGTATACCTCGGGTGATGTGCTTCTTTTTGTGTTAAAAGGCAATGCCTTTTTTAGCATGATGGATGATGATGGAAAAGTGTTTCATAGTCAGGTTAAATCAGGTGATTTGATTTCAATCCCTGTCGGCAGCTTTCATGGATTTTTAAATATCGGTAAGGAAGATTTAGAAATTTATGAAGCCTTCAATCGGGTTGATGAAATTAATGAAATTACCTTGATGAATGGCGTTCAAAATTTTAGTGTAGGTACGATCGAAGGCGCAACCAAGTTAAGTAAAGAAGCGATAGCTAAAATTGTCGATGCTAAACCAGAAGCTTATATGCTACCTTTTTAAACGAAGCTGCGTATATTTTGTTTTATTAATTTTATAGCAACACAATCGAGAAGATGATCATAGAATTTTAGATAGATTTTAGGGTATTTTTTCTTTAGTTTTTCTAAACTTTCGCGAGACCATGTACAAAAATTAACGGTTTCAATAGCTCGAACACTAGCTATAGACGTTTTTTTAGTTAAGAAACTTACCTCGCCAATGATATTGTTTTTGAAGAGTTCAGTAAGTTGTTCAATTCCTAATAGGACTTCAACTTTCCCACTTATAATAAGTGAAACATCAGAACAGTGATTCTCTCGAATTATAAAGTCATTGGTTAATGTTCGGTATTCTGCATAGTCAACCAAAGTAAGAAATTCTCGCGGCGTAAAATCTTGAAACTCCTGTTGATAGGCACTTAAAAATTTTTTTGGAACCGTCGCAGGAATTTTTACATAGATAAGCCGATAAATATGAATGATATTTATTGAAAATATTAAAATTGCAAAAATAAAGGTTGGAAGCATGCCAGGTTCTTCTAGACCGAACATTAGAGTTGCTATTAAAAACCCTATTTGGGCGACACAGACTAAGGCTCTTAGAGAAAGCATTGATGACATTAAATAACTTATCAGGAGAACTATCTGCGATAGGAAAAAGACCAAGGTAATATCCATAAATAAATTATGGACTATTTCAAGCTAAAAGCTATTTCTCAGATTTTCCATAGGCTCTAGAAAATCACTTTTTGCCTGGATTTAGGTTGTTTGAGTTTAAAATGCTTACGACAAGTGGACACATAAACACTATTTCCGCCAATTAGGACCTGCGCGCCTTCGGTGACGGCTTCGCCCTCTTCGTTAATTCGTAAGATCATGGTGGCTTTTCGGCCACAGTGACAAATTGTTTTTATTTCGACTAATTCATCAGCCCAAGCCAATAAACACCTGCTGCCTTCAAATAATTCACCCTTAAAATCAGTACGCAAACCATAAGCCAATACCGGAATTCCTAACTGATCGGTTATTTCTGTTAATTGAAAGACTTGGTCGGCGCTTAAAAATTGCGCTTCGTCAATGAGAATACAATCATATTTTATCGGTATAGATTTAACTAATCGAAAAAGATCATCCTTTTCATCAAAGATTGTAGCTGGTTCGGAAAGACCAATTCTTGAGGAAATTAGACCTTGTTCACATCGTGTATCCAAGGCAGGAGTACATAACAAGGTCTGCATTCCGCGTTCCCGATAGTTATAACTGGATTGTAATAAAACGGTACTTTTCCCTGCGTTCATTGCGGAATAATAAAAATAAAGTTTTGCCATAACCGATACCTTTCTAAGATTCCGCCTATTCTGCAAGTCTAAAAACGCTATTTCAATTGTTTTTTGCAAATCTTTAGGCTAAGGAGTTTAAGCTCCTGCTTCTGCCAGAAGTATATTTGCATATTCATTATGAAATTTTTGCCAATTATGAAAAGCCTCTTTATATTTTTTCAACTTAGCATGAGTAGCTTCATAGGGAAGTGATCCTTGATGGGATTTTTTTACCTCTTCAAGCCAATCCCTTTCAAGATCACGCCATTTGGCATGCAGTTTATGTTCTTCGCTGAATATTTTTAGATCATCTTCCGTAATCGCTTTCATTCAATTTTTCCTTTTTCATTGATAAACCTTATTAAGTATAGAAAAGAACAGAATCTTCGCCAAAAAATGGATGCAAGCTTGTTCCTATTTAAACATTAGTTCAAAATATCCAGTCAGATTTATCCTTCCTAAGCAAAATGGCAGAATATGAAACAAAAAATTGAAGATAATTTACAAAAGGCCTTGGAAAAACTCGCAAAACAAGATGATTTAACCTTACCAGAAAAGTTCACAATTAACCTCGAACGCCCTCGTGATTCCAAAAATGGTGATTTTTCTTCAAATTTGTCAATGATTTTAGCAAAGTCTCTGGGACTGTCGCCCAGGGCTTTTGCAGAGCGGTTGATAGCTTGCATAAATACCGATAAAGACATAGATCGCATTGATATTGCAGGACCTGGCTTTATTAATTTCACTCAAAGCAACCATTCAATTGAGTCGGAACTTGAAGCTATATGGAATTCCCCTCTATGTGGTATAGCAAAAATCACTGAGCCTCAAACGGTTGTCGTGGATTATTCTTCACCAAATCTCGCAAAAGAGATGCATGTAGGTCACCTGCGATCTACGATTATCGGCGATGCCATTGTTAAAGTTCTTGAATTAAAGGGCTACAAGGTTGTCCGCCAAAATCATGTCGGTGATTGGGGAACTCAATTTGGAATGCTGCTCGCTCATTTGGAAGATGAAGAAAATCAGCACAAAGGCGAGGTTAAGCTAAACGATCTCGAAAGTTTTTATAAAGCTGCGAAACAGCGTTTTGATAAAGAAGAGAGTTTTGCTGAACGAGCAAGACAAAAGGTTGTTCTTTTGCAATCCGGTGACCTAAAGTGCCTTCAGTTATGGAAAAAATTTATAAACCTATCCTTGGCGCATTGTCAGGAAATCTATGAGCGTTTGGGTGTTTCCTTACAAACAAAGGATGTAAAAGCTGAAAGTGCTTACAATGATTTTTTGCCTAAAATTGTTGAAAATCTAAGTCATCAAGGTCTATTAGTCGAACATGAAGGCGCGCTCTGTGTTTTTCTTGATGAATTTAAAGGAAAGGACAAGGAATTGCTGCCTATAATTGTTCAGAAAAAAGACGGCGGATTTTTATATGCAAGCACAGATTTGGCAGCAATTAACTATCGACAAAAGAGTTTAGAAGCAGCACGAGTTTTATATGTTGTTGATGCTCGCCAAGCCCTGCATTTCCAACAAATTTTTGCCTTAGCCTTTAAGGCAGGTTTTGCAAAATCCTCCATGCAATTGGAGCATATAAGCTTTGGAATGGTTTTGGATCAATCCGGTAAACCCTTTAAAAGTAGAGATGGCGGAGTAACTAAACTCGCCGATTTACTTGATGAAGCAGAGCGACGTGCTACTGTTTTGATTGCTTCCAAAAAGACCCCCTCATATCCTCCGGAAGAGCTTGAGGAAATGGCTAAAATTCTCGGAATTTCAGCAATAAAATACGCTGATTTATCAAAAAACCGAATTAGCGATTACACTTTTGACTGGGACTCTATGTTAAGTTTTGAAGGTAATACAGCCCCTTATCTTTTATATGCTTACACGCGTATTCACAGTTTATTTCTTAAGGCAGGCATTGAATCCAGCTCAATCAATAAACCGGTTCTTTTGCAAGAACCCGCTGAAGTGACTCTTGCCAAACAGTTAATCTTGTTTCCTGAGGTTATCGATACAGTCGCGCTTAAGGCTGCTCCCCACTTGCTCTGTACTTATCTATACGAACTGGCTGGCGCATTTTCCTCTTTTTATGAAGCTTGTCCTATACTGAATCAAGAGAATGACAATCTGAAATTAAGCAGGCTTAAATTAGCTGGCCTAACTTCAGGCATTTTAAAGAAAGGTTTAGACTTGCTTGGAATTCAAACCTTAAAACGGATGTAGGAAAAGATATTGCAGAAGGGGTTTTAATTAGGGTAAGTTGAATAATAGCTAAATAACAGGCGTATTCTTCCAAGGTCTAATTATGAAAAAAACAAATAAGGTTATTTGTAAATCGAAAATAATTATGGTTGGATTCGGAGGAATAGGCCAAGCTCTTCTACCTCTTATTTTTGCACATTTCGATGTGATGCCTTCCCAAATTTTCATTATTTCAAAAACCGATGAAGGAAAAGACCTTGCTAGACAATCGGGTGTGGATTTCAAACTGGGTGAGATAACTGCTGAAAATATAAATTCACTGCTAGGCCCACAACTGAATCCCGATGACTTTTTGCTCAATATGTCAGTTGGGGTTTCCAGCCTTGAATTAATTGAATTGTGCCAGGATAAAAAAACACTTTATCTCGATTTATCTACCGAGCCTTGGGATGGGACCTACACTAATTCAAATTTAAAACCGGCAGAGCGCAGCAATTATGCCCTTAGAGAAAGTGTCCTCCATTTGAAAGGACAAAACCGGTCAACTGCAGTAATCACTCATGGTGCGAATCCAGGGCTTGTTTCTCATTTTGTTAAACAGGCTTTATTAAACATAGCCGAAGATAATGAAATGAAGCTTGGTACAGTACCTAAAACTGCTTTTGAATGGGCTCACCTTGCCTTTTCCTTAGGAATTAAAGTCATCCATATTGCAGAGCGGGATACGCAAATCACTTCAAAGCATAGATTGCCTAAAGAGTTCATTAACACCTGGTCGGTCGACGCATTTATTAAAGAACTTGAACAACCCGCTGAACTAGGCTGGGGAACACATGAAAAGCATTGGCCAGACGACGGCTTCAGTCACAATAAGGGTTCACAAAGTGCCATATTTCTAGATCGTTGCGGGGCTAGTACCCGAATTCGAAGTTGGACACCTGGTTTAGGTGCTTATCACGGCTTTTTAGTGACTCATGCTGAATCCATTTCAATTGCTGAATATTTAACAGTCAAAGACAAAGAAAAAATGCTTTATCGTCCCACGGTTCATTACGCTTATCTTCCCTGTCCTGCGGCCGTTCTATCTATAAATGACTTAGTTGGAGCCGAATATCCAAATCCAAAGGTTAATACGTTAATCACTGACAATATTCTGGATGGCTATGATGAATTAGGCGTTTTATTAATGGGTAATAAAAAGGGCGCTTATTGGTTTGGCTCCCATCTTTCCATCCACGAAGCGCGAAAATTATTTGCCCAAAGCAATGCAACCAACTTGCAAGTAGTTGCAGGAGCTATTTCGGGAATGCTCTGGGCTTATAATAATCGGGATAGAGGCCTGGTTGAACCCGAAGAAATGGATTTTGAATATATTTTAGATATTGCTAAGCCCTATCTTGGCGAATTTGGAGGCCATTACACCGACTGGACGCCATTAACGAATCGGAATGTTTTATTTAAGGAAAATCTGGATTGGGACGATCCCTGGCAATTTTTAAACATGAGAGTTAGTTAGGATTGGATTAATGTCTCATGGGCAAAATCATTATTGTTTTTTTTATCCTAGCTTTTTCGGGCAATAGCCTTGGAAAAGAGCAACCAAGTGAACCTCAATTCGACAAAAAAAAGACGGTTTCTGCAAGCTATATTGTCACTTCTGATTACATTTGGCGCGGATATAGTCAGACCACCAACAAGCCAGCCTTTCAGGGCGATTTCAATTTAATAATAACCAAATCTCCTATAAGAGGACTCTATGCCAATTTTTGGTTTTCAAACGTGCGATTTTTGGAAGAGGAGTTGCTTCCCAGAGAAAAGGCCTATATTGAGTTCGATGGCAGTATCGGAATCAGCAATGAAATAAATAAAAAAGGAAACTATGATTTTTCCTTTCACCGCTATCAATACCCCGGGACAGAGCACTATTCCTACAATGAGGTCACAGGTTCTCTCCAGTATTTATTTCTAACTTCTTTTTTAGCCTTTACCAATAATGTTTATGACACCGGTGGAAAGGCTCTTTATTACAATTTGGGTTTTGATTTTGATCTCTCAAAAGCCAACTTTTTAAAATTGAATCAGGTTCATTTTAAAGGAGGTATAGGCCGCCACCGATTGCCTCTGGTGGCAGATTTTCCTTCTTATACAGACTATAATCTGGAATTGAATAAAACGATTAACTCTTTTTTACTGACTATTCTTTGGACAAAAAGCTCCAATCATTTAGAGCCTTTTGGAGGCTCCAGAGTTAGTTTTTCAATTGCTATTAATTTGTAACAATTAATTAGCTACCTTAGGTAATATTGATCAACATTAAGAGTGTAAGATATTGAAGCATTCAACTAATCAAGGAAAATCATGCTTTTCAGAGAACTTATTAATCTCGGTTTTACCTTAAGTTTACTTGCAAACGCTTTGTTATTCATTCCCCAAATCTTTTCCTTGCTTCGTGCTAAATCATCAGAAAGTTTATCGCTTCTTACCTTTGCAGGATTTTGCGTTATTCAAATGTTTACTATCCTGCACGGTTTTCTAATCTCAGATTACCTGCTTGTTGGTGGATATCTTTTAAGTCTTCTTAGTTGCGGCACGGTAACTGCACTTATTATTTATTATCGATATAAAAATCTCAGGTCACTTCAGGATTAAGTTCAAATCCCGTCAAAATACCTGGGCTAAAGGGATTGATTGGATTTTGGGTTTTCAACACATAGCGGCCAGAATTGCCATTCACTTCAAATAAGATTTGCAAGCTGGAAGAGTCATTGCTATCGACTAAGACATTGACCTTTTGCAGCATTTTAAAGAAAGCCCATGGGCCTGTTTCTGCAAGTTCAAAATGATTGCCTTCAATAGAACTCAAAGACAGCTTAGCGTTAGATTGCGGCCAGTTAAATTCTGTGTATGAGTCGGAATTTTGATTATCTTTAAGCGTTATATTACCAATGGATAATTCCAGATTAGCTACAATCGGATCCAGATTTATTTTTTGCAAGCTAAATTCAATTTTTGAAGCAGCACTTCCATCCGGGAAAAACATATTGGAAATGACATTGGCGCGGATAAGCTCATTGATGGTGTTATTGGAAATGGGTAAAACATAGCCATTTAATTCTTTAGGATGCCATTGCGGCCCTGAAGTATCCAAAAAAGGTTTGATATTGTTATTAACAAAGCTATTGAGAGTTCCATGTGGCGCAAAAAATTGGTCAAATTCAGCGAGGTCTACTTCATTATTTTGACTTGGATCAAGAGGATAATGAGCAGCAATTGAATGCTGATAAGTTTTATAAACAATTCGCTTCCACTGACTATTGAGGTAGCCTTTAGATTCATTAATAAAAATAAACCAACTGTCATCAGCTAATTGTTTTGCCCATTCGGCGACCGGTTCTGGCAATTGTTTAGCTCTATTGTATAGGGCGCTTAACGGATCAGAATATGAGGTTCCCATAAAACGGGATTTTGTCATTTCAAAAACAGTTCGACCCTGATCATTGATTAACGACAAGGTAGTTACAAATTTCTCAAGTTCAATGAGATTTTGACTAAGCTCATTTGCGGCAGTCGCTGACATCAAACTTAAATTAGTGAAATGGCTAGCCACGGTCTCATTGAAATGGCTTGGCGCTTCATTGATTTCTGGCCCTGTTTGCTGCTGGATTAATTCAATTAATTTATTAACCGTATTTCCCTGATGCAGCGTTTGAGTAAGTTGCCTGGCTTGATGATAATCCTGGAAATGCATGGGCTTGGTGTGGCGTATAAAGTTCTGCCACCAAGTCAGGTATTCAAAGCAATAAGCTTCTTCAAGCGATAAAAGCAAATCATTCAGATCCTGTCTTGCTAAAACCCAATTTTCCTCTTGTAGCTGCGCAGCAATTTTAGGAAGTTCGGCCATCTCTACCTTAAAACCTGCTTTTGTATAGTAAAAGGGTAATTCTCTAATAGGCAGATCAAAACCCTTAAAATCCAGGCCTAGCTTTTTCTGTGAAAAATGGTTTTTAGCCAAAGTATAGTAAAGGTAGGTGGCTGGTAAAGCATTGAGATAATTACGTACGTCAGAGACAAGTTGGTGGTTAATAGCAAAGGGTTGAAAGGGCTGCTTTAAAGCATTCGACAGTAATAAGACCTGTTTATCGATACTTCTTTGCTGAGAGGAGCCTTGCCAATAGTTAATAAACCAGTTAGTCACCAATTTTTCAGAGTAATGTTCGAGTTTAGCAAGCATTAAGTAGATTTTTAAAGCATCATAACGAGCTATCTGTGATTGGGAAGGATCAGTGAGGATTTGTTCAATATTGGAGAGTAATTCTGGAACAAAATCATCATTGAGACGATTCACTGTATTGGTTCGTAATTGCGTTTTTAATCGTTCAATTGTAGGAACTGAAATTATATTGCGTGGGATTTGGTCGAGTTTGGAGCTTGCCAGCGATAAATGATAAAGAGCTGGAACTTTATCATTTGACTGTCCGAATAAGGTTTCATAAGTCAGCAATTCTTTACTTGCTTCATCCAATAAACGAGTGGTTTTGGAATGCTGTTGCAAAATCCAGACTAGGAAAATTCCAAGAACTCCAACACTAAGGCCTGCCAGCCATTTTTGACTTGTGGGAATTTGAGGAATGTAGCGCTTTGTCTGCTCCTGAAAAGCTTTTAAAGCCCCTTCAATAAAATAGGCCCGATAGTTATTGGATTGAGGAAATTTATCCTGAATTGTAAGGGCATATTCTTTTTCGATTTTTTTATTCAAGCGGTCAACACTAAGGCCACCTTGCTCAGAACTCGTAAAATACACGGCTTTAATACGGAAAAGATTTAAGGGTAAATTTTGCAGAAAGGCCTGTGCCGGCACACGCAGACTAGCAAGTTGAAGAGGAAATTCTCTAATCAGAGTGCGTTTTATTGTAGAACGAGCTGGATGAAGTTTATTAATCGTTTGTTGTCCAAGAACCTCAATCATTTGATCAAAACGATGCCTGAAGATTTCCAGCAATTTTTTTCTTTGTTTGATTAATCCTAGGGAAAATCCCAGCGGTTTCGCTAATTCAGTTGGGTGATCAGTCTGAAAAAAATCTGAGAAGCCAGCTAGTGCATCAAGTTTTGTGAAGAGAAGGGCTGTGTCGACAAAATAGCCCAATGCAAGCGCAAAGCGCTCCAACAATTGCGCATGAGATTTGCAATATTCAGGTAGTTGATTCGGTTCAACTCTTAATAATTCGTTGGCATCAACACAGATAATAAAGCCTGATATCCTGACACTTTTATGACAACGATTTAATTGCTTTAAAGTATTGGCAATGAGATTTTCTGTCTGATTCAGCCAGGCTTCTCCAAGCTCCAGGATAACGCCCTGTTGGTTGTAAAAAAAATTGGCGCTCGATTCTCCATCAATTGGATAATGAGTCAAATTAGACTGTCGAAGTAATGCCGTTTTACCCTGATTGATTTTTCCAGTAATCAGCAAAAAAGAGACAGGATTATTTTGCGGTTTTAAATAACTAATAATTCGTTTTAAGGCGTCACAGAGTGCTTTTAATGATTTATCCATTAATCGTCCAGCTTTGCGGTTAAAGTATGTCCAAACTGGACTGATTGAGCTTGTTTTTCCAGATAAATATAACTGGCAAAAAAGCTTGCTATCAACACAGCACCAGCAATCAGACTAAAAGTAATCAGTGGTTTTCGGTCTTCGGGGAAATGCTCAGCCGCTTTTTGTTCATGAAATAAGCGATAGTTTTTGTGGACTCGATGTTGCTTTATTAATTGAAAGAGCTCTTCGATTAAATTGTCTAATACTTGCCTACCATCGGCACGTCCATGCTGTTCTCCTTCAAAACCGGTAATTAAGCAATAATAGGCCAGTTCAAGTAAATCGAGATATTGATTTGGATTTTGTTTTATATAATTAACGATTTCGAAAAAACGTTCTTGCGGGCCTTTTTCATCATGAGATAAGGGTGTAAAGGCTTGAAATTCTGCCGCTGTTCCATAAAGTCTTAAATAATTTTTTCCAATTAATTCATCAATCGTTGCACAAAGTAAATAATAAGCAATGGCATCAATTTCTTCAGAAGAGGCTTTTGCATTCAAACGGCTGTGAAAGGCATGTAACTCGTGTTCAATATTTTCTCTAATTAAGCTTATTGAAGGCAACGAAGGAGCAATGCACAAACGTTCAAGTAAGGAAATGAGTGGGCCTGAGGCTGCAACTATAGGGTTAGTTGTAAAAGGCGCAATAAATAATTTAGAGCGAAAATACCCTTGCGGCATTTTGTGTGCGCCAGGTAATGACAGTCGGCTGACGAAAGAGACCGAAAGTTGTTCGGCTGCCATGCTTTTACTCCAAAAATATTTTAAATTTCTATAAAATGTTCCTGCTGATTTGTATTCAAAACGCTTAAATTTGCATCAAGAAACCATCAGATTTACTTAGGAAATGCAGAGTCCAATGATAATACGTTATCTATTGTGCCTTGTCGATAAGCTAAGATTTCTCAATAAAAGGTTGCAATCGATTAGCGTTTAGGAGTTAAAATCTTTGTATTTAAAATATTCAGGTTTTCAAATATGTTTACCAAACTCATTCTAGCTTTAACTCCCATGGTTCTTGCACTTCCCTTGGCGATGGATATTTACGTGCCTGCGATTCCGCATTTGACCCGAGATTTTCAGGCATCGGATACTGAAATGTTGATGACTCTAAATTTATTTATGTTAACCGCAGGATTTATGCAATTGATTATTGGACCTGTTTCTGATCACTTTGGACGACGTAAAGTTGCTATTTTAACCATAATAATGTTTGCTTTGGGTTCCATTCTTTGTGGTCTGGCAACCAATGTAAACGAGCTGATAGCTTATCGTATTCTGCAGGCTATTGGTTCTTGTGGAATGATGGTTTTAGGCTTTGCTATTGTTCGCGATTTTTACCAAGGGAATAAATCAGCAAAAGCCTACAGTTTTTTAAATGGTATGATTTCCTTTTCACCTATTTTTGCTACTTTTATTGGCAGTTATCTCGATCTTTACCTTGGTTGGCAGTCTACCTTCTGGTCTTTATTATTGGTTGCTTTTCCTGCTCTCTTTACCTCGGGTTTCTGGCTGGAGGAAAGTTTACCTAAATCCAAGCGAACGCCCTTATCTTTGAAAGTTTTCGGCCAATATTTGCAGGTAATCCGTAATCAGGACTTTCAGGTTTATACCTTAGCTTCGTCTTTGGGTCACTGTTATTTCTATTTGTTTTGCGCTTTATCTCCTTTTTTGATTATCCGAACTCTTGAGATTCCACAAACAAGTTATGGCATCTATTTCTGCTTTATGGGCATTTCAGTGCTGATTGGCAGTTTTATGGGCGGTTCGATTGTTGAGCGTTTAGGAATTTTCAAGACTTGTTTGTTAGGTTATTTTCTAAGCCTGATTGGCGGATTATGGATGTGGATTTGGTTTGTTGCTCAGGGTTTGTCCATTCATAATTTTATTTATCCCATGTTGCCTATAGGAATTGGCGGTGCCTTTTGCATGGGAGCAGGCTCTGGTGGCGCGATGGCTCCTTTTGAGAAGGCGAAAGGTTCCGCAGCAGCTGCGGTTGGCGCACTTCGATTTATATTTGCTGGTTTGGTTGGCTATTTTCTTATTAATAAAACGGTGAGTACAACCTTGCCTTTGGCGATACCAGCAGTCATCTTTAGTCTGATTGGCTTATCAATCCTACTTTTAACTAAACGGGAATTTGCATCATCGATAGTTAATATTGATTGATATAATAAAAACATTCAATTTTACTTATAAATGCTTCTTATCTAGAGTTAACTTAAGTGAATCGAAAGGTCGGTTTACAATTCTTGATAGGAGAACAAAATGATTAGAGTTGGCGATAAATTTCCCAATTTTCAACTAAAAGCAACGGTTAGCAGGGACTTAAACGAAGCCTTTACAGTCTTAACTAACCAAAGTTATCACGGCAAATGGTTAGTGGTATTTTTTTGGCCAAAAGACTTTACCTTTGTATGCCCCACTGAAATTGCCGAGTTTGGAAAATTAAACGGCGAATTCCATGATCGCGATGCTCAAATTTTAGGCGCTAGCATTGATAGTGAATTCGTGCATTTAGCATGGCGTAATCAACATCCTGATTTGCAGGAACTTCCTTTTCCTATGCTTGCAGACATCAAACGCGAACTAACTCAATCACTTGGAATCCTCGATGAAAATGAGGGAGTGGCGCAGCGTGCAACCTTTATTGTGGATCCCGAAGGTATTACTCGATTTGTTATGGTGACTGATTTAAATGTTGGCCGTAATCCGAATGAAGTGCTTCGCGTACTAGATGCCTTACAAACTGATGAACTTTGTCCCTGTAATTGGAAGAAGGGCGATGAGACTATTCATCTAACCTAAGATTAACCTGTTTTATCCGGAGAACCGATCATGTTAGAAAGAACAAAAGAGCAACTACCCGAATTTGCCAAAGATGCTCGCATAAATTTAAGTAAAGTACTCGATCTCAGTCAATCAGAGGGCTTAACTGAAGAACAAATTATTGGTTCAGCCTTAGCTGTAGCTTTTCACCTCAATGATAGGTTGTTAATCGCTGATTTAAGCGAACTTTGTCAGAGTGAAGAAATTAAAAAAGCAGCTAAGATCGCTGCCAGCCTGATGGCGATGACGAACATTTATTATCGCTTTGTTCATCTTTCTGAGAATGCCGAGCTAGCTCAGGTTCCAGCGGGTCTTCGCATGCAAGGAATGATGAATTCAGGAGTTGATCGATTGACCTTTGAGTTGATGTCGCTTGCGGTTTCCATCTTAAATGGTTGTGGTGCCTGTATTAGCGCACATACTGCCCAATTAACTGAACATGGTTTTTCGGTCCAGTCCCTGGCACGTATTGGTCGAATAAGCGCCGTTTTACATATGGTTCATGTTAGTCAAAATATTTAATCTGGTTTTAAACCTGCATTGTTGTGATGCAGGTTTTTTTTCAAAAAATCAACCTTGCTTTCTAGGCTAAGAATAAGGCAATAATTACCTGATATAAATTAAAGGTGAAAAAAATTGAAAGGAAGCAATTATAAACATCAAAAACATTTAAAAAGCCTACAAGCACGATGGTCTTCCTGGTCTGCTCTTCTTATTTTGGCACTTCTTTATGAGGCTTTACCCAAAACATTTTATTCAGGACCGCGTGGTTTGATGATTTGTCTGGTTGGCTTGTTACTCATACCCATGATTATCACCCATTGGCATGATAGCTACCGCGCCAATCATGTATTAGTCTGGACTGTTAATATCATTACTACTTTATACCTTATCATTTCGGTCGCAAGGCTCATTTCTCTTGAAATAAATGGACGTATTGAACCAGAACAGCTTCTCCTTTCATCCATTTTATTATGGGCAGCTAATATCATTCTTTTTGCTTTATGGTATTGGAATTTGGATGCTGGCGGCCCTAGAAAAAGAGAATTAAAAGATAATATTGCCCAAACGTCCTTCCTGTTTCCCCAAACGCAGATGGTTATGACCCAACAAAGCGGATCTCTACCGAGCTCCATTAAAGATTGGGAACCTACCTTTGTCGATTATTTATTTTTATCCTTTAACACCAGCACCGCTTTTTCCCCGACAGATACGCCGGTGCTAACAAGATGGGCAAAATGCATGTCAATGATTCAGGCTCTGGTTTCTTTAACAATAATCGTTATGCTTGCTGCCAGAGCTATTAATATTTTAAACCCTGGCTAAGAGTTTAGCTTTTCTTTCATCGAAAAATTAGAGCCCAGGTAACGGGGAAAATTTGAGGCAAAACCTATTAGCTCATTTGAAAATCAAAATGAACTGACTATTATCTAAAGAAAGTTATCAGAAAAATCTTTGCACTGAAGGTCTTATGGGACTATTCAAAATAGTCTTATACTTAGCTTTTGCCTAATACAGAGAATTTCATGGAATTGAAAATTGATAAAAAACCCTTTGCCGCCATTTTTAATCCTCTTGATTTAGGATTTACCCAACTAAAAAACCGTATTTTGATGGGTTCCATGCATACGGGTCTAGAAGAAGATAAAGATTTAACTCGCCTAGCTACTTTTTATAAGGAAAGAGCAGAAGGAGGAGTCGCTTTAATTGTTAGTGGGGGTTTTTCCCCGAATCGCGCTGGTCGGCTCGCTCCTTTTGCAGCAAAGCTAAGTAGTAGCAAAGAAAGACATCGACATGAGCTAATCACCAAAACTGTGCATGAAGCAGGTGGTAAAATCGCTTTACAAATTTTGCATGCTGGCCGTTATGGGTATCATCCTTTTATTGTCGCTCCCAGTGTTTTGAAATCACCAATCTCTCCCTTTAAACCCTGGGGAATGTCAAAACGCCGCATCATCAATACAATTCAACACTTCGCTCGATGCGCGAGCTTAGCGAAAGACGCTGGCTATGATGGTGTAGAAATAATGGGCTCTGAAGGTTATTTAATTAATCAATTTATCGTGAAACACACCAATCAACGCAGCGATGAATGGGGCGGAAGCTTTGCCAATCGCATTCGTTTTCCTGTTGAAATTGTTCGAGCGGTGCGAGAAGCGGTGGGTGAAAAATTCATTATTATCTACCGCTTATCTATGCTCGATTTAATTAAAGAGGGTTCAAGTTGGGAAGAAGTTATTCTTCTTGCAAAAGCGATTGAGCAAGCTGGAGCAAGCCTAATTAATACTGGTATAGGTTGGCATGAAGCGAGAATTCCCACAATTGCGACCATGGTACCTGCTGGCGCTTTTGCTAAGGTGACCAAGCGCTTAAAGCCTGAGATCGCAATACCAATTATTACTTCAAATCGCATAAATACAGCTGAACTTGCCAATTCTCTACTGGAAGATGGATTTGCTGACATGGTATCCATGGCACGTCCTTTTTTAGCTGATCCACAATTTGTAGAAAAGGCAGAGCAAGGAAAGTCTGATAGCATCAATGTTTGTATTGCCTGCAACCAAGCTTGCCTGGATAAAGTATTTGTCAATAAAACAGCCTCCTGTCTATCTAATCCACGCGCCTGTCATGAAACCGAATTGGTCTATAAAAAAGTAGAAAATCCTAAAAAAATTGCTGTTGTCGGAGCAGGACCTGCAGGACTTGCTTTTTCAGCAATAGCCGGCGAAAGAGGTCATAAAGTAACCTTGTTTGAAAAATCTGCTTTTTTGGGAGGACAGTTTAATTTAGCCAAGAAAATTCCCGGTAAGCAGGAATTTATTCATACGATTAATTATTTCACACAACAATTGAATAGATATCAGGTCGACATTCGCTTAAATGTTGAGGCAAATGCCGAGATGCTTAAAGAATTCGATGAGGTTATTCTTGCCACCGGCATCAAACCAAGACTTCCGACTTTTGAAGGCATTGAGCATGAAAAAGTCATGACCTATGTCGAACTCATTATGGAAAAAAGGAAGGCTGGTAAACGTGTTGCCGTCATTGGTGCAGGAGGAATAGGCTTTGATGTCTCTGAATGGCTAACACATAACCCAGACGAATCAAACAAGGAATTTTACGAGCACTGGGGAATCGATCTCGATTCATCGGGGCGGGGCGGTCTTAAACAACCGGAAATTTCGGAAAGTCCTCGCGAAGTTTATTTATTGCAACGTAAAAAAGAAAAACACGGCGCAAGATTGGGTAAAACAACGGGCTGGATTCACCGTTTAAGTTTAAAACAGAAAAAGGTACAAATGCTTTCAGGCGTGCATTATGAACGGATTGATGATGAAGGTTTGCACATTATAGTTGATGGGAAACCGCAAGTTCTGGCGGTTGATTCGGTTATTATTTGCACAGGGCAAAATGAAGCGCGTGAGCTTTTTAAGCCCCTAAAAGAAGCTGGCTGCTCGGTTAACCTGATTGGTGGAGCCTATCAAGCTTTAGAATTGGATGCTCGTCATGCGATTGATCAGGCTTGTCGTTTAGCGGCATCGATTTGAACCTAATAAAAAATTTACAACTTTAAGCCCATTTATTGCTTTTTTGTAAATTTATCATTTTCAGCTTCGAGATTTGGCCAAAGAATGTTAATATGGCCGTCCTCTGGTTTTATCTTGAGTTTCTAAGACCCGAGTCGTGTCTGTTCAGTCAGCTTATCAGCCAAACATTTGATGCTTGAAATTGCCAATTGTTTATTCAATTTCCTTCGCGGCAGAATAAAATAAGTGCATCATCCTGTTTATTTTGTTATAATACTGAACAATTTTTATATTAGATAGCCTATTTTTGGCTATGCATAATTTACAGGAATTTTTTATGTCACAAGATTTTGAAAACTTTTCAAGCCTTAATTTATCTGAGAACTTACTAAAAGCACTCGTGGATATGAAGTTTGTAACACCTTCTCCGATTCAGGCCAAAACCATTCCTTTGTTGCTGGAAGGGCGTGATATTATTGCTCAGGCACAAACTGGAACAGGTAAGACAGCGGCCTTTGCTCTACCTATTCTTCAACGTTTATCGCTTAAATCCAATTCCACTCAGGCATTAATTTTAGCGCCTACTCGTGAATTAGCCATTCAGGTTGCTGAACAATTTGAAACCTTAAGCGCTCATTTGAATATTTCTGTTTCAGTGCTTTGCGGCGGTCAGGATTATCGTCGCCAATTGAAACAATTACGCGACGGCGCTCAGATAGTAGTCGGAACGCCTGGACGAATTCTAGATCACCTTGAAAGAGGCACGCTACAACTTGATCAACTTACAACCTTCATTCTGGACGAAGCTGACGAAATGTTGCGCATGGGCTTTATTGAAGATGTAGAAACAATTCTTGCTAAATTACCCGCTGCAAAGCAAATGGCTTTATTTTCAGCAACCATGCCAAGCCGAATACGGCAAATTGCTAATAGTTATCTAAAAGATCCGATTTCGGTTGAAATCCGCTCTGAAACGGCAACAGTTAAGAGCGTTGAACAAAGGTTTTTATTCGCAAATGGTATTCAAAAACCCGATGCCTTGTTAAGAATTTTAGCGGTAGAAGAATATCAGGGCGTTATTGTTTTTGTACGCACTAAAAGTTCTACTGAAGAAGTGGCTGAAAAATTGCAGCAGCAAGGCCATCGCGCAATGGCGATTCATGGTGACATTACTCAGGCTTTGCGTGAACGAATTATTGCCCAGTTTAAACAAGGAGCAATCGATATTTTAGTAGCTACTGACGTAGCAGCTCGCGGATTGGACGTTGAACGAGTTACTCACGTGATTAACTATGACGTGCCTCACGATTGTGAAACTTACGTGCACCGAATTGGCCGAACTGGTCGAGCGGGTCGAAGCGGCGTAACCATTTTATTTATTACCCCTAAAGAATCACGAATATTATCCACAATAGAACGCCATACACGTCAGCGAATCGATAAAGTTGTTATTCCCAATGATCATATGATTCAGGAAGCAAGACAACGTCGGTTGATGGCTAACATTTCTGAACGCCTGCAACATGAACATTTGCCAGACTATAAGCGTATTATTGAAGTGTTCCTCAAAGAAAATGAAGGTTCAGCGGTTGATGTGGCTGCAGTTTTAGCCTTGTTGCTTAATCAGGACAAACCTTGGCAGCGTGAATTACCAAAACCAGCTCGTCCCGCTAAAGAAGCCCGTGTTTATGAAGGGGATTCCAAACAAAGCCGTGGCTTTGAGCGTAACGGACGTAATGGACCGGCTCGAGACAATAAAGTGGAAAGAAAATCCTTCCGTAATGATCAGCCGCAGGAGTTATACCGCATTGATGTTGGTCGCGTACATGGTGTAAAACCTGGAAATATTGTTGGTGCAATTGCTAATGAAGGTGGACTACAGAGCTGCTATATCACTGGCCTTAAAATTCATGATGACCATTCCACCGTTCGTTTACCTAAAGGCATGTCGAAAGAAGTGTTTCAAGGATTAAACAATGCCTGGGTTTGCGGTCGCCAATTAAAATTAACTTCTATGGGCGCTGCCTCTTAAGAAGTTATGTCGTTGCGCCATTAAAAATCAATAATGGCGCGATTTTAAAAGCTCCTGTAGCGGTTCTGGTAATATCGATTGCACCCGCTGAGTAATAGTTTTTTCATGTTTTTGCCAAAGTGTTCCAAGAAAAATAATAATCAAACCGATGATTGTTAGTGCAACTGGAAACAGCATGGAGTCTTTAAATAGTTCATTAGCAAGATGCCCCAGATAACCAGCAACACCAAATCCGCCAAAGATTACAAAAACTTTCCTGACTAGGATAAGTCCTAATCCGATTAAAAAGAGATTAATACATAAATAAAAGAATTTGGCTAATTCGCTATCTGAATAGAGTGAAGTTAAGCCGCCCCAGAACGTGAGAACACCAAATAAATAGAGCCAAAAGGCATAATCAGCTGAATGCCGCGATTTCAAGTCAACCCAAAAAGCCGCAAGCAAAGTACCCAATCCAAAAAAGAGCGATACCTTTGCTCTTAGAGTAAAATCAGAGTTATTGTCGATTGCAATCAGTGCTGCTAAATCCATTGACATATACCAGAGTGTTAGAGCAATTGGCATAATCATAAATGGATAACGGTAAATTAAGGCTAATATTAGCCCTATTATCAGAGTTCCCAGCTCCATAAAAATCCAATGCCATTTAATGTAGTAATGATAGTCTCGGTAAACTGTTGAATCAGGCCAGTAGCCAAGCCCTCGTTGCAGGCCGTAGATTGCCAGCGGTGTTAAAGCTACTACAAAAGTAGCGCAGATGCCGGCAGGGATGGGGTAATTATTCCGTTTGAATAAAGAAGATAAATACAGGCCTATTGCTGCATAAGTCAGGGATATAGCAAAAATTCCCCAGCCTCCAAAGGATTCCCAACCTAAACTCAGAAATATAGTCATCGCGGCGATGGCAATTAATCCACCAAGATAATAAAGAACATTGGTAGTATTAAATCCTGGAGTTTGTTCACCTTGATTTTGCAGAAATACCATTAAGGAATCAGCCTGTTCTTGTGAAATGATCTTCGCTTTAACGGCCTTTGAAAGAGTATTTGGTGAAATATTCATACAATCGGAGCCTTTATGGATTAATTTAAAGTATAGAGGCTATTTATTTTTAAGTCTGTTAATTTGTTATATTCACATTGTTAAAAGTTATAAGTAGATTATAATTCAGCTCTTTGAAACGTTTGAGGATTTACATGAAAGTCCTGATCAGCTTATTCATTCTATTGTTTTCTACCTTAGTACAAGCTCAGCCATTAAATAAGATCGTCGTTTTTGGCGACAGCTTATCTGATAATGGAAATCTTTATAAACTCTATGAAATTCCTTCATCACCTCCTTATTATAAAGGTCGTTTTTCAAATGGCCCAATTTGGGCGGAACTCCTTGCAAAATCTTATTTCCCCGAAAAAACTAATGACCATTTACTGGACTATGCATTTGGGGGTGCTGCCATAATAGAAGACGATAATGACGATTTAATTTCCCTAAATTTTGAAATTTCTACCTATTTGGGACTCCATCAGAATAAAGCTGATGAAAACTCGCTATTTATTATTTGGATTGGCGGAAACAATTATCTTATTGGCCCAACGGATGTTGAAGCGACTTTAACAAATGTGAATAAAGGGATAAGAAAGGGCATATCTAACCTGATTAATGCAGGTGCAAAACATATAATGCTAGTTAATTTGCCAGATCTTGGGATTGCCCCGGAACCCTTTCAAAAGGATTACTATTCTGATAACGAAATTAAGGTAATTAGAAAACAATTATCTACCTACTGTCGACGACATAATGAGCTTTTAGCTGAGACCGTAACTGAGCTTAAACACAGCAATCCAGAAATTCAATGGCTTTATTTTGATGCTGCCTCAAAATTTGACGAATTTCTTGCTTCTCCTGAAAACTATAAAATTACCAATATCAAAGATGCCTGCTATAAAAGTTCTGGTGTTCAATCCAGCAAAAATTACATGTTGTCTTTAGCCTCACAGGTAAAAACTCAAAAAATTACTAATAACTGCGAAGGTTATTTATTTTTTGACGGAGTCCATCCAACGACGCTAGCCCATGTAGTTATTGCTCAACAAGCTAAAGCCTATTTGGATGCAGAAGGACTAGAATTTGGTGCCTAATCGGATTGATGGGAATATTTATTCCTATCCCCAGCTGATTTCTCTAAAGGTTAATTAAGTTATTTAATGAGTTAAATTCAATATTGAGAAGCAATCAGGTTCCATTTGGACGCTAACAAGATATTTTAGATTCTAAAAGCAAATTCTACGTCTTAATTGCTTTGAAATATTATAAAAATAAAAATGACATTATGGAAAATAAAAATATGAAAAAAATAATTTTAGGATTATGTCTTGTATTACCTTCAGTTTTATTTGCAGGTGAATCGGGTATTACTCAAATCATTACTCCAACAAATTGGAATGGGTTTTATATAGGCGGGAACTTGGGAGGCCTTTTTAGCAAATTCCACGGTTCGGTTTCTGATGCACCTTATATTGATAACAGTGGTGTATATTTTCCCTCCTTTGCTCAACCTTATAATGCAAACCAACATAGATTTGCTGGTGGGGCACAGTTAGGTTATTTATATCAAATCAATCAATTTATTTATGGTACTGAAATTGGCCTGTTAGGATTTAATCTCAACAATAAGCACACATTAAAAAAAGAGGAAGTAGGACAATTTATCAATATCTTTAAATCTGGTGACAGCTTTTCTAGTAAATCTAAATGGCAGGCTTCCTGGATAGCGCGTATCGGCTCTCCAATACAAAATTGGCTTGTTTACGGTTTAGGTGGCGTTGCTATTATGAACCACGAAATCTCAACCCAGATTACCTCTATTGTAATCGATGGGGATCTTTTTCCCGCTTCTCAGGGCAGCGAAATCAAAACCTTAGTCGGAGGAACAGTTGGATTAGGTTCTGAATATGCTTTGTGTTCAAATTTTAGAATTGGATTAGAATATCGCTATACTGATTTTGGCAAACGCCAATACAGAGTTGGACAAAGTGCCGTAAGCTCCCTGCCTAATGGTTTTATTTTTACCGATTTACATGCAAATTCAAAATTAGTTAACAATTCAGTACTTGTTCGCTTTAATTATTATTTTAATTAATGGTTGGTAATTTTTAAATGTGAGGCCTTTTAATTCTTAGTGAATCGTTTTTTTACACATGATAAACTCGCGCTTGTTATTCAATATTTTGTTGGAGAAATTGTATGAAGGTCGTCCATATAGTACTTTTGTCAGCGTTATGTTCTATTGCCCAAGCCGAAGAAGTGAAGATAGTAGGAACTATTACTACCTCATTAAAACCCCCAGCTAAAAATTCTTTACTGTCCACCGCTGTTACTATTGATCCTATTAAATTGTTAAAAATTGAGCTTTCTTCGCAGGCAAAAAAAAATCTTGCTACCCGATCTAAGAAAGCAATCGCCCATACACATCAATTTTCAACCAGTTCACTTCCTAACAAATACCCACGCAAAGTTACTCTGGGTATGAACAATGTTCCTGTATTGAATCAAGGGCAACACGGAACCTGCGTGACCTTTGCTGTTACTGCGGCGATGGACGCATTATTAAATAAAGGAGATTACATCAGTCAGCTGTGTCAATTACAATTGGGCAATTATCTTACAAATAATTCCTACACCCTTAGCGGCTGGGAGGGTTCGTTTGGACGAACTGTGTTAAATCAAACGGAAATGTTTGGTATTGTTTCTAAAGCTCAGGAAGCTCAAGGCTGTGGCGGCTTATACAGTTATCCTCTTGAAGGGGATGAGAAAGTGGATGGTATTTTATCAATAGAGGATTACCATAAATTAAGCGAAAACCTTGAAAAGCTTATTGAATGGTCACCTATTTTAGATCATAACCAGGCCTTTGCTGATCGTGTTGATACCACTCAAACCTTAAATCAAATTAAAGGGGCTTTATCTGAAGGTGATAGAGTTACTTTCGGAGTTTTGTTTCCCTCGTATCATTTGGGTGTGGCGGGAGCTATTGGAAAATACCATGTTGAGAATGACACATGGTTATTAACCTCGGAAATTGCCAGAGACGTGTTTATAGAGCCAAAATTTGCTGGCCATGAAATGGTAATCACCGGGTTTGATGACGATGCTTTAGCTTATGATGATCATGGTTATGAACATCGTGGTTTATTAATCCTTCGTAATTCATGGAGTGAAAAAGCGGGTGACCAAGGTAATTTCTATATGTCTTATGACTACTTCAAATTATTAGTGATTGAAGCTGCACGAATTCGTCCGGTAGATCAAATCGAAGATAATTAATATGAACGATCTATCAGATTAAAACATCAAGCCTGGTGAGCACTCCGTGTTGACCAGGCTTTGCCTCAATGAATAAACTGATACTAGAATAGTGGAATAACTATAATTTCACATTGTCCGGACCCTAGCTCTAATGGATTTAGCAACCAAGATTTATATTTTGCTCTGGAATTAAAATTGATGATTCAATTTCAATAGAGTCTTCGACCGGATTAAAAAAGTTCAGTTGATATGAACTGCCTTCCTCAAACCCAGTTATGGTTTTAGCTTCTAGTCTACGCTTTAGATTCGTTCCTGGTTGAATTTCATAAGGTTCTGCGCCTTGTCGAAAGATCCGGGCAGTTTTAAGACCTAGTAAAATATTTTTACCGTTTGCTATGGATAATGCAGAACCTTCTCTAAGTCCAACTACTTTGCAAGAATTTTCTTCATGAAATTCGGCTAATCGCTGTTCTCTAGTTTCCCCTTGATGTTTTGAACTAGGGTCTGAGTCTAAATAATGTGGATTAATTTGAAAATCAACCAGGTTCATTGCATCAAACGAAGGCGGAAAAACTATGGGCATGTCATTGGTCTTTTTAATACTTGGACAAACAACATTAGTGCCGGCACTTTCACCTAAATAAGGCAAGCCATTTTTCACTTTATTTGTTATCACTTCGATTAAATTTTTCTTATACAGTTCATTTAATAAACGAAAAGTATTACCACCGCCAATGAATATACCCTCTACATGTTCTAATAATTCAACGGGGTTAATAGATGTATGAGCAGAAAGTACTTCTATATCTAGCTCTTTAAAGGCTTCAATCACTTTATTGTGATAAATCTCGTGATTTTTCTTGCGTAAATAAAGAGGATTTTTTTTACTCCGCTAAAATGTTCTTTTATCCAGGGCATTGCATGTTCTAGATATTGTTGTCCGTAGTTTGTTGCATTGCTTAGCAAGAGTAGTTTCATCGAAGAATAATCCTTATCTAAAAAGGGCGTTAATATCTTCACGGAAATTTTATAGCAAGATGTCTAATAAGCAGAGTTACCATCCTTTAGATGTACAAATCTGCTCATAGGCTTTAGTTATTTGTTGAGTTTTCTCATTTGCTATTTTAATCATCGCTTCTGGCAATCCTTGGGCAATCAGCTTGTCAGGATGGTTACGGCTAATTAAACGACGATAAGCGCGCTTGGTTTCTTGCTTATTTGCGCTAGGATCCAACTCAAGAATTGAATAGGCATGAGCTAGTGCATTGTACGCGCTCTGACCACTTTGATGAGTCTGGCCACGGTTATAGTGATGGGATTGCTGATTATGAGTTTCTTGTTGCTGATAGTCAGTTTGACCAAAATCCTCATAAAATCGATATTGTTCTCTTAAGGGGGCAAAGCCCATGCGTCTAAATATTATATCAAGTGTATTAATTTTTTTTTCAGAAAAACCATCTGTGAGGGCTGAACGGTATTGAATATCCATAAACAATTTGAGCAATTCAGGATTATCGTGGCAGCTTGCTTTTAACCGGTCTAACATTTGTTCCAAACTAAAATGGGCGGCTTTTCCTTCATTAAAGTAATTTTGGGCAGTTTTTTTCTGTTCACGGTTAAGCCCCATATCCTGCATAAGCGAATTTGCCATAGAGATTTCTCGTTGGGAAACTCGGCCATCTGCTTTGGCAACATGGCCCATTATCGAGAACGTCGCCTCAAAAAAAACCCGTTGAATTTGCTCACGGTTTTCTACATGATAGTACCAAAGGGGGCGACTGTAATGGCCAAGCAGTGAACGATCGAAAAAATTTCCAATAAGAATACCAATGAGAGCACCAGCAGACCCAGCTACCAGATAACCCAGAATTGCGCCAATTATTTTTCCCCACCAACGATTATTTGTAAAGAATTCACGAAGTGTCATCAGATTATATTTCCCATCATTCCTGGTTGAAAATTACAAAAAACAAGTTCAGTTATAGCATAATTGCCTATTGAATGCTTTTCATAAACAATTTCGACAGTATAATCAATACCCATTCTATTCAATAATATTATAAAGCATGAAAATTGTTATTAAAGTTGGCACTCAAAGTATCCTATCTGTAGAAGGTAGTCCAATCGAATCTATTTTAATCAACCTGGTGAATCAAATTAGTAATTTGCAGGAATTGGGGCATAAAGTGATTCTAGTTAGTTCTGGCGCTGTGGGTTCGGGTCGAAAAGTCGCCGCTCACTTTACTCCAAAACTGAATCGAAATTCAGTGGGGGAGAAACAGCTTTTAGCGTCCTTAGGTCAGCCGGAATTAATGAGAATTTATTCAACTTTATTCAAACCAAGAGGAATTCTGGTTTCCCAATTATTATTAACTAAACAGGATTTTCATACTCGGCAACATTATTTAAATATAGCTCGTTTGTTACATGAATTATTAAAGCATGCAAACATAGTTCCTATCATCAATGAAAATGACTCGGTAGCAATTGAAGAATTAATGTTTACTGATAACGATGAGCTGGCTGGGCTTGTAGCTGCGCAAATAAATGCGGATTTATTAATAATTTTAACCAACGTTGATGGCGTTTTTACCGGGCATCCCAATGAAATCGGTTCAGAATTAATTAAAGAAATTGATCCCAATCAGGGTTGGCCTAATGTTTCAACAGCAAAATCAGCCTTGGGCAGAGGTGGTATGTTTTCTAAACTGGATACCGCCAGAAAATGCGCAAGTCTGGGTATTGTTACTAATATAGCTAATATTAATAGGCCCAATGCCCTAATTGACATTGTTAATGAAAAGGCAGTTGGCACTAAAATTCTTGCAAATAGAAAAAAATCAAATATAAAACGCTGGATTGCCTATCATGCCGATAAAAATACCGGTTCCATTAAAATAAATAGTGATTTATTGTCTCTTTTGAAAGCGAAAATCCGTATTTTATCTATTCTTCCTGTGGGAATTGAAAAATTAACCGGTGAATTTAAAAAAGGCGATTTAATTGAAATTTATAACTCTGAAAATGAGCGAATTGGTGTTGGGATTGCTAAATATGACTTTAAAAAATTGAAAGAAAATTTAGGACTTAAAAATAAGCCTGCTTTCATTCATTATGACCATCTCCATATTTTTTAAACCGATAAAAAGCTTAAGGTAAATTATGAATGTTTTAGGATTATGCCAAGCGGCTAAAAAAGCCTCAAAAATTCTTGCCACTGCTGAGAGTCAAGTAAAGACCAACGCTTTACACTCAATGGCGAAGGCCCTTCGCGAGCGATCTAAGCTAATTTTAAATGCTAATACAATAGACCTGAGTTTTGCTGAACAAAATAATCTCCCCCTTTCCTTTCTGGACCGCCTTAAATTAGATGATGAACGAATCGAAGCCATGGCAGAGGCCTTAGATAAAATCGCTATATTGCCAGATCCAGTGGGTCAAGTTTTAGAAAAAATTTACCCACCCAATGGTTTGGAGATAAATCGTGTTCGCGTTCCAATTGGTGTAGTCGGTGTTATTTATGAATCAAGGCCTAATGTTACTGCTGATGCGGCAGGGTTGTGTTTAAAATCAGGAAATGCAGTTATTTTGCGCGGCGGATCAGAAAGTTTTCATTCAGCCCAGGCAATTTTGCATGCCTTGCATTCGGGACTTCAACCTACTAATTTACCAATTGATATCATTCAAATGATTCCGACACCCGAACGTTTTGCTGTCGAGGAAATGCTATCTATGAACGATTATATCGACGTCATTATCCCACGCGGCGGCATGCAATTAATCGAATATGTTTCGAAAAATACACGTATACCCATTTTTAAACATTTAGCTGGTCTTTGTCACACCTATTTACATAAGGCTGCCGACAAAGTAATGGCCAATAAAATTGTTTTGAATGCAAAAATGCGCCGTACGGGAATCTGTGGTGCTACTGAAATTTTATTAATAGATGAAAATTGTTGGATCTCATTTACCTGAATTATTAGATAATTTATCTAAAGCGGGATGTGAAATTCGCGGCGATCAAAGTGTTTACCAATTAAATTCTAAAGTTAAACCAGTTGATGAGGAAGATTACGATACAGAATTTCTCGATGCAATTATTGCTGTAAAGGTAGTAAAAGAGATTTCAGAAGCCATTGCACATATAAATTTACATGGAACCCAACACACGGATGCGATAATAACCGAAGATTTATTAGCAGCAGATCAATTTTTGAAGGAAGTAGATAGCGCGATTGTTATGCATAACACATCTACACAATTTGCGGATGGCGGTGAATTTGGCATGGGTGCTGAAATGGGAATCGCTACTGGAAAACTACATGCCCGAGGGCCTATCGGCGTTGAGCAGCTCACTACCTTTAAATATATTGTACGAGGTAAAGGGCAGATTCGGCAATAATTGCAGAAACCGTCTGCTGTAGACTGAGATATAAATTTACAGGATAATTGACCTTTTTTGAAAAGAGACCCTTATGCGCCGGTTTTATTCTTTAATAATGTATTTATTAACCCCATACCTATTAGCACGTCTCTGGTGGAAAGGTAAAAGCCTGCCTGCTTATCGCAATCGAATTGCTGAACGTTTCTCTCTGGATAAAAAACCTGCAGAAAAAGTGGATATCTGGGTTCATGCAGTCTCCCTCGGCGAGGTCATCGCTGTAACTCCTTTGATAGATGAATTATTGAATAAGCAGTGGAAAATTTTAATTACCACAATGACACCCACCGGTGCTGAACGTGTAAAAATCCGTTTTGGGGACAAAGTTAGCCATCGTTTTGTTCCCTATGATTTGCCGTGGGTCATACGTCGTTTTTTCAAAAAGGCACAGCCTCGACTCGGACTCATCGTTGAGACAGAATTATGGCCTAATTTAATACATTTCGCTCAAAAGGCTCAGGTTCCGCTTTTCCTCATTAATGCGCGATTAGCAGAGCGTTCTTATCAAGGCTATAAAAAAGCTGATTTTCTGTTCAAGCCCTTACTTAATCAGTTCAAAGCCATTTTTTCTCAGTCAGAGGATGATGCGAAACGCTTTAAGGCCCTTGGCGCCGATGATTCTCGGGTCATTGTTTTGGGAAACATGAAATTCGATTTACAAACCCAAAATATCAATTCGGAAGTATTTTTGAAACTGCAAGAACGCTGGGGTAAAGATCGTCCCGTTGTGATGGCTGCTTCAACGCATGAGGATGAGGAGTTGCAATTACTGAATCCATTAAAAAAACTTCAATCAAGCCTGAACAATATGGTTTTGCTAATCGCCCCTCGTCATCCGGAGCGTTTTCAAAAAGTCTTCCAATTGGCTGTTGAAAAAGGATTCAATACTGGCCTGAGATCAAAGGTTGAGACCTTAAGTCCAGATAACGAAGTGGTCGTTTTAGATTCTTTAGGCGAACTAATGGGATTTTACCAGGTTGCGGATTATGCATTTGTAGGTGGAAGTTTTGTACCCATTGGTGGCCATAACGTGCTAGAGCCTATCGCCATGCAAGTACCAGTATTCAGCGGCCCTCATGTCCATAATTTTAAAACCATTTGCCGAGATTTACAGGAAGCCCAAGCGATTGAGCTTGCAAAAGATGCCGATGATTTAGCCGATAGAATTATCGCAGTTCATCAGAATGAAGATAAAAAGCAAAAACTTATCTCTAACGCAACGTCGGTTCTAGAGGCAAATAAAGGCGCTGTACAACGTTATGTTGCTCAGGTTGAAGCTGTTTTGGGGTAGTTTAATAAGATCTTTAAATTTAAATGATATAAGGCAAAATATCTTATTGCCTTTAGAAGCTCCAACCAACAAATTATGATTTAAAAAAGAACAATGATTAATCCGATGAGGTCTAAATACTATCAATTAATTTGGGTTATTTTATTCAACTATTTTCTAAAAGGTGAGCTCTAAAAAAATTTTCTGCGGTATTAAGAGAAAATTAATTCAGGATGAGCTCCGTTTATCTGAGGCTCGCTAAAAGCCACTATTAGCATGTGTTTTTCTGTATGGACCAAATTTGTCATGCCCGCGGCAAGACATTTTTTTAAGGAGCTGACCAATTTTTCGTCCTAAGCAAGAATCATTTTTACAATGCGTCCAGTTCAGATGGAAATCTATTGAATAATTAACTATTCTATTCTGACCTTAACATTCCAAAGCCTTTATGATTAGACTAATTAGCTTGATTCTTATGCTCCTTTACTCTCTAGCCCACTCAAAAACTTCTTCCGATTTTGATAACTGGTTAAATCAAGGGATGGCTAAACACACTATTCCTGGCCTAAGTATCGCTGTATTTTCAAATTATCAATTAGTTTGGGCAAAAGGATATGGCTATGCGGATGTGGCCAATAAAAAATTAGTAACGCCGTCAGTTTTGTTTCAGGCTGGATCGATAAGCAAACCGATTACCGCCATGGCTGCAATAAAAGCTGTTCAGGACGGTAAATTAACTCTGGATGGTGATATCAATCAGAATTTGCAATCCTGGAAAATTCCGCAGAATGATTTTACAAAAAAATCGCCCATTACATTGCGGCGTTTACTGAGTCATAGTGGCGGTTTTAATGTATCCGGGTTTATTGGCTATAAAAAGGGAAGCAAGCTACCCACTTTAGTTGAAATTCTAGACGGAAAATCACCAGCAAATTCCAAACCTATACAAGTCACTACCAAGCCTGGCCAAAAATTTTCATATTCGGGCGGAGGGTATATCGTTGTTCAGCAAGCTTTGATTGATGTTTATCATTCTACATTCACCCAATTAATGCAGGATTCAATCCTCGCACCGCTGAATATGACTTCAAGCAGTTTTCAACAACCTCTACCTAAAACAGTTAAAAATTTTGCGTTACCCTATTATGAAAATTATCAATTGGTACCTGATGCCCCTTATATTTATTTAGAAAAAGCTGCCGCTGGACTTTGGACGACACCAACTGATCTTGGCAAAGCTCTTATATCCATTCAGAAATCACTCGCTGGGGATAAGCAACAGATTTTGACTAAATCCAGTGCGCAATTGATGACAGTTCGCCCGGAAAGCCATGCCCCTAATTTGCAAATGGGTTTGGGATTTATTGTCAAATTAAATAAATACGGAAAACCAGCAAAGGAGGGGACTTATTTCGGCCATGCTGGCCAGAATATTGGGTATCGCAATCTTTTGATTGCTGATATAAAGCAGGGGAATTCAATCGTCATCATGACTAACATGACTCCGAGTGATATCAAAAAATCTGGTGCCTTCAAATTCATTGACGAAAATTTAAAAGAATTGCTGATATGCAGCAATGGCAATAATTTTGAGATTTTAAAAACAGATAAGGATAAAAATGACAATTATAAAAATTTTAGGATTAATAGCAGGCTGGTTGTTTTTTTACAAAATATTACAAGCAAGGAACAAGCGATTACCAGGCTTAAAGGCCACCATAATTACGTTGTTATTTGCCACTTTAATTTTTCGCTTTAGCACTGATCTTTATTCCTCTGTTAACAGAATAATGTTTGGCTTTAATAAACAAGGTGAGGTGTCACTTGCCAGTTCTCCTTTAAAAATCCCCCCCAATCACAATAGCACTTACTGTAACCAGTTCACTGATCAAAATAAAAACTCCATACAGAAGATTTCGCAAAATTCTGACGGTTTTTATTGTGGCGAATTCTGGCGATTTGATAAAAATAAAAATTTGATGCTTCCCTATAAAATAATTAATTCAAATGAAGTGCTTTATTGGGCATCACCCTCATTGCAAATTATAGGTTCAAAGGCAAGTTTGGATAAAACTCTCGGTTCGAGATCAAATAATCCGGAAAGGTAAAGCCCAATATCTAAACCCTTACTCCTGGAAATCTTCTTTTGCTAAGACCGAAAGAAATGGCATGCTTAGGCTCAAGGAATTGGGCTTTTTGCTTGCCGAATCTGAAATTTCCTGTTCTAATTTTACTGAAAAAGTTTCTGCTTACTGGAGTATATTATGAGCAGGAACTTAGTGGTGATGTCTTGATTAAAGAAATATTTCGTTATAACTTAGCCTCGCTCATTACACGCAAAATTGTTTAAAATCATAAAGTTAAACAAATAGTGTTAATTTTTTAGAAATAAAAACTATATTACCGGAGAATTTAACTTCAAGTTGAAGTATGAAGCAAAAACCGTATTGACATAGGTAGATGACCTATTTACGGATGAAGTGAGTGGTGAATTAGATTTAAGTTTTACTTAAATCTTGTCGACCTTAAGTACCTTCTTGCAAAGCAGTAAGTGTACCTCATATATTTTTAAATTTAACTTATTAACCAAATGAGCTTTGACTATAATTCAGTTCGAGCGAAATCCCTATGATTCTCCTTTTTATACATTTCACAATTTATCCATATTCGAACCGTCAAAAAATATCCTGTATGGCGAAAATTGGTTTGTATCCGATGGGCGAAAAATTCTTTTTCGATTTTTTTTTCAGGATCTAAACAATTTTACTATTTAAACTTTTATTTTGGGTTCGATGTCTGATTATAAATATTATAAAAAGTTTGTTTTGCTAAAACTAACCACTTCAAATTGATTAAAGTATGATGCTTGACGGAGTGCATTCTCTATATCTGCTTTTGGATGATTAGATAGCAATTCAACAATTTCCAAATGCCCTAATTTTGCAGCCGAATTTAGGGCGTCACTACCATCCGCCATCGGGAGACTGAGGGTGTGATGGTAAAGAAATTTAACGATATCCAACTGGTTATTCTGTATAGCTGCAATGCGTCATTGATATCGATACTTTGATATAGATTTTCCGCTTTATAGGTCAACTTACCTTTTCCAAAAGACCATTGATTATAAAGGCAAGTTGCGCAGCATCAGTGTGTAGTTTTCCTGATTTTTCAGATAATTGCAGGATGATTCTTTCTTCACCCAGCTCTGCAGAGGGGTCTTCTTCTATTTTCATATTATCTTCCAATGAAATAAGTTAATTAAAAAAAATATAGAATATACATTTATAAAGCGAGTGTAATTTGCTTTTGATCTTATGAGTTCTATCCATCTTATTTTATTTATAAAGCATCTTTATTATTGTTATGAGCAGCCTATTGATAAAGACGTTGCTAATGAACAAAAATCAATTTCGGCTGAACTGACATTGGTTAAAATGAATTAGATGTTTATAACTTTAAACAAATTTACTCTCGCTTAGAAAGTTCAGTAAACACCGGTTTCTAGACTTGTTTGAGATTTTAGATACGTCTAAATCAATCGCTTTACATTTTCCCACATAAAGCAGATCCATTTTTTACTCAAGCCACACATTTTATTGACAATTTAGCCAATTCAATTATATTCTCCTGCCAGCTGATGAATTTCCCATAATTCAATTAACCGAATCGGCATCGACAAATATAAGAAATTTATAGCGGGTTTAAGTTTATATAATCGGTAAATAGACTAACCGCTATTACATGCTGCCAGTTTTTTGATCAATCACAATTTAGAGGATTTAGCTATGTTTTCTATAGAATTTGATGGGCAACCCATAAAATGCATAACCATTATTGGGCGTATTGTTAAAATTACCATGTCTACAGAGGATGGAAAACGTTTTGCCGAACAGTATTCTATAACGACTTTACGGCCTGAAGAGGACGGGGTTGAAGTAGAGATGTTGCTACAAACTTTGCCTAACCAAAGAATTTTGCAATTATTTTTGAATAACATAACGGAAGATTATCTAAGTCAATCATTAAAACAGGAATACTTGGAGTGGTATAAGGAAAGTAACCATTCATCCATTGATAATATAATCAATTCAATTAGGGGTTATAGTTATTTTCATAATCATGACTTAATGAAGGAAGAAACGCCCATTTTAAAGAAGGAAATGCCTGTATATATGGATTTAATCCATCAGACTTCATCACTTCTTTTTATGGCTTCATCCTATCCGGCTAATATTATAGTAAATGGCATGGAACTAGCTACTAAACAGGTTTTTGAAACCTTGCTTGCCTCCAGTATGCATCAGGGTTTGTTAAACAAAATTGAAAAAACTTTGGAAAGATACGAGCAGGGTTTTATGGATGAAGAGCGATTAATAGCAAAAATACAGCGTACTCTGACCACAGCCTACGAAACTCCATTTCCTGATTTTGAAAAATTATCGCCTGTACTTGGCAAGGAACTGGAAGCGAATACCTTATTTTACGGTGAAAAATTAAACGATTTATATTTCAATATCACCCAGCAAATAAATGAAATTTTTAAAACGAATAAACTTGAATTTAAATCCCAGATTTTCCCTCATCCTGATGAAAGCAAATATATTGTTGTTGATTTAGAAAAAAGAGAATTTCGAACGCCCATGAAAATGTCAAATGCAAGGGTGGAATCCAAGATAATAAAGCAACTTTTGGGTTATTCGCATCAACCAGAACTACTTTCTACCCCACGCCCTACCCCACGTCGTACGCCTACTAAACTAACTACGGGAAAAGTAAGCTCAGTATTAAAGATCGGTAATATCCAAGATAGAGATGGCGTTACGCCATTAAGACACAAACCTAATCAGACGCCATTACAAAGCCTTGGAACCGAATCTGAAAGACATCATAAGTTAAGTAGCGTAAAGAAACAGTTGAATTTTACAACTCAGAATCCGAATTTGGAGCTGAATGTAGCTGAAAATAGCTCAAGGATTGAAAAGCGAAAACCACCTTTAACACCCTATCGTCCAGCGACTAAGTCAAAGCCACTGTTTTTCGACCAGAAAACTCAAAATCCTCAGTTGACACCAGTCAATAATAAATCTTCCAATACTGAAGGGACCAAAAATTGGGAACTCTCATGTGGCCAGATGCTTTTGTTATTGCTCTTTCCTCCTCTTGGCTGGCCAGTTCTTATTGCTTATGCTATCTACCATAGCCCCTGCTATCCAGCAGATGATCCGAATGAAAAAGAAGATGATAGTTATGAGTGCTGTTGTTAATCAGTTTTGTAAAAAATAATAGGAGAATTCTGGAGTCCAGCTCCAAAGGTGTTGCTTAAATAACTGGTATAAAACTCAATAATTATGGGCGTGTCAGCTTTGCCATTGCCCATTAATTTTTGATAAGGTCTCATCCCTCGCCAAAATCCAATAAGTTTGGAATCTGTAAAATATAATAATATGCGCTGAATATTTAATTATTCAAAAAGCACCTGATCAGCATCACATTAATAATAACCCTGTATACACGCACAACGATGAGAATAATAAAAGTAAAAGGTAGTATTATAATGAACCATCCCGCCGACTTTTTTGAGTGCCACTAGAAATTAATCGGTATCCCGATGTTATCGCTTTCGCCATTGAAAATTAAGCTAGTCGTTTGTTTGTGACTAAAACTTTTCTTGAAAAGAATATCTATAAAAATTTGAGTAATTTAATTATTTTTACGTGCATCAAAAGGTCTCAAAGAAATTGAAGATAGTCAGATCTTAACTTATGAACCTTAAATCTTTGATAACAATTTAACGCATCAAATCAAAGGATTAAATTTGACCTGACCCGATAATCAAGCAAATTATTTATAAATAGTATTGATTAATTATACAGCAACTATATAATGGCTTTCATTAAATGAGCAATAAAATGAATTGTTGCACCTCTAGGATATTTTCTGGGCAGGGCATAAAAAGGTAAAGGAATTTTTCATGTTTTATCTAGAATTTTCAGAAGATATACCGGTAAAGAACATTATAATTATTGGTCGAATTATTAGAGTCTTTATGTCTGCGCAGGAAGAAATAGATTTTGCAAAACGAAATTCATTAACAAATATCTGGTCTGAAAAAAATGGAATAGTTATAGAAACATTATTAAGTGCCCCAATTAATTCGGAAAATTTGAAAAAATTTTTTGGAAGGTTTGAGAACAACGAATTTAATAAAGATTTTCAGCAAGATGTTTTAGAAGAGTTTGAAGAATTTACGAACACTCCCTCGATAGAGTATCTTATTCATTTGATCCAGGATTATATTTATTTTTTTGATCGAAAAATAATAATAAAGAAGAAAAATCTTTTAACAGATGCAATGCCAATTTATATGGATTTTATAACGCAGGCAGAAAGCTTTGGAATGCAGTGGCCGGAAACAATTGAAGTAAGTGGCACAAGTTTAAAAACATCGAAAGTACTTAGAGCTTTAAATTATTTAAGAGCGCACTGTGAATCAAATTTAAAACCTATATTAACATTGTTAGAAGACTATCATGAACATTTAATACCATCTGAAACACTAATCTCGGAATTGAAAAGGCATTTAAATTCGGCTGCTGAAAGTCCATTCCCTGATTTTGAAAATACCTTCCCTGCACTTGATAAGGAATTGTCTGAGAATCTTTTGTTTTCAGTAAAAAATTTACACAAACTGTATTCTGAGATAGCTAATGTTTCCGCCCATCTATTGGGATCTGAGGAGTTGCATTTTGATGATAAGCCTATATCAAAACCTATCAAAAACACCTCGATTTATAAGCCGTCGGGTTATGAAGTTGAATTGAAAACGTACATACAAAACGAATTCAACTTCGTAGAAAGGGATAAAAAATTATTATCTCCACTTTCACTGGCAAAAGCTTTTAACTTTGTTGTTGAATCTCCAGAGCCAGAGAAGATAAATTCACCGCAAAAATTTAAGAGATTTTCACCTCAAGTTAATTGGAAAACCGGATCGTTTTCTCCTAAATTGGAAAAGTTAGATAAAGTTAAGGTAAAATTAAATTTTTTAGATGAGTCAGTCATACCCGAGACTAAAGCTGAGGGTAAAGAGAGATCTACACTTCAATTTTTCAAAAAATCCAAATCATGTTTTAAACCAAATCAACTCCGCCAAATCCGGGCACTTATTAATCAATTGGATAAAGAAATAAAGAATGGAAGCTTTTTCTATGAATCCAGGAAATCACAAAAAAAGTTGGGTTTAGAGCAATTGATTACAAATTCGTATAAACCTGGAATCGATATAGTGGAAGCCATTGCGGAGGTTGAAGAAGATTTCTCAGAAATTCGCGCTGGATTCTTCAGTAACCGAACGGGACAGCTTTTAGACTCACTTTTAGAATCTGCTGGAGTATCTACCTCCTGTTGTTGCTAGTTTTAGTTAGCAAGGTTAAGTTAAATCTTCAGAATATTGTTTTGATGAGTAAATCATTGGTTCGTGTCTAATTAGCGCAATGATTTAAATATGTATGCTATCAAAAAAGTAATTCGAATCTCTCCCAATGATGAATCGGCCTAACGGCTTATTAATGCCCTGTTTTGCCGAAACAACCGAGCAATAGCAGAGTAATAAATTTAGGCATTGACAGTAGAAATTCAGCAAATTATTTCTTTGCATTAAGAACGAATGGATTCAGGCATAAATCGGCAAATTACTGTTCGACTATCAATCAAATAGTACATTCAGTTGCACCCTAAACTCTAGCTTATAGTCTGCCTTTCTATCAGACATTAGAAAAATTCATAAGTCGGTCGATATTTTTGCTTAGAAATTTAAGTTTTTGAGTGTTCTGTACTTCTTCAGCCCCTAAGTTCTGAGCATCAATTTTATACTTTGATGAATCTAATGAAGGAATCATATTAAACACAAGACAAGCTAAATCGCCTCTAATTAAATAGAATGATGACGTATGTAAACGCTGTACAAATTATCAAGATTTAACAAGAACGGGACTTATAATCGTCTCCTCTCAAGGTTCATACTTCAAAGTCTCCAAAAAAAACTTATCTGGAATTCAAAATAAATAGGGTAAGACACCGATTTTAATCGGCGACTCCTGACACTCAACCACAGAAAAGAAACTAATTTAGGCTTAAATGGCTTGTTACTTTTATTTATAAAAATTTTACAATTAGAATTAAATTTATGTAAATTGTTTAATATAGCCTTAATATTTTAGCTTTATACTAATTTTTACCCAATTCAAATAGAGTATTTAATATGCAATCTAAATATGAGTCTACTGACATTTTGAGCCTCATTTCTTATAGGCGTTATCGAGAAGAAAAATATAATAATGGCAAACAAAATTTTGCCAAATTTAGCTTGAAATTAGCCATCATTAATGAAAATCCGGCTGCAAAACTGGAATTGATGAATATGGGTACTATGTTTCAAAAAGCTGAAAATTATAAACAAGCTATAGAATGTTATAAAATTTTACATTTTAATGATAAGAAAGGCTTCCAGTCTCGGCTTGATTTAATGCTTTATCAAGCTGTTGAAAAGAATGATTTGACCAATGTTCTCTTTATGGTTCGATCGGGTGCCAATATAAAAATAAATTCAAAACATTCGACTAATAATGGTATTGGCGATTTACTTTATCCAGATCTACCTCCCTCTATAATGCCAGGACAAAGCTTATTACATATTGCTTGTCATAAAGATAATCCTGAAATGGTTAAATTATTATTAACCCTTGGCGTTCCCTTATTTGAAAAAAATCGGTTTAACAAGATTCCTCGAGAAGTTAATAAGGACTGTTTTGATAAAGCATGGGTTGAAATGCATTATGAAGGGCTTTACAAGTCGTTTTTGGTCTTCTTGATAAGTTCGGATAAATCTTCAATAATTCCTAGCCAGGTTGCAGTTAATATTACAGAAAATTTAATTAATTTGGCCTGTGAAAACCTCAATATTTCATTAGAGAGCTATCAACAAATAACCAAAAATGCTATGAAATCGCTTATATTAAGCAGTATTCAGGATAAATATTTAGAAATTCTACAAAAAGACGAAAGCCAAGCCTTTTTCAAATCTCCAGTGGTTGGATTACCTAATTTACCAACATTAAAAGACGTGATTAGCAATGCGTTTAAAAATGTAAATCAGTTTTATTCTTCCGCTTTAGGACTATTTCGGCAGGAAGATAGAACTCTTCGGGCACTGAAAGAGTTGAATTTTATAACTGAAGACAATCAATTAAGTAACTCTGCACCGAATCAATTCAAAGATGAATTCAAAAAAGTTTTTTCATCAAGTGCGGAATTTGCATTAGGAAAATAGTTGGATATATCAATACCTAGAATCGTTTGCGTTTATTAAATTAGTTATAAACGGGCCAGGTTTGTCACTGAACAAGCCCAAGGCAAATAGCATGGAGGCTGAAATGCCTTGATCTTTTATAAAGGTATGTATTCGTTAATTACCCTGATTCTGGCGCTCTTTTATCTCAGAAAGAGTTTTACAATCGATGCAGAGAGTAGCGGTAGGGCGCGCTTCTAAACGACGTAATCCGATTTCTATTCCGCAGGCTTCGCAATAGCCGAAATCATCATCACGTAAGCGTTCTAAAGCATCTTCAATTTTTTTGATTAATTTGCGTTCACGGTCACGAGTTCGCAGTTCAAGGCTAAATTCTTCTTCCTGACTGGCACGGTCTGAAGGATCTGGAAAGTTGGCGGCTTCATCTTTCATATGAGTGACTGTTCTGTCTACTTCTTCCATTAGTGATTGGCGCCAGGCAAGCAATATTTTTTCTATATGTGCAAGCTGTTTTTCATTCATGTATTCCTCACCTTCAGTTTCCTGATAGGGGGCTATTCCCATGCTGCTAACGGCGTCATTTTTCACTTTTAGTCTACTCTCGTTTGTTAAATCAATTATTTGTTCTGGCATAATGCCTCCTGCTTGGACCTTTCAACCGCTTTATAAAAGCAAATCGAAAAGCGCTAGGTATATCAAAAAACGTCCTATTCATCAAGTGTCAGCTATTGGTTTAGATCGTTTTCCGCCACTGACTCGGTCATTATTTTGCCAATCCTGCCAACATTGTAGATAATTATACCCATAATTATTAAGCATAGACTCAATTACAGATTTTTGATCAAACCCATGTTCCAATAATAATAGCCCGCCTGGGTTTAGCCTGCCAAGACTATGTTGGATGATATGATTTATGGCGGTTAAGCCATCATCACCGCTCACTAGAGCTTGTTTTGGCTCAAACCTTAAATCACCGATAAGAAGGTGAGGATCATTAGCGGCAATATAGGGAGGATTGCTAATAATGGCATCAAAGGATTGAGTTAGAGGAATATTTTCGAACCAGTCGGACTTATAAAAACAGATATTGGTCAGGCCTAAATTGCAGGCGTTTTCCTCAGCCATCCGTAAAGCTGCACCAGAACAATCACAGGCCATTATTTGCCAGTCAGGCTTTTCGGAGGCACAGGCTAAAGCAATAGCTCCACTCCCAGTTCCTAAATCAAGAATTTTAGCTTCAGGCTTGTCATTCATTAATTTTAGTATTAGTTCCACTAAAAGTTCAGTTTCCGGACGAGGTATTAAAGTATCTTCACAAACCTGCAAAGGGAGCGACCAAAATTCCCTGACGCCCGTTAAATAGGCGACGGGTACGCCTCTAACTCGCTCACTAACCAATTGTTGAAAGGTATGCAATTGGGCAGAGCTGAGAAGGGCGTCGGGATAAGCATAAAGATAGGTCCGTGTTTTCATTAGCACATAGGCAAGCAAAATTTCGGCATCAAGACGGGCAGAGTTGCTTTGCTTTCCAAGGTCGCTGATAGCTTGCAACAGTGCTGCTTTTATCTCAATCATGACGTCCTAACTCAGCGAGCAATTCAGCATGGTATTCTCGCTTCAGAGCGTCAATGATTCCTGACAAATCACCTGCAATTACATCATTAAGCTGATAAAGAGTTAAATTGATGCGATGATCAGTTAGTCGACCTTGTGGAAAATTATAGGTGCGGATACGCTCTGAACGATCCCCCGAACCTACAAGTGATTTACGAGTTTGTGCCTGTTGTTGGCGTTGCTTGCTTTGTTCAGCGTCTAATAACCGGGTTTTTAGAAGCGACATCGCCTTAGCGCGGTTTTTATGCTGTGAGCGTTCATCCTGACACTCAACGACCAGGCCGGTGGGAAGATGGGTGATTCGAATTGCAGAATCGGTTTTATTCACGTGCTGACCCCCTGCACCTGACGAGCGATAAGTATCAATGCGTAATTCATCACTGCTAATTTCAATCTCATCGATTTCTTCGACTTCAGGTAAGATGGCCACAGTACAGGCAGAGGTATGAACACGGCCCTGCGATTCAGTTTCTGGAACGCGTTGAACTCGGTGTGCTCCTGATTCAAATTTTAATTGCGAATAAACAGCGTGGCCGCTAATGCGGGCAATGACTTCTTTGTAACCGCCATGTTCTCCGTGGCTGGCACTAATAACTTCCAGTTGCCAACCCAAAGTTTCAGCATAGCGGCTATACATGCGAAACAAGTCACCGGCAAAAATAGCTGCTTCATCACCGCCAGTGCCGGCCCGAACTTCAAGGTAAACGTTGCGCTCGTCATCCGGATCTTTCGGGATTAAATGCCATTGCAATTTTTCATCAAGCTCTTCTACCTTGGCTTTCGCTGCGTCCACTTCTTCAGCAGCCATTGTCGCCAGTTCCTTGTCTTCACCTTCAATTAATTCTTGAAGTGAATTGAGATTGTTTGAGGCTTCATGATAATTATTAAAACAAGTGGCTACGGGTTCAAGTTGGGCATATTCCTTTGATAAATTTTTGAATTTATCATGATCGGCAATGACGGATGCTTCCGATAAGAGGCGGCTAACCTCCTGGAAACGTTCAAACATTTGCTCAAGTTTTGCTTCAAGAGATGGCTTCATAAGGGGTTTGCGGCTCCTGAGAGTTGAATAAATATTGGGCTAGGTCTAAGAGTTCCTCTCGTCCGTCCCAAGCTGCTTGACGAAGGCCAGCAGTGGGCTGATGAGTAAGCTTATTTACCAATCGTTCGCAAAACTCCGACAGCACCTGATCTTGACCATAACCCGCCGAAAGTTTTTGCTGAGCCCGGTGTAATTCTTGTTGTGCAAGATTTTTCATTTGGCTTCGATAATCGCAGATAACATCTTTAGCACGTAATGATCGATGCCAACGAATGTAATTATCCAATTCACATTCGATGAGTTGTTCCGCTTGTAAAGCAGCGGAACGACGCTCATTCATTCCTTTTTCAATTTTGTATTGCAAATCATCAATATTATAAAGATGAACACCCTCTAAATCGCCAACGTCAGCTTCAATATCGCGCGGAACTGCTAAATCAAGGAAAAACATGGGGGATTTTCCACGCTGAGCTAAGGCAGGTTCCACTAAACTTTTATTAATAAAAGGAAGTGGACAGGCTGTAGCAGAAATAATGACATCGGCCTGAGGCAAATGCTGAGGAATTTCCGCTATCGTGAGTGCTTTGCCATCAAAGGCCGCTGCGAGTTGCTTTGCATTTTCTGAGGTACGGCTTGCAACTACAAAGTTTCTAACTCCCTCTTTATATAAATATTTAGCTACCAACGTTGCCGTTTCACCAGAGCCTATTATAAAGACTCGTAAAGGTTTGTAGTCGGAAAAAAGCTGGCCAATTAGCTGAATGGCCGCATAGGCTATTGAAACTGGGTTAGTCCCGATACCACTCAGACTTCTTATGCGTTTGGATGCACTAAAAATATACTGAAAAACTTGTCTTAAATTGGATTTCACCGTTCCCAACTGGCAAGCATATTGATAAGCCTGTTTCATTTGCCCCAGAATTTGCGGCTCGCCAAGCATCATTGAGTCAAGACCGCTGGCAACTCGTAGAGTGTGGCGAATACCTCCGGCGCCATGATGTAAATAGAGATAGGGCGTTAGTATGTCGGGGGATAGTTGATTTTGGTGGGCAAGCCATTCGGAAATACTTTCGGGTTCATCGGTATCGCAATAAATTTCAGTGCGATTACAGGTTGATAAGATCGCCGCTTCCCTAACAGGGGTTGAATCGACTAAACCGCGAAGTAGGGAATCCTGCATAGCAAGAGGCAAGGCGATTTTTTCACGCACATTAATTGGGGCAGTTTTATGATTTAGTCCACAGGCAACAAACACCATAGATTTCATGACCAACAAAATAATCTTGGGATTGTAAACTATTACAAGGCAAATTTGTAGACTTTAAACGCGCCTCATTCGGTTTGAGTCGATAATTTCGATTAAATATTAATAATTATGCTCAATTAGGATAAAAACCCAATTAAAATTAATTAGCCAGCCTCAATTAACACTTTGCAAATCTGATCTTCCAGATTTTTATACTTCAAAGTGGGGCCAATAAATCCATTAATCATAATTGAAAAAATCAGCATTTGTTTATTTTTTGTTTCCAGGTAGCCGGATAAAGATGAAACTGCGGTTTCCGAACCTGTTTTAGCAAAAATTTTTCCAATTGTGACTGGATCTCTTAGTCTATCTTTGAGTGTGCCATCTACACCCCCTACGGCCAGTGAAGAGATAAACGCTGAAGCGCCTGGAGATAGATATACTTTTTGTAATAGTGTTGTAATTTGTTCTGGTGTTAAAAAATTATAACGTGAGGCGCCAGCGCCATCGATGAGCGCTTTTTTAGGAATTTTAATTTGTATTGAACCATCGAGAATAGCGCGAACCGCTTGTGCTCCATTAGTAAAACTTCCTGGTTCATGAGCTAGATTTGCTCCCATTGTTTTATAAAGAGCTTCGGCAATCGTATTGTCCGATTCTTTTAGCATAATCGAAACCAGATCTTTCACCGGCGCTGAATCCTGGCGGGCAAAAGGCTTTTGTGGGACGGTAAATTTTTGGAATTCAAAACCGCGAGAAACCTCAATTTGATTTTTCTTAAGCGAATATTTTAAAAATGAAAGTAAATTATCCCGAGGATTATTTATAGCCATTTCGATAATGCGCGGTTTTGCGGTACTTTTAATGCAGCCGCTAAGGGTATAAGTCGTTTTATCCGTTCGTTTCTTTTTAATTTGACAAATTTTCTCAGTTGGTGCTGCTGTTAAAACCTGGTTAATAAAATTCATTGTTTGTGGATATAGGGGTAACTCCAGTTTTGCTGGTTGCCCAGGTTGAGAGCCTGGAATCAAAGTCGCGCTTACGCAATTGTGGTTGATAGTTAAACTACTAATGGGTGAACCCCAGCAATAATTCTGATCCTCCCAAGAGGTTCCAGGACTCATCGTCATTTGATCAAAAAAAGAGTCGTCGATAATGACTTTCCCATTAAGTTTTTTAACGCCAGCCTCGGCCAGCGAATGGATTAGTGCGTCAAATTGAGCTTGAGTGAGAGTCGGGTCCCCTTTAAATTGCAGATATAAATTATCTTTCAAACTATTATTTTTAATCTTTGTATAGTCAGCAAAAAGCTGAGTGGAGAATTTAAACTCTGGCCCTAAGGATTGTAAGGCAGCAAAGGCTGTAAATAGTTTAAGATTGGAAGCCGGCATGTAATACCTGTTCGCATCTTTTTTATAGAGTATTTGGCCTGTTTTAGCATCTTTAACCAGGATGCCGATGTTAATACTTTCACCAAAACCGGCTAAGAGTTTTTGAATTTTTGCAGCTAGAAGTTCGGGGTCAATTGTTGTGGCTGCGAAAGAAGTTGAGCAGAGCGAAAACATTAGAGCCAAATAAAAGGATTTTTTCTTCTTCATCTTCATCTTCCCTGTGTTTAATCTTAGTCCATTAAGCCTAAAGCCTACGCTGTATTTTTGTAATTGGAATAAAAGTTTCCGTTCCTGTTCCCATGCGGCGCTGCTCTCCTTTCCAGGCATGGCCATAAACCACTTCATAAGTTAAAGGGTATTTACCTTCCAAGGTACGAAAAGGTTGATAGGCAGATTCAAAATGTTGCCAGGATTGTTTACCAGTTAAGCCCCTATTACGTTTTTGATTGATATTGCGGACTCCCTGCGCTTTTAAATTTGCTAATAATTTATTGAGATTTTCATAGTGTACTGTTAATAGTTCCATATCGACAACAGGATCAAGGAAATGTTCTGCAAGAAGGTAATCGCCAATGTCGTGCATGTCCATAAAAGTATTGGTATGAGCAAAGTTATCAACCCGATGCCAGGCTTGTTTCAACTCTTTAAAGGTATCTGGTCCAAGTGTTGAAAACATTAGACAGCCATTGGTATTCATAACTCGGTTCAATTCATTGGCCAACTGGGGAAAGGAATCCGACCAGTGAATTACCTGATTTGAAAATACAAGATCAAAACAGCTATCAGAAAAGGGTAAAGCGCTCATATCAGCATTTACTAGAGCCCATTTGCGGCGCCAACGCTGTTTTTTTTTGGATTGAAGAAGCATTGCTTCTGATAAATCCACGCCTATAATTTTCGCTTTAGGATAGAGTTGTTTTAACTTATGGGTAAATAGGCCAGTTCCACAACCTAAATCAAGTACAAAGCGAGGGGCAATTTTGAGATAGTGTAATCGCTCAAATAAACGCTCACCAATTTCGTTTTGAACCTTTGCTGCTTGTTCATATTCAAGGGCATGTTTATCAAAAGCGTTGCAAATTTCAGTTTTCAGATTCATCATTGCCAGGTTTTAATTAGGGAATCCAACGCTCGTGCGCCAGAAAATTGTCAGTATATCACAGATGCTGCGTTTGCCTTCGGTCTGTGTACTTTGCCATCAATACCATCAACAAAGCCTTGCTGTTTGCCAATTATGTTATGAATTATTAAAAAAAATTGGACCCGCTTGCCACTATTGTGCCTTACCTTTGCCGGAAGGAACGTTTTTGATTTGCGGTTATTGCGCCAAGGAAAAACCACAGGTGGATAGAACCTTTGCTGCCTTCGTGTTTGAAGAACCATTAAGAACTTTATTGCATGATTTTAAATACAAGGAGGCTTTTTATTTAAGTCGTTTTCTGGCGAAGTTGATCTCCAATAACTTGCCTGCTCACTATTTAAATACACAATGTCTAATTCCAATCCCTATGCATCCTACACGCTTAAGTCAGCGTGGGTTTAATCAGTCCGCAGAGCTTTGCAAAATCTTAAGCAGGGCGTTGAAAATCAACTATGATTTACGTCTTTGTAAAAAAATTGTTCATACTGAATCGCAAGCTGATTTGGATTCCAGAAAAAGACGGAATAATTTGCGAAACGCCTTTCAAGCAAATCCTTCGCCTTATCAACACATTACTTTGATTGATGATCTAATGACAACGGGGTCAACGGCAAACGAGGTGGCAAGAGCATTTAAAAAGCAGGGTGTGGAAAGGGTCGATCTTTGGTGTTGCGCTCGGGCAGTTTCGAACTAACTCAAAGCCCTCTGCAGCATCCAATTTAAAGGTGGCTTTGAGCCTTTGCCCTCCGCTAATCTTGTATTTCAATGAGGAGCCAATTGAAAACCGTAAAAACTCTTAAATCCTTTTATTTTAAGGCCTAATTATTGCACCTTCAGCAATTTCATTCGCTTCTTCAGGATACAAGTAGGCAATATTTCCGATATTATGAGTAAACATAGCTCTAATCGCATAATTATCTTTATCATAATCAAAGCGGTTTAACATAGTTTCGTGATGACGTTTCCCTTCAACATAAGGAGAATAAAATTTTATAACTTTTTTATCAAAAGTCCGAAAAGCAGCTTCAATTTCTTCTAAGTCGGTGATTTCTTCATCATCAAAAGATTCAACTAACAATTCCTCTTGCAACGTTCTACCATAGGCATCTTTGGCAGATAAGGCTACTTCTAAACTGTCTGCTCTTGAATAATCAATTGCTTTGGCAACAAGATGAACCGGTAAGGTTATTGGGATAAATGCGATTACAGCAACAAGGGCTGATACCAAAAATCGAGGTAATTGATTGAAAAGAAAATTTACACCTCTAACAGTATTTAGCATGATGATTTCCCAGTCATTCATAGGATGCAGGTCACCCTCCATCGATAATTCCTCATAGCGTTGTACTATCTCCATTGTTAACCACTCTAAGGCAGCAGGGATGCCAAAAGTTAGAAAATCAAATAACCCAAATGTGAACTCATCCTGGTTCTTTGTTCCAGAAACAACTTTCATAGAATCCAAAAATTTTTGCTTCAAAGTGGTTCTCAAAGTGCGGGCATGGGGAAAGATTTTTGATTCAAAAATAAATGATAAGGGGCTTCGCATGGTTAGATCCAGATAAAGGTGTAAAATTATTATACATTTGGATTTTTATTGATGTCAACAGATCTCATGTTGATCTAAAGATCTTGAAAAAATCTAAGAAAAATAACGTTGCAAATCATTCAAAATGAGCTGTACTAACAAAATAGCAAAGAGAATAAAAGCAAAACGATGTAACAAAAGTTCAAATGCAACAGAAACTGGTTTTCCACGGAATTTTTCGACTAAAGCATAAACTAGTGAACCTCCATCAAGGCTGGGAATAGGTAATAGATTAATAAATCCCACAGCCAGACTGAAACTGGCGATAAAGTTTAAAAATACAGCTAGCCCCTGTAGAAAGGAGCTGACAGTGGCTTCGAACAATCCCAGCGGCCCAAGCAAGACAATAAAGGGGATTTTATGAGTAAATAATTGTTTTAACATGAGAACAAAGAATTTCAGCAAGAATAAAATCTTGCTTATTGCAGAGGCTGCAGCAAGATGGAGTGATTGTCCTGGTACCTGTTGAGTATATAAATTTGTCGGCTCAGGCTTGATACCAAGCGCAGCTAATAAAGATTGATCGCCTTTTTTATATTTCCATTGACTGAGGTCAAAATTAACCTGACGAATTAGGCCTAAATTATTAATTACCACAATCGGCAGATCTTTTTTACCTAAACCCATAATCAAACTCATCCCAACCTCTGGCCAGGAGTTGGTATTGTTGCTATCAATTGAAATAAAGCGTTCACCAGCTCTCAATCCCGCAACAGAGGCAATAGTGTGTGGTCTTATATCTTTAATTAGGGGAATTTGCTGTTTAAAACCCAGCATATACATTAGTGTCAAGGCAAGAAAACCGGCGAGCAAATTGGCAAGAGGACCGGCAATTAAAATTAAACAGCGCTGCCAGATGGGTTTTTTATCGAAACATTGACTGTAATCATTTTCAGAAACTTCTTCGCTTCGAGAGTTCAATAAATGAACATAGCCACCTAAAGGCCATAAGGCCCAACTCCATTCACGTCCGGCTTTGTCTTTTCGAGAGAAAAGCGTCTTACCAAAGCCAATTGAAACTCGGCGAATCTTAACCCCAAAAAACCTCGCGCAAATAGCATGCCCGGCTTCATGAATACCAACAACAAGAAGCATGGTTAAAACGAGGGCAAATAAAGCGTTGATCATTACAATTCCAACTAGCGGCGCGTATTATCGACCACCAATTGCAGCATAGGTTGGCCATGTCGTCCATTTAATTCATAACCTTTGCGATAGACCTCAAAAATACGGTAAACCTGTGAGGTTTCGCTATCAATCAATTCAACATCCTCGCCCTGGTCATTTACGAGTGTGACGGTCAAATGCATTTCGCGAAAATGGTCAATTTGATAACGACCCTTAAACAAGCGCAGCACGGATAAAAAACTTTCAGCTGCTTCTTCACTGTTATGCATACCTTGAAAAATGATGTCCATCGCTGCCCCTTGTCAGGATAAATTGATTAAAACTCATACTAAGGTTAGCGGCGAAAAATAAATCTACTTTAGGATTTGAATATTTGATTCAGGAAATTACTTTAAATAGCGTGAGGATGTATCCAACCCATCGCAAATGCTAAAAATAAAAATAAGAATAAAACGAGAGAAATCCCAATTCGCCAAGTTAGTGCTTTGACTGTTCTTGTGGTTTTTCCTTCATCGCGGACTAAATAAAAAAGACTGGAGCCTAGGGCAATAAGAATTATTAGCATGACGACAATGATGATTGCCTTAGTGAACATTTGTTATACTCCCGAAACTGCTTTACTGGACCAAGAAAAAAGAATGATTAGTTTAACCTGTTTTAAAAACCGTTTCACTCCTGATTGGCGAATGACTCTCCTTACCTGTGTAGCCCTGGCTTTTTTCTGTCATTTGGGATTTTGGCAACTTGAGCGCGCTCAAGAAAAAATAGAAATGCTTTCAGCCCAAGCTTCCCAAGCAAAACAAGCCTCAAAACGTTGGCAATCGGAAGACCCTTTACCAAAGCAGTATCAATCTATCCGTGTTAGCGGGGATTATTTAGATCAACATTTGCTTTTTGACAATCAACATTATCAACACCAGCTTGGCTATCATGTATTGACTCCATTTCAGATGGCAAATGGATCGCTAATCCTTATTGATAGAGGCTGGGTTTCTGCGGATCAAAGACGGCAGGTTCTGCCCAAAATAAGCACACCAATGAATTCAACACTGGATGGCACCGTTTATTATCCTTCCGAAAAAAACTGGGTATTGGGACCCAATTTAGAAAAGAAAGGAGCAAAGCTTACTATTGTCGAACGGATTGATACCAAATTAGTAGGACAGTTTTTGCATAAATCAGTTTATCCGTTTATTATTCGCCTCAATAAGGAAAGCGGCCAGGAATATGTCCGCGAATGGCCAGTAGTTGCAATGTCGCCTGACCGCCATTATGGCTATGCTTTTCAATGGTTTGCTATCGCATCGGTAATTTTAATTCTATTCGTTGCATTAAATTTGAAGAAAAAAATATGAAAATAACAAAACGTAATTATCTAATCTTGTTTGTATTGGCGTTAATTTTTACAGCTCCAGGTTTAATTGCTTTTATTTCTTACCAACATCCGCAATTGTTTTTAGTAAATACAACCAATAAAGGTGAATTATTAAACCCACCTGTTTTATTTAATGATATAGCTTCGGACCAAAGCAAATGGCGCCTGATTTATTGGCATCCTGAAAATTGTGAAGCTACTTGTTTGAAGAAAATTGATAAGCTCGCTCGAATTCGCCTTGCTTTAGGTCGGCATTTGTATGAAGTGGAAGAGTGGTTGGTTGTGGCTAAGGATAATCAGCAAATTGATGCTAAAATGGAAAAATTATTGAACGAGCATGATATCCATTTATTACGCATCTCCAGCACGACTATGTCAAAACTCCCTGTTTTCAACTCCAAACCAAAAATATTCATTGCCAATTCTAAAGGTTATCTGGTTTTAGCTTATAAAGAGAATTCAAAACCTCAGGATATTTACCAGGATATGAAACAATTATTAAAAAAGAGTGGTTAAGGAATGCAATTTAAAGTAATACGTTATGTAGTCATTTCTGCTGTGTTTTTAGCCTTGTTTGTAGTGATGTTAGGTGCCTATACACGTTTAACCGATGCCGGATTGGGCTGTCCAGATTGGCCGGGTTGCTATGGCCACATGGTTCTCCCTAGTACCCAAAATAAATTGGATTCTGCACAAAATCTCTATCCTCAAATTCCGATTGAATCCCGCAAAGCTTGGACTGAAATGGCGCATCGCTACGCTGCCGGTACGCTTGGTATTCTTATTTTATTTATCGCTGGATTCACTTTTATCAAGCGAATTAAAGGATTTTCCCTTCCTTGGAAACTACCACTTGCCCTAATTTTTCTGGTTTTATTTCAAGCAGCTTTGGGTATGTGGACAGTGACCCTGAAATTACTACCTGTAGTAGTAATGGGACATTTGTTGGGCGGAATTTTGATTTTTGCCTGTCTTTGTAGATTGGCTATTCAATTGAGTCCGGTCAAAATTCAAAATTTGCGGCAATGGTGGTTTTGGATATGTTTGGGTTTGATCATTGTTTTTTGCCAGATTGCTTTGGGTGGTTGGGTAAGTTCAAATTACGCAGGAATTGCCTGTATCGGATTTCCTCAGTGCAATGGTCAGTGGTTACCTCCTTTACATTTTTCTAAAGGGTTCAATTTATTTGCGCCAGTTGGGGCCAATTATCAGGGCGGTGTGCTTGATAATGAAATTAGAATGACCATTCAATTTATTCACCGTTTAGGAGCAGTCATTACCGCTCTTTATATTTTAATTCTTTCATCCTTATTGCTTTTTAAAGTTGAAAATCGCTCACTGCGAATTTGTGCTTCATTGGCCATTCTTCTGATTTTAATTCAATTCCTTTTAGGTATTTTGAATGTGGTTTATTTATTACCTTTATGGGTTGCGGTAGCTCACAATGGCGTTGCTGCTTTATTGATGGGACTTATACTGATGATGCTTTATCTTAGCCAAGGGAGATTTTCTTATGCAAGAAAAGACTGAAATCAGCGCTAAAGTGGAATGGCGTGATTACATTGAACTATGCAAGCCAAAGGTAGTTGCACTAATGTTGCTTACAGTCCTTGTGGGCATGTATTTAGCAGTACCTGGCTGGGTTCCTTTAACTACTGTAGCTGCCTCTTTACTTGGAATTGGTTTTTGCGCTGGATCTGCTGCCGCAATTAATCATTTAGTTGATAAACGTATTGATGCCATCATGACGCGCACCCGGAAAAGACCTATTGCCGTAGGGCGAGTTTCTGTCAGACAAGCTTTGATTTTTGCTTTCGGACTTTCTCTTACAGGCATGGCTATCCTCATTTTATTTGTAAATGTGCTTACAGCTATTCTTACTTTTATTACCCTGATAGGTTATGCCGGCATTTATACGGGGTATTTAAAACGTGCTACTCCTCAAAATATTGTGATCGGCGGTTTAGCCGGTGCAGCGCCGCCTTTATTAGGCTGGACTGCAGTGACCAATCAACTTGATCCCCAAGCCTTGCTGCTGGTTTTGATTATTTTTACCTGGACGCCGCCTCATTTTTGGGCGTTGGCTATTTATCGGCTTGAAGAGTATAAAAATGCAAAAATTCCTATGTTACCTGTCACACACGGAGTCTCATACACCAAGTTATATGTGCTTTTATATACGATTTTATTATTAGTTGTTAGTATTTTACCCTTCATTGTGGGCATGAGCGGCTGGTTATATTTAACTGGTGCTTTGCTATTAGGTACTCGTTTTTTATACTGGGCAATTAAACTGTATTTTTCTGAAAAGCCAAGAGTTGCAATGCGAACCTTTCGATTTTCTATTGTTTATCTAATGATGTTATTTGTATTTTTATTGATTGATCACTACAGCTAAGGGGATCTAAAAAAATGTCTACCCGTAAAAATCGTGTTAACAGTACTGTCATCGTTTTAATTGTTTTTATGGCTCTCATTGCAGGCGTGTTTGTTTCTGGACATTTGCATAAAGAAAAGAAGGTCGATCTCTCGGAATTTAATGGTACTTTGCTCAATAAACCACGGGAAATTAAACCCTTTGCTTTAACTGGCATTGATAATCAGCCTTTTACTAATGAAAACCTGAAAGGTCAGTGGACAATGGTGTTTTTTGGCTTTACCAACTGTGGGTTTGTGTGTCCGACAACTATGGCTGAATTAGCAAAAATGTATCATATGCTTGAGGAAAATCAGACCTCACACCTCCCGCGTGTCGTTATGATTTCTATTGATCCTGAGCGGGATAATCAACAGAAACTGAAATCCTATGTGCAAGCTTTTGATAAGCATTTTTATGGTGCTCGTGGAAGCATGGATATTGTTAGTGAAATGACTAAAGAAATGGGTATTGCCTATACTAAAATCGCCTTACCTGCCACAGCCGATGGGGAAAATTATGATATGCAACATAGTGGCGCTGTCATGTTATTTAATCCCCAGGGCGAGTTGAGTGCATTTTTTACCACGCCACACCAAGCTGGGTTATTGGCTAAGGATTATCGCTTGTTAGTTTCATAACCAAGTAAGCATTGTATAAACAATTTAATTGCCTGGATGGTTTCCGTTTGGCTTTTTCAATGGAAAATTGGACTATTATTATACTATCAAAGGAAATATCTGGGCTAAGAAATATAATAAAAAAGGAACATCGATTTATGAAAATTGCAATACTGGCCACGAATCCAAAACTTTTCTCACATCAGCGTTTAAAAACCGAAGGTGAAGAAGCAGGACACGAGGTCACCATCATTAATCCTTTATACTGCTACATGAATATAGCTGCCTCCAACCCTATAGTACATTATCGTGGTGGCGAGCCTTTGCCTAAATTTGATGCGATAATTCCACGTATCGGCGCTTCAATTACCTATTACGGTACCGCCTTATTAAGACACATGGAAACTATGGGGATTTATACCCTAAACGAATCAATTGCCATTTCGCGTTCGCGAGATAAATTTCGCTCTCTTCAGCTTTTAGCGCGTAAGGGAATTCCTATGCCTTCAACCAGTTTCGCGCAATCTCCCGATGATACGGAGGATTTAATCCGTATGGTAGGTGGAGCGCCATTAGTAATAAAACTTTTGGAAGGGACGCAGGGTAAGGGGGTTATTTTAGTGGATAGCCAACAATCAGCAGTCAGTATCATTAATGCCTTCAAGGAAATGTCAGCCAATATTTTAGTTCAGGAATTTATTGAAGAATCTCGTGGAGTCGATCTTCGCTGTTTTGTTATTGGGGATAAGGTAGTCGCTGCCATAAAGCGACAGGCTAAAGAGGGCGATTTTAGAGCCAATGTTCATCAAGGGGGCAAGGCCCTTAAAGTGACTCTATCGCCTAAAGAGCGCGCTCTTGCTATATGCGCTGCAAAAACAATGGGTTTAAAAGTCGCTGGGGTCGATCTAATTCGCTCTAATAAAGGACCTCTGGTGTTGGAGATTAATTCATCTCCAGGACTTGAAGGAATTGAAAAGACAACTCATGTGAATATTGCTGCTAAAATTATTCAATACTTAGAGAAAAATGCTAAACCAAAAAGCATTAAACAACGGTTCCAGGGATGAATAATAAACAGTCTATTGTCATAGCAGGTGAAACTATCGAGGCGGGTGAGTCCCGTTGCGTGAAACTTGACATGGCAATGCTGTATACTTCCACTCCACTTAAAATCCCTGTTTTTGTATTTAATGGTAAAAAAGAAGGACCTGTTCTTTTCATAACTGCTGCTATCCATGGCGATGAAATTAACGGCGTCGAAATTATTCGCAGACTTCATCAAACTCCCTATGTTAAACGTTTACGTGGCACCTTAATTACTTTGCCAGTTGTCAATGTCTATGGATTGATGCTGCATTCTCGTTATCTACCTGATCGAAGGGATTTAAACCGTCAATTCCCAGGTTCGGTAAGAGGTTCAATGGCTTCCCAGTTAGCCAATTTGATAATGACTGAAATTGTAAAACATTCAACCCATGGGATTGATTTGCACACAGGCTCAATTCACCGCAGCAACTATCCACAAGTTCGTTTTAGCGAAGATAATGCTATTTCCAAACAGATGGCTAAAGCCTTTTCAACGCCTGTTATGGTCCCTTCTAATATAAGAGATGGTTCTTTACGCTATGCTACTGATAATTTGAATATTCCGGTTATTGTTTATGAAGCAGGAGAAGCGCTACGTTTTGAAGAATTTTCAATAAAACTTGGTCTGCATGGAGTGCTTAGGGTCATGGATTTTTTAGGCATGCTTGCTCCTTCGCTTGGTAAGCATATCTCCAAGCGCAGAACTAGCACCTCCGTAGCCAAATCCACGTTCTGGGTGCGAGCTTTGGCTAGCGGAATGATGGTTTCAGCTAAACCATTAGGCTATAAAATTTCCAAAGGTGAATTACTCTGTGGAATAGTTGATCCCTTAGGCCATAATGAGGTGGAAGTCCGTTGTCCTTTCGAAGGGTTAATTATTGGCAATACCAATATACCATTAGTTAATGAAGGGGACGCCCTATATCATGTCGCCTTATTTGAAGATTGGAAAGGCTTAGAGCTACCAACCGATATCCCTGAAGATTGGGATTAAACTATTTCTTTTTATGCCTTTGTTCCGCTTTACCTATTAACCAGTCGCTATCTACCTCAAACTCTTCTGCAAAGCGCTCAAGTAATTGCGCATCGGGAACCGTGATTCCATCTAAAAACGCTTCAGCCTTAAATCGAGGAATTTTAACCATTTTTGCAAAGGCTTCAATTCGCTCAATACTGCGAGAAGGAACGCCGATACCATCTAGTTCCTTATTAAGACGTTCTGCAAAGATTTTGTTAGGCATTGTAACCTCAATAGATTTCTTATTAATGTTCTATAGCATAAAAATAAGGTTTTGCAATTTTTATGACTTTAGGTTTATCAATGAAACGAGACCTTCCACCCATAAATCAGAATGGTTAACACTGGGAATAAGGGTTAATTTTTCACCACCTGATTTGACCCAGGATTCTTGAGCGCGAATGCCGATTTCTTCAAGAGTTTCGAGGCAGTCAGCAACAAAAGAAGGACAAGCAATTGCAACTCTCTTGATGCCTTTGGTTATCAAATTCGTTAAAACTTCATCTGTATAAGGCTTAATCCAGGGCGTTTTCCCTAATCGGGATTGAAAAGAAATAGAGTAATTGCCTTCCTGCAAAGCCAGTTTTTTGGCAAGGGCGCGAGTTGTTGCATAACATTGGGCTCTGTAGCATTTTTGGTTTGTGTTGGACATTGGGGGGCAATCTGTTGCACAAATTGTAAAACATCCACTTTTCTTTAAATGACGTTCAGGTAGCCCGTGATAGCTGAGTAAAAGATGCTCATGTCCCTCAAGGTAAGGTTGAATTACTGCCGCTTGGGCATTAATGAATTCCGGTTCTTCATAAAAATCAGAAATAATAGTTAAGGATGGATGAGTATTTTGTTTCGCTACTATTTCTAAAACCGCTTCTAGCGATGAACCCGTCGCCGCTGAAGAATATTGTGGATATAAGGGAAGAATGGTTAGATTCTTACAAGCGATTAATTGTTTTAATCCCTCTTCTAACGATGGCTGGCCGTAACGCATTCCAAGACAAACCTGCCAGTCATCACCAAGCCGTTCTTGCAGTTTTAATTCCAAATTTCGGCTGTTTTTTAATAGTGGCGACCCATTTTCGGTCCAAATCGCTTGATATGCTTTTGAAGTTTGCTTAGGTCGAAAAGGAAGAATAGTGCCATAAATTAAGGGGTAGCGAAGCCATAGAGGTAAATCAATAACCCGTTTATCGCTCAAAAACTCTGCAAGGTATTTCCGAACAGCTTTTAAATGAGGACTAGAAGGTGTACCAAGATTGATGAGTAGCAAACCGTTTTTCATGTTGAAGATCTTGTCAATTAAAAGATTGGCAATCATACAACAAGAGTAGAACAAGGACTAATTTTCAAGCTAATCCATTCATCTTCTGAAGGACGCGGATTCGCAAGACAAAAAACCTCTTTTTCTCTTACGAACGCGTCACGGAAAATGTTTAATTGATCTTAATTTTAGGCATCAGCTAGTTCTGTGAGAGCAACAACATTAGAAGCGTGAAGCCCACGATCACCTTTTTCCAGGTCATAATTTACAGGCTGCCCGGGTACTAAAGTTTTATAGCCGGTACCTTGAATTGCTGAGAAGTGTACAAAAATATCTTCACCACCGCCTTCAGGCATGATAAATCCCCAGCCTTTAGCATTATTGAACCATTTTACTTCGCCTCTAGCCATCAATCCTCTCCTTGATATATCGTCAACCAATTTGTCACTGGTTGTGCTTATGCATTCGTCCATAAATGACTTTTAAAATCCCGTTTTTATTCGGGATAATTTCAACATATCGTAAAATAGGGACTTGGGACAATAGTTTTTTATAAAAAAAGGTAAAATAAAAGGATATTTGTAAAAAACCTTGTGATATTGTCGCATCATTATATTAGAACAGAATTTATTTTGGACTTTTAATGACAGAAACTGTACTGCTAAATGGCTTAAATGAAAGGCAACGTGAAGCTGTAACCGCACCTCTTGGCAATACTTTAGTTCTTGCTGGCGCCGGCTCCGGAAAAACTCGAGTTTTGGTAAGTCGAATTGCCTGGCTTATTGAACAACAACAACTTTCTCCTCATTCAATATTAGCGGTCACCTTCACTAATAAAGCAGCAGGTGAGATGAAACAACGTTTGAATCATATGCTGGCCTTGCCTGTGTCAGGTCTTTGGGTGGGAACGTTTCATGGTTTGTGCCATAGGTTGTTACGACGTCATTATAATGAGGCAAGTTTACCTGAACACTTTCATATACTTGATAGCGAGGATCAGGCGCGGGTAATAAAAAGAGTGATTTCTGCTTTAAATCTTGATGATGAACAATGGCCTGTTAAACAGGCACAGTCTTTTATAAATGGCAAAAAAGATGAAGGTTTACGCCCCCAGCATATCAATGTTTTTAATTATGATCCTGGACGAACCTTAGTCGAAATCTATAAAGCCTATGAACAGGCTTGTCAAACAGCTGGTGTTATAGATTTTGCTGAATTGCTATTAAGAACACACGAGCTACTAAGAGATAATACTGTGCTTTTGAACTCTTATCGGCAACGGTTTCAGGCCATTTTAGTTGATGAGTTTCAGGATACAAACACTATTCAATATGCCTGGATTCGCTTGCTTGCGGGCGAGCATGCTGCGGTAATGGCAGTGGGTGACGACGACCAGTCAATCTATGGTTGGCGTGGTGCCAAAGTTGAAAATATTCAAAAATTTTCAAATGATTTTAAAAATACACAGATTGTTAGGCTAGAGCAAAATTATCGTTCCACATCCACTATTCTTGATGCTGCTAATGCCTTAATAAATAATAATAATTCCAGAATGGGCAAAGCCTTGTGGACTGCCGGGGCTACCGGTGAAAAAATTGTGGTCTACTCTGCCTTTAATGAACTTGAAGAAGCGCGATTTGTTAGTGAACGGATTGCTGCAGAGTTAAATCAAGGTCGTAGTGCTGATGAAATTGCTATTTTATATCGTTCAAATGCCCAATCCCGGGTCCTTGAAGAAGCCCTTCTTCGAGGTGGAATTGCCTACCGTATTCATGGCGGATTGCGCTTTTTTGAACGGGCGGAAATCAAAGACTGTTTAGCTTATTTAAGGCTTTTGGCGAATGCCGATGACGATACAGCCTTCGAACGAATTGTTAATTTCCCAACTCGTGGCATCGGGGAAAAAACGCTGGAGGAAATTCGTTATTCAGCACGGAACAAGCAATTTTCTTTATGGCAAGCGGCGAAAATGATATCAGAAGAGCATTGTTTACCTCAGCGTGCTGCCTCTGCTTTAGCTAAATTTATTGAGTTGATCGAAAGATTAAAACAAAAAATTGCCCACATGGAGCTCGATGAGCAAATAGGCACAGTGATTGAATCAAGTGGTTTATATGCACATTTTTCCAAAATAAAAGGCGATAAATCGGAGTCAAGGTTAGACAATTTGCAGGAATTGATCAATGCGGCTAAAGAGTTCCGTTACGAACAAAGTGAAGAGGATGAACTTCCCCTTTTAATCGCATTTCTAGCACATGCCTCTTTGGAAGCTGGTGAAATGCAGGCGGCTGAGCATGAGCGCTATGTCCATCTGATGACAATTCACTCCGCTAAGGGCCTGGAATTTCCTTTGGTCTTTTTAGCAGGAATGGAAGAGGGCGTGTTCCCTGGTAAACAGTCCATCGAGGAACCTGGCCGTTTAGAAGAAGAAAGGCGCCTTTGCTACGTGGGCATGACACGTGCAAAGCAGAAATTAATTTTGTCCTATGCCGAAGTTCGAAGACTCTATGGTCGTGAGGAATATCATCGTCCTTCACGTTTTTTACGGGAATTACCTGAAGAGTTGGTTGAAGAAGTGCGGGTTAAAGCACGTTTTCAGGCTCCTGTAATGCAAAATTCAAAGTCGCCTTCTGACTTTGCTGCGAAAGAAGCGGGATTAAGACTTGGCCAAACAGTCAGTCATAACAAATTCGGACAAGGGGTTGTCTTGGCAGTAGAAGGCTCAGGCGCGCACACCCGTGTGCAAATTAAATTTGTTAACGAAGGCTCAAAGTGGTTGGTTTTAGCCTATGCCAATCTGACCATTCTCGAAGACGATTGTACCGCTTTTTAAATGCCTTATTTTTTCTCAGATAAAATATTGTATTTAATCCAAGCTGGTGCTAGGGTTTGCGGGCAAAATAATTTTGATTATCATCTAAGGGGAATAGAGTGAAATTTACAAGTTTTTTAACTGCTAGTGCTTTAATGACAGCAATGATAGCGCCTGGTGCCATGGCTGCAGCTGCTGATACAAGTACAACTAATTTTTCTGAAACCCAAACCAAACAGCTTGAAAAGTTAGTTCACGATTATTTGGTTAATAACCCAGAAGTCTTACTGGAAGCCTCCCAAGCTCTACAGCAAAAACAACAGCAAAATATGCAGGTTCAGGCTCAAGCTGCTATTCAAAGCAATGCCGCTCAAGTATTTGGGGATGATTTGACTGTAGCAGGTAATCCAAAAGGTAATGTAACTCTGGTCGAATTCTTTGACTATCAATGTATTCATTGCAAAAAAATGGAACCTGTTATTTCTGGTTTAATTAAAAGAAATCCTAATCTACGCGTGATTTATAAAGAATTTCCCATTTTCGGCGAAAGCTCTGAACTAGCATCCAAGGCCGCATTGGCTGCTGCGATGCAAGGCAAATATGCAGCGATGCATGCCGCGCTTTTCAATCAGGAAGGACGTTTAAACGAAGAGCTCATTATGAAAGCGGCTAAAACAGCTGGTCTGGATCTAGCTAAATTAAAAACTGATATGAACTCAAAAACCGTAACTGATGCCCTGAGTTTGAATCGTGAGTTAGCTGAAAAACTACATCTGATGGGAACGCCAGCCTTTATCGTTAGTGGTACAAATCAAGGTAAAATTAAACAAGGTAGTACACCAACCTTTATTCCTGGCGCAGCTAGTGAGAAATCGTTGGAAGAAATGATCAAAAAAGAGGGTGCTAGCTCTTAATGTGAAACTCTCACTCTCCACTAAATTAATGGAGAGTGAGTAATAAATGATTAATAATTTAGACTTATCACATTAAAGGCAAAGACATCGCATACATTTGGTTCAGATACAAAGAATGATACTATCTCGACTTAATTTGATGTAATCCTATCTCGAGAAACAAATGACAAAACCAGACACATTTCAAGATATTATTCTAGTTTTGCAGCAATTTTGGGCTGCACAGGGCTGCGTCTTATTACAACCTCTAGATATGGAAGTGGGTGCTGGAACTTTTCATCCAGCCACTTTTCTACGAGCAATAGGTCCTGAACCATGGTCAGCAGCCTATGTTCAGCCTTCCCGACGCCCAACCGATGGCCGCTATGGTGAGAATCCAAACCGTGTCCAGCATTACTACCAGTTTCAGGTAATATTAAAACCTTCCCCTCTGGATATTCAGGAAAAATACCTGGATTCGCTTCGCGCTTTAGGCGTTGATCCGCTTGCGGATGATATTCGATTCGTTGAAGACAATTGGGAATCTCCGACCCTAGGTGCTTGGGGACTCGGTTGGGAAGTGTGGCAAAACGGCATGGAAGTCTCACAATTTACCTATTTTCAACAGGTTGGCGGCTTGGTATGTAAACCGATAACTGGGGAACTGACTTACGGTCTTGAGCGCCTAGCCATGTATATTCTAGCTGTAGATAATTTATTCGATCTTCCCTGGTGCAGAACGAATAGTGGTCTGATAACTTACGGCGATGTGTTCCATCAAAATGAAGTAGAAATGTCGGCTTTTAATTTTGAACACGCCAATGTCGAGGGCTTATTTCATCAATTTAACTATTATGAAAATGAAGCCCAAAAATTAGTGGCTTTAAATCTTCCCTTACCCGCCTATGAAATGGTAATTAAAGCCTCTCATGCCTTTAATTTATTGGATGCAAGACGTGCAATTTCGGTAACTGAGCGTCAACGTTATATCCTGAAAGTGAGGCAGCTATCAAAAGCTGTAGCCCAAGCTTATTATGATGCTCGCGCAGCCCTAAACTTTCCTATGCTAAAGGTGTCTAATGGCGAATGATTTTTTATTTGAATTAGGTTGTGAAGAACTTCCTTCCGGTTCGGTTTCAGTTTTAGCTGAAGCGTTGGCTTCCAATTTAACCGCGGCTTTTAATAAAGCTCAAATTTCATACGGTGAACTACGCACTTTTGCAACGCCCAGACGTTTAGGAATCTATATTAAAGACCTAGCGGAAAAACAGCCTGGACAGACGCAAATACGCCGAGGACCTTCTTTAATTGCAGCCTATGATTCACAAGGTCAACCTACACCCGCTTTGCTGGGTTTTGCTAAATCCTGCAATGTTGCGCCTGAAGAACTAACACGTTCAAAAAGCGATAAAGGGGATTGGCTTGTCCATCAAGTTAGTACGCAAGGGGCTAATACCGCTGAGTTATTAGGCGATATATTAAATCAAGCACTAGCGACCTTACCCATTGTTAGGCAAATGCGCTGGGGCACTGGAGAATTTGAATTTGTGCGCCCAGTCCATTGGGCTCTCTTGTTATTGGATGAAAATCTAATTGATGCTGAGATCTTAGGGGTTAAAACAAACCGGTATAGTTATGGCCATCGCTTCCATCACCCACAGGCTATTGAAATTTCAAAGGCAGAACATTATGAGTCTTTATTAAAAGAAGCCTTTGTAATTGCTAATTTTAAAGAAAGACGAGCTTTAATTGTCGAACAAGTAGAACAATTGGCTTCGCAAAAGGAAGCAAATGCGATTATGCCAGAGGCCTTAATTGATGAAGTGACCTCAATTGTTGAATGGCCTCAGGCCCTTACGGCTAATTTTGAAGAGAGTTTCCTAAGCGTTCCTGCAGAAGCTTTAATTGCTTCAATGCAATCCCATCAAAAATGTTTTGCCTTGCAAAATAATAAAGGCCAATTATTAGCGCATTTTATTACAGTTGCTAATATTAATAGTTCAAATTCACAGCAAGTTATTGCTGGTAATGAAAAAGTAATGAGAGCGCGCTTAAGTGACGCGGCTTTTTTCTTCAATTTGGATAAAAAACAGCCCCTAACCAGTTATCTTGATGCTACTGAGAAGGTAGTTTTTCAAGTTAAATTAGGTAGCCTTAAAGAAAAAACAAATCGTTTGCAATCATTGATGGAATTACTAGCCGAAGCTTTAGACGTCGATAAAGAGCAGGCAGGCCGAGCAGCTCTTCTAAGCAAATGTGATTTATTAACAGGAATGGTTGGTGAATTTCCTGAGCTACAAGGTCTCATGGGCTATTATTACGCTCTTAATGACGGGGAAGCTAAAAGTGTAGCCCTAGCACTTAATGAGCAATACATGCCGCGTTTTGCAGCTGATAAATTACCAGAAACCAATCTGGGCTTGGCTTTGTCACTGTCTGATCGTCTGGATACCCTGGTAGGAATTTTTGCAATAGGGCAAAAACCATCCGGAGTAAAAGATCCCTTTAAATTACGTCGTCACGCACTGGCAGTGGTTCGCTTGCTACTAGCTAGTCCTAAGCCGCTTTATTTATCTAAGCTAATAGCTGAGACTCATAAAATTTATAGTGAAAAACTGGGACTACAAACTGAGCCCTTGGTTGCTGAATTAAAACCATTTATCCTGGATCGTATGCAGTCTTATTATCAAGGAATTGGCTTTGGCACTGATTTGGTCTCGGCCGTTAAAGCACGTCAGGATGATTGCCTTTATGATTTTGATAAACGTATCCATGCACTTTCTTCTTTTGTTAAATTATCTGAAGCAACCGCTTTATCAGCCGCTTGTAAACGGGTAAACAATATTTTGCAGCAAGCTGAGAAATTTGTTGAAACTGACCAGATTGATGAAAATTTGCTGCAAGAAGGGTCTGAAAAAGCACTTTTTACCCATTTACATGCGATTGAACAACTCATTAAACCACTTTATGAAAAGGGCGATTACGAAAAAATATTGAGTCAGCTTGCCAGTTTACGTGAACCTGTTGATGCCTTTTTTGAAAACGTGATGGTAATGATTGACAATCATTCAGTCAAAAAGAACCGTTTGCTTTTATTAGCAAGGTTGCAATCTTTATTACAGGGAGTTGCTGATATTTCAAAAATTACCTCTTAGAACTTGGGTATGAAGAAATTTCGAAGCGCTGTTAGAGCTAAAATACTATGGAAAAACTAATTTTTTTAGATCGGGATGGAGTTATAAATCAAGACTCCTTGCACTACATTAAGACTGTCGATGAGTTTGTACCTATTACGGGTTCAATTGAGGCAATAGCTCGTTTGACTCAGGCAGGCTATCTTATAGGGGTAGCTACAAATCAATCCGGGATCTCCCGGGGATATTATTCTGAACAAGAACTTGCAGCTATCCATAACAAAATGCAGGAACTGGTAAATGCGGCTGGTGGTGAAATTGGTTTAATTGAATACTGCAAACATATGCCCGATAGCGGTTGTTTTTGTCGAAAACCGCAACCTGGAATGCTTCTTTCCCTAGGAAAACGCTTAGGCTATCCGTTAACCGATGTCCCCTTTGTTGGTGACAGGGTTTCTGATATACAAGCTGCCGAAGCGGCTGGCGCCAAGCCTGTTTTGGTCTTGTCCCCGATGACTGACCGAGTCGGTTTGCAAGACTATCTTCATGTCCCTGTTTTCAATTCACTTTCCCAATATGTGGATCATTTATTGGCTAGTAAATGAAGAAACATTTGTCAGTTGGGTATGAGACGGAATCACTCTATCAGCAAGCGTTGACATTGGCTGAATCACTTGGTTTGCCTATAAATAATGATTCTGAAGAAAAATTGATAGTTACAACGGATAAACTGTTGTTAAAAATGGCTCATTTCTCAGCCTTATATAGCGATTTTGATTCAAAAACCTGGCAGGTGCGTCGTGATGCAGGAAAAAAGCAGGGCTTGGTTCGAGCGTGCAAGCCCGCAAAGGGTCTTCGAATTATTGACGCAACTGCTGGATGGGGGCGTGATGCCGCAGTGCTTGCAAGTTTTGGAGCTGAAGTATTGATGCTTGAGCGGCAGCCCATACTTGCAGCTTTGTTGAATGATGGTTTAATGCGTCAAAATGAGCAATCAAAAAAAAATTTGAAATTAACCTTAAAACAAGTTGATTCCAAAGATTATCTGCAATCGTTGACCCCTAATGATTTTCCAGACGTTATTTATATAGATCCCATGCATCCAACAAGGCAAAAGGCAGCTTTGGTAAAAAAAGACATGCAAGCTTTGCAGCAACTCTTTGGAACCGATGAGGACGCCCATTTATTAATTGAATTAGCTCGTAAAAGAGCGCTAAAAAGAATTGTAGTCAAATGGCCGCAACACTTATCACCCATTTTAAAGCCAGATTTAAGTATTGAAGGCAAAGTTATTCGCTTTGATATCTGGCTACTTGGTTAAATCGTACACCAAAAATTCGCTTAACTTGATTTATGCCCTAATTTCTTTAGATCCAGGACTTCTTAGCTATTGATAGCATGCAGTTTCATTATAACAATAGAGTATAAATATTAATCACATTAATTTTTATCCAGAGATGATCAAATATCATGAAAAGAAAATTGGAGCCAACTACAAGTGAAAAAGCTAATGAATTGGATAAACAATCTATAAGATTGGAGAAATTTAAGTTTTCCCTGTTCTATTCCACCACTGAAGATTCGTATATATGTAACGCTTACAAAAACAGAGTCTCTTCACCAAGTTTAAAAGGCTCTATGTTGATAGCTGAGTACTACACCAACAAATATGGGTGCAATATTGAGTTTTGTCATACACAATCCTCCTTTCAAATTGATCTTGCAAAAAGTATTAATACATTCAAAGGCACAACCGAACTTAGCGACAAAGAGAATTACCGCAAAGCATTTCTATGGGGCATGGATTGTTCACATGCAATTCCAAGTATTTATATCAAGGAGGGCAACACTGAGGTTATTTTTATTGCCAATTCTCTGGCTTCGAAGATAAGTTCAACCCAATCTGCAGATTATATTAATAATCATACGGGTATCGATGTCTATTTTATGGATCGGACGCGGCAGGCGGATACCTATTCCTGCTTTACCGATGCCTTGGTTTTTGCAAGAGACTGTACGGCGTTCTCTTCCAAACATAGGGATTATTATATCCAGGATTTATTAAAGGTTTTAAAGGGCCAGAGTTTAAAGAAAGAGAAGTGTTATCTAGTAACTAAATTGCCGGACGAATTGTTAAAAACTTGTCAAATAACTTCATTTTTAAATCAATATAGTGATAAGGATAGGAAGAATATTATCCATAAGAATGAGACGCTCACTGAATTTAGAAATAGATACACGGATAAAGATACTGATGTAAGAGTGGATTCTGAAAGTGAAATAACAAAGACCGACATTTATAATTATCCAAGAAAAAAAGGAGCTAAGTTTTCTGAAATAATACCTATCCAATTCTATTTGAATCAATTGAATTTAGCTCTTGGAAATACCTTGTCCATTGATAAAAAACTCGATTTTATAAATCAGGCAAAAAATATTTATCGAACTGTTTTTGATAGCTCCAGGAAAGAGGCACAGCTTTGTCAGCTAATTTTAAAATTTAAATTTATGGAAGAATCAGAAAAGCCAGCCCCAAATTTAATACAATTTGGCTAATCGAAAAAAGGATTAAATAATTTATTTTTTAAAATTTAGGCTTTAATTCTTGAATGGAGGTTTCAGTTTTTTGCTCATCTCTATCAATACATGCTCTTTTTAAGCTTTTATTGGATTCCCTCATCAATTCAACGCTTTTATGCATTGAGCCGGTCACTCGCTGATAGGAGCGTGGGTTAATATGTATTTTTTCGAAACAACTAACATTCGATCCAGGGGTATGCCAGCTTAAGTGGAAAATAAGTTCATCAGGAATTAAGGAATCATTGCTGTAACAGGGTTGAACCTGAATATCGACAGAATCTATTCCTTGTTCAGTCAACTGGAGCGCGATGAAGTTTTCTACTAACTCCAAGGTATTGTAGTTCGAGGCTGCTGTTCCCGGGATTATTTCTTCTTCGGTATGTTTGCCACCTAGAAAATAAGCAATTAAATGTGACCAGTGGTAATCACGTCCATTAATTGTAATTAATTCTTCACTGCCGTGGGCTTTAAATACATCGCAACAGCTAGCGCCCATTAACTGCTTTTGTCCCAACCTTCGTTTGGTTCCTTGTCGGTTTTTTAGTTTTTCTAAGGTGGCCGTAAAGCTTATTGTATCGGGTCGATCAAAATTAATCCGTGGTACCTTTTTTTCAATAAAAAAGCGTTGAGATTTGGTGGTATTGACCATCCCTTGTTCCGTTTTAGTTCCATAGGGAGTAAGGGGCTTGAAAAGTGTTCCGCAATCATTGGAGAAAAATGGTCTAACCTTTGTCTTACCTGGTGTTGCATAAACCTCTTGGTATCCCCGTTCAGGAACGACAGGACTCAATTCTGTTATCCGAACTCCTGTTTTCCGTAGGGGTGAATGCAGCTTGCTTTCTTCTGAGCTTGAAGCATTCAATATAAGTGGGTTTTCACCACCTTCTTTTTTCTTAAAATTAGCTATTTTTAAATGTGGGGTATGAGAAGGAGAAATTTCAATTTTTACTTCCCGCTTGGATTGTTTTCTTAGGGTATCATTTTCTAATTGTTCCAGCGAAATCTTCAATATTGTACTGAAACTGACCAATATGAATGGACGAGTTATGTACTTATGTTCTTTTTTTTCAAAGCGACGAATCAATTCAAGCCAGTTACAACGTGTTGCTTCAACTTGAACTAATATAGGTACTTGTTTAATAGCTTTTACCTTGAAATGTTCTATTTTTTCGTCCTCAGCTTTACGCTGAGCAGCGCAAATTAATTCTAAGGAACTATTATGTGTTTGTGAATCAGGGGTTTCACTAAGAAAATCAAGCCTTATTCCTAAATCTTCCGGATCAATAGAAAGTCGTTTCCCAAGATTTTTTACCAGATAATCTTGGTTTTCTTTTGTGCTCATTGTGTAAAGCGCATTAATTTGTAACAAAGTTTTGCTATCAAGTTGATAATCAGCAGCTTTGTTATTAAGGCTTGTTAAAAATAATTCAATCTTCGTTAGCATCAAACCCATTAAAATTTAAAAGTTAAATGAGTTCTATCATATCACAAAAAAAGATCAATATGGGTGAAAAAGCTCCATATAGGTAATATTTTAAAATATATGGTTTAATTTTAATTTAAAATCAACAAGCTATAATTTCTTATAATGGTTAAATATTTCTCAAAATAGGACTTTAGATAATCAGAATAAATTGAATCGACTTTTCCTACTGTTATTTTTAGACATTCAGTGAGCAGATAGTATTTTTAAGCTATATCAGCTTGAGGCAACTTGATTTGAGGATGTTCAAATAATGCATTTATAAATAGGATGAATAGGTTCACCCATTAAAGTGAGGATCACACCGATTGGTAGTAAGTGATTGTCTGCTTTGAAAGAGGGGGAGATAAATTTTTTCAAGCATGAATTTAATAATTTAGTCAAAAACTCGAATTTGCTTGATTGCGACCTAAGAGAAATAAGAAAAAGAGAAGTTAATGAAATATAGAAGGCTAAGAAGAAGAACCGAACCGGAATTAAACCGGTTCGGGTGTTTACGGACTTAGAGCGACGGAAACGCCGGATTAAGCAGCCATAGCTTTGACGCGAGCGCCGAGGCGGCTTTTAATGCGGGCAGCTTTATTTTTATGGATCAATCCTTTACCGGCTGCTTTATCAATAATAGGTTGAGCTTTAGCATACGCTGCACGAGCAGCTTCTTGGTCACCAGTTTCGACAGCTTTCAGAACATTTTTTACGTAGGTGCGGTACATTGAGCGTGCACTAGCGTTATGTTGACGCAGTTTTACGTTTTGTTTAGCACGTTTGATCGCTGATTTAATATTTGCCACTTAAACATCTCCACTTCTTTTGGATATCACAAAAAACTGAGATCATGCCCAATACAATAGAATTTGTCAATATGCAATAACCTAGCTTTCGAGTTAAATTATAAAAAATCTACCAATTTTTAAAGTTATATTAATGTTAACCAAAAATTCTTTCCCAAAATCGTAAAATTTTAACTTAACAGGTATATTATAGAGCTTTCGTTATATTAATTTGAACTATGTCTGCGATTGAAACAATGGTACCTAAACGTCAAAGCCTGCTGCGCTCCACCTCTTTAGTATCAATAATGACTCTGATATCAAGAATGATGGGCTTTATACGCGATATGGTAATTGCCCAATTATTTGGCGCCCAAGCTGCAATGGATGCTTTTTATGTGGCCTTCAGAATTCCTAACTTTATGAGAAGGCTTTTTGCCGAGGGCGCTTTTTCCCAAGCTTTTGTGCCTGTGCTTGCTGAATATCAGCAAACGCGCTCTGTGGATGATGTTCGAGTTTTTATAGCGCGAATTGCTGGACAGTTAGGTGCTGTCCTCTCTTTGGTAACTGTTTTAGGTGTCTTAATAGCGCCATTCATAATTTTTGTCTTTGCACCAGGCTTTGGCGAGCATAGCATGCGTACCGAGCTCGCTACTCAAATGTTGCGATTGACTTTTCCTTTTTTAATGTTGGTTTCAATGACAGCGATGGCAGGGGCTGTTTTAAATACCTATGGCTATTTTGGGGTTCCGGCTTTTACTCCTGTTATTTTAAACATCTGTATGATTTTGGCAGCGATCTATTTAAGTCCTACCTTGGGTCACCCTGTTTTGGGATTGGCATGGGGAGTTCTTATTGCAGGCCTCTTACAATTCCTCTTTCAAATTCCCTTTCTTTATCAGCGCAGATTATTGGTAAAACCAAAAATGGGATGGTCTGATCCTGGCGTCAGGCGAGTGCTTAAACTAATGGTTCCTGCTTTATTCGGCGTATCCATTGCCCAATTGAATCTCATGGTCGATTCTATTTTTGCCTCATTTTTAAAGGTGGGATCGGTAACCTGGCTTTATTACACCGACAGACTTACAGACTTTCCCTTAGGCGTATTTGGGGTGGCGATAGCAACGGTAATCTTGCCCCATTTATCAAGACGACATGCGGATGAGAGCATTGAGAATTTTTCGCGAGCCTTGGATTGGGGAATACGAAGCCTTTTATTAATCGGAGTTCCTTCTGGTCTTGGCCTGGCAATGTTTTCTATGCCGCTTATAGCTAGTTGTTTTACCTATGGCGCCTTTTCTTTAAATGATCTTGTGCAAACCCAAAAAAGCCTTATTGCTCTTGCTTTAGGTGTGCCTGCTTTTATGTTGGTTAAAGTGCTCGCCTCAGGATTTTATGCGCGTCAGGATATTAAAACGCCTGTTAAGGTCGGTGCTTTGGCAATGGTGGTTAATTCTATTCTTTGTGCCTTTTTGATATGGCCGCTTGCTCATGCTGGTCTGGCATTGGCCTCTGCTTTGGCAGGCTATGTGAATTGTGTAACTTTATTAGTTTTGCTAAAGCGACGTGGTATTTATAATCCTGCCAAAGGCTGGTGGAAGTTTATATTGCAATTATTGGTGGCTAATTTAGCAATTACCATTTATCTCTATTTTATGGCTGCTGATATCAATTATTGGTTAGATCATTCGGCACCAATGCGCTTGCTTTTATTAGTTTCTCACGTTTTTGTAGCGATGCTTATTTATTTTACGATTTTGCGTTTAAGCGGTATTCGTTTAGCCCAATTTCGTGGTCAGCTGAAGGAGTAATTTATGCAGCCAGAAATGTTTTATACAACCAACTCTGATGGGTCAATCCCCTTAATTTTACTAACCAAAAATCAATATGAGCTAGGCATAGAAACCTTCACTCAACAAGAAAACAATCATTTTAAACTCGCGCAATTTTCAGGCAAGCCTGGCGAGGTATGTCTTATTACTACCAATGATGGACAGCTGTCAAAAGCTTATCTTGGTACTGGTGAAGGAAATCAAATGCTTGCTCTTGCAGTTGCAGCAACTCGATTGCCAGCCGCAAGTTTTTTACCGCAGCAAAACGTGTCGCATACCGCGAAAGTTATTTGGTCTTTGGCGCAATACCGTTTTTCTGTCTATAAAAAACAGACTTTATCTCATCGTGTCCTTGTGGTTAATGAAGAGGGTTTTGATGAGATTATTGCCGAATCCAAAGCGGTTTATTTAGTTAGAGACCTTATTAATACGCCAACAAATAATTTAGGTCCCGCCGAATTATCCTCGGTTTTGGAAAATTTAGCCCATGAATTTGGGGCAGACTTTAAAGAATGGGTCGGCGATGAATTACTTTCGGCTCACTTTGAAGCAATTCATACCGTTGGTCGTGCCTCGGCTAAAGCGCCACGTTTATTGTATTTAAATTGGGGTTCTCCAAAAGATCCACGTCTTTGCTTGATTGGCAAAGGCGTTTGCTTTGATAGCGGTGGTCTCGATATCAAGCCCTGTGATGGTATGCGACTAATGAAAAAAGACATGGGCGGCGCTGCTCATGTCATCGGTTTGGCACAATCGATTATGTCGCAAAATTTGCCAGTTAATTTGTTGGTCTATATTCCAGCAGTGGAAAATTCCATTGGTCCAGATTCCTACAGACCGGGTGATGTAATCACGATGTACAATGGTTTGACCGTTGAAGTTGCAAATACCGATGCAGAAGGGCGCCTTATTTTGGCTGATGCAATAGCAAAGGCATGCGAAGAAAAGCCTGATTTGCTGATTGATTTTTCTACTTTAACAGGTGCTGCCCGGGTCGCTGTTGGAACTGAAATCGCGGCAATGTTTTCAAATGATGACCGTCTTGCTCAAGAATTATCTGAATCAGCTTTAGCCATTAATGACCCCATCTGGCGTTTACCTTTGTTTGCAGGTTATGAATCAATGATTGAATCCCCAATCGCTGATCTATCTAACCTGGCTCCTTCTCCCTATGCCGGTGCGATCACCGCAGCGCTTTTTTTGCAGCATTTTGTAACGAAAAACTTGCCCTGGGTTCATTTCGACATTATGGCTTGGAATTTAGGAAATAAACCTGGTAGACCCGAAGGAGGGGAAGCTATGGGCTTGCGAGCATTAATGCATTATTTGGGGAAAGTTTATAAAAAATATTGAACACTGCTTTATGTTGATATTAGGTCAAGAGCAAATATTTGAGTAAATCTTTTAGCAAAATGATTAAGGGCTTTAGGATTTCGTTTGACGTCATGTTTATAAATTAAGCTGCAGAGAGCAGCTTAAATGAAATTAAAAATTTGGTTGTAACCTAAATGCTTGAACGATTGTTCTCGTAAATAGGGCTGTTCCCACAGGTAATGGGATCAACAATATTTGAAAATTCAGTCTTATTTTTTCTAAATCCAGTAAATATCTAAGGTCACCAGTAAAGTCTTTAACGAGGTTATCAAGAGAAATTGACCAATGCTCACCATAGGAAAATTCAAAAAGAAGCATGTAGATTTGGTCACTCATTTAATCCAGAAATTTTAGTAAATAAATCGTTTTCTCTCCCTAATGTTTTTCAGTTTAAGGTTCGCATTTACCGAGGAACAGATAAAGTTCGCATATACCAGTTTCATAATTACCGCTAAGACTGAATTAACAGATCACATTAGCGTTTACATCAAAGTTAATAATGTAATTACAAAAGAAAGTATCGTTTACCATTTCTAATTAGCCAAATTAAGCGATGTCAATATACCATTGATATTATTTATTCAGATTGAAAATTTATAGAAAGATTAAGATTGATAATGAGTAGTTTGCTTAATTAGTAATTCTAAGTCGAAGCGCTTCGCTCCGTAATCTCATGAGTTTGAATCTCATATTTTTTTGCCCGATATTCGCGATAATGAGCGCGACTCAATTCCTTAGCATTCTCATTATTTGCAACAATCTCAATGATACGGCGAAAACGAGAATGAAATTCCGGAATTTCACCGTGCAAATTGATTAATATGTCATTAAATCCGCGCGGTTCATTTTGGTAACCAATTTGAATGGGTGGCGGTGGCTCAGGGCCTTCACCTTGTAAATTATGCGGGATAAATGAGTTGTCTTTGAAAGTCCAAAGTAATTCGTCAAGACTTTCCGCTTCTAACTGATTAGCACAATAAACAAACACGCGATGGCCGCGGGCATAGGCTTTCTCAAGCAATCGACAGGCAAAGAGCTTAAGCTCTTCTACTTCACTGTCGGCTAGTAAGTAAAAGTCAACGCGAATTGATGGCATGGCGTACTAACTGAACGAGTAAGTTTACAGGCCGGCCTGTGGCTTTCCTTTTTTTACCAGAGATCCAGGCAGTTCCTGCGATATCAATATGGGCCCAGCGATATTTTTTTGTATATCGTGAAAGAAAACAGGCGGCTGTAATTGCACCTGCGAAACGGTCAAAAGACGCATTAATCATATCTGCAATTGGGCTATCCAATTCTTTTTGATAATCCTCATCTAAGGGCATGCGCCATATTTTTTCATCACTCTCTTTGGCAGCTTTAAGAATTTGCTCTGCTAAATTTTCATCTTCGGTCATAAATCCTGAATGGACAGTGCCAAGGGCTACAATAATGGCACCGGTTAAAGTGGCCAAGTCGATAACCAATTCTGGTTTGAAGCGCTCGGCATAGGTAAGGGCATCAGCAAGGACTAATCGACCTTCGGCGTCAGTATTTAAAATTTCTATTGTTTGGCCTGACATGCTAGCAACAATATCACCTGGTTTGACAGCATTTCCACTCGGCATGTTTTCTGCACAGGCTGCAAGGCCAACAAGGTTAATTGGTAATTTCAATGCGGCGCAAACTTGTAAAGCCCCCATTACACTTGCGGCTCCTGCCATATCGTATTTCATTTCATCCATACAGTTGCCCGGTTTTAGCGTTAAACCGCCAGAATCGAAGGTAATTCCTTTGCCCACTAAAACGATTGGCGGGCTTTCATTGCCAGCGCCTCTGTATTGAATTTCAATCAAACGGGGTTCTTCTGAGCTACCTTGTGCAACAGCAAGAAAAGCACCCATCCCCATAGCTTTCATGTCTTTGGGACCCATAATTTTAACTGAAAGATTTTCATTAACCTTGGCTAAGAGTTTTGCCTGCTCTGCCATATAAGTTGGTGTGCAAACATTCGCAGGCAAATCAGCTAAAGTTCGAGTTAAATGGATTCCCTCGGCTAGTACCTGAGCCTCTTCAAGGGCTTTTTCTGTGGCACCTGGAAGATAAATTTGAACTGATTTAAGTTGAGGTATTTTTTTGCCTTGGGATTTGAAATCAGACAGGTGATAAAGTTCGCTATCAATCTGGAGGAGCATCTGCTTCACTTGCCAATCGGCATTGTGATCCACAAGTTCAGGAAGACAGAAACTGGCTGAACCAATTTTTTGTTTAATTAATGCTGGCAAAATTTGTTCAAGGTATTTTCGAAGTTTATTAGATTTGAACTCGGAATTTTTACCGCAATTAATGAGGAAAAGGCTATGTCCATCAATATCAGACTGCCATAAGGAATCGCCTGCATCTTTTAGTTTTGTAAATAAGCGGCTTATTATCTGTTGATGCTGTTTATCCAACTCTTTGGCAATATCAGGAAAACCACTGTCTGCAAATAGACCGAGAACCAAACATTCGCTAGATTTTAAATCTGCGGCTTCCAGAAGTCCATAATTCATTTTTGATTCCCGTGACAAAAACTGCTAGTTTACCTAGGGTCTAATGACATTACTAGAAGGCTGGCGCACCAAAAAATTTAATTGTCCGCGCTTCGTAAAATCCATTTGTCAATCCTGATAGCAAAAAGTATATAATGCGCGCACAAGCAGCGCTCTTTTAATGAAGCAGAGAATAAAGTCGTGTTGATTTTCCGATATTTGGCAAAAGAAGTTTTTATTACTTTGGCGGGTTTAACCGTTATTCTGTTGCTAATTTTCATGTCTAACCAGTTTGTGTCCTACCTAAACCGGGCAGCCCTTGGTCAATTCCCCTTCATGATTATAATGAAGCTGATGATGTTAGAGCTTCCTAATTTAATGAGCCTACTTCTGCCGCTTGGTTTTTATGTTGCAATACTGGTTGCCTATGGGCGCTTGTATGCAGAAAGTGAAATGACAGTTTTGCAAGCCTGCGGTTATGGGCCTTCGCAATTGCTTAAACATAGTTTTGTTTTAGCAAGTCTCGTTTTTGTAGTAGTCACGATTATTATGGTCTGGGGCAGTCCTTTAATATCAATGGAACGGGCGAGGCTTTTAAAAACAACCGGTGCGCAAACCTTAATTCAGGTCATAACGCCAGGGCGTTTTATGGCAATGGGACAGAAGGTTTTCTATGTTGAATCAATGAGCAGGGACCATAGTAAGGCTAAAAATGTATTTATTGCACGGTTTAACCTCGTCAACTCATTAATGCAATGGGAACTTTTATCGGCTGAAAAAGCCTTTGTTCAAGATGATCCAAAAAGCAAAGAAGATTATCTGATTTTACAGAAGGGTTTTGCCTATCAAGGCATTCCTGGTTTGGCTAATTTTCAGGTCGCTAAGTTTGATCAGACCAATGTTCGTCTACCTCATCCTCAAATAGCCGAACTTGAAAACGATTTGCGCACTGCCTCTTTTGCGAGTCTTCTACCTTTTAATAACCCCGATAAGGCAAAAGCAGCGGAATTACAATGGCGTTTGGCCGTACCGATAATGGTTTTTGTATTAACCCTTGTTGCTGTTCCTCTAAGTAGAATTAATCCCAGAGACGGTAAATATGCGAAATTATTACCAGCAATTCTTGTTTACATTATTTATGCCAATTTCATTTTTGTTTCCAGAGACTGGATTACTAGTGGAAAAATACCCTGGTGGGTAGGAATGTGGTGGCTGCATCTAACTGTTGCTTTATTAGGATTGTTATTAATCTGGCGTAATCGGGTGAAATTGTCATGAAATTACTTGATCGCTACATATCCAAAACGGTTCTTGCCTCTATTGCTTTAGTCACGTTAGTCTTAAGTGGATTGCAAATTTTTATTCTTTTTGTGAATCAGATTGGCGATCTGGGCAAGGCTGATTTTACCTTTCTTCAGGCTGCTTTTTTTGTACTTTTACAATTGCCTTATCAAGTATATCTCTTTATGCCAATGGCTAGCTTACTGGGTTGTTTGATAGGTTTGGGGATATTAGCTAATAATCGTGAGTTGCTTGTGATGCGTGCTGCTGGCATGTCTATAGGCCAAGTTACTTTAGCTGTTTTAAAAGCAGCCATGATTGTTATTTTTCTTGTAACTTTAATAGGCGAAACGTTGGTGCCTAAACTTGCTCACTATGCAAGTGACGTGAAGACCGAAGCGCTAAGCAAGGGGCAAGCTTTGCGCACAACACATGGCGTATGGTTACGCCATCAAAATGATTTCATCTTCATCCATACGGTACTGGTTGGTGATAGTTTGATGTTTGTGCATCAATTTCATTTTGATGATAAACATCAATTACGAGTTGCCCGTTTTATAAACAAGATTGATTATAATGGGGACCATTGGGTCGCTCACATTGTGAATGAAACTCTTTTTAATGATGATCGCACACAAACGCGCATGATACCTGAGATGATTTGGGATGTTTCTGTTAAGCCAAAGATTTTACGGGTCAGCTCAACGAATCCTGATGAAATGACCCTCCATCAACTTCGTCAAATTTTAAAAGCTCAACGGCTTGGTAATGTGAATGACTTTAATTACCGGCTCGCATTTTGGCAGCGGATTACACAACCGCTGACTACTGCAGTTATGATGATCCTTGCAATTCCTTTTATTTTTGGGCCTCTAAGATCATCTACCATTGGTTCCAAATTAATGGTAGGCGCAGCTATTGGTTTTGGTTTTTATATTATGAATCGATTTTTTGGACCGGTAAGCCTAATGTTGCAATGGCCCGCAGAATTGGCTGCCATTGGTCCTACCATTTTGTTTGCCTTTTTAGGTCTTTATTTAATGCGAAGGGTGAGGTAGCAGCGTGGCCTATGTTTTTAGACATTTGCTTGAATTAATACTTAATCCTATTTTTCTTATTATTTTATTATTTGCTTTTTTTTTAATTCTATTATGGCGTTCTCCTGCTAGAGCAATCCTGCGCTATGGATTTTTATCCCTTTTCATCCTCTTAATTGTTTTTAGTTCGGGTTGGCTTGCTTATGGTTTAACCCATAAACTGGAAAATCCATATCCGCCCGTTACCAATGTTTCTCAAAATATCCATTGGGTTGTGGTATTAAGTGCGGGTCAGGCTGAAATAAAAAATTTCCCAATAAACGACCTCGTTTATGGTAGCGGAATTAAACGCTTAATCGAGGGTTTGCGGATTTATCGACAATTACCGCAAAGTAAAATACTTCTATCCGGCGGTGGTTTTGACTATGAAATTCCTGAAGCAACTAATTTAGCAGAACTCGCAATCTGGTTTAAGATTCCAGCAAAAGACCTGGTATTAGAAAAGACTTCAAAAAACACAATAGGTCAAATTAAAGCAATTAAGCAGCTTATTCATGATGAACCCTTCTATCTAGTGACTTCTGCCATACATATGCCGCGTTCTCTTTGCCTTTGCCGAACCTATGGGTTAAATCCTATTGCTGCTCCAACTGATTACACTTTTTATTGGAATGACAAACTATGGCCAATTCGTTATTTACCCAATACGCATAATCTTTTTTACTTAAGTATTGCCATGCATGAAATATTGGGTAAAACCTGGGCGAAAATTAAGGGTGATTGTTAATAATTCAAAACTCAAACTATATAATCATAGGGTAAAACTGGGTAAAATAGGCCACTTTATCTATCTTTTAAGTGATCATGCCTAAACGTTCTGATATTAAATCCATCCTCATCCTTGGTGCCGGCCCCATCGTTATTGGTCAAGCCTGTGAATTTGACTATTCAGGTACTCAAGCTATCCGCGCTTTGAAAGAAGAAGGCTACCGGATTATTTTAGTCAATTCCAATCCAGCAACAATTATGACTGATCCCGAATTGGCAGATGCAACTTATATCGAGCCTGTACATTGGCAGGAAGTTGCACAAATTATTGAAAAAGAACGTCCCGATGCTTTGCTACCTACAATGGGTGGCCAAACGGCCCTCAATTGTGCACTCGATTTAGTGAGAGAAGGAATATTGGAAAAATATTCTGTTGAAATGATTGGTGCAACCCGAGAGGCTATAGATAAAGCGGAAGACCGGGAAAAATTCCGTCAATTAATGAAAAAAATTGGTTTAGAGATGCCACGCTCTGCAATCGCACATAGTCTTGAAGAGGCATTTCAAGTTCAAGCTCAACTAGGTTATCCGGCAATAATAAGGCCTTCATTTACCATGGGTGGATCCGGCGGGGGTATAGCTTACAACTGTGAAGAATTTGAAGAAATTTGTTCACGTGGATTAGAACTTTCGCCTACTCATGAATTGTTAATTGATGAATCGGTTTTAGGCTGGAAAGAGTTTGAAATGGAAGTTGTTCGCGACAAAAATGATAATTGCATTATTGTCTGTACGATTGAAAATTTTGATCCAATGGGCGTTCATACCGGCGATTCAATCACCGTAGCGCCTGCACAAACACTTACCGATAAAGAATATCAGCGCATGCGCAACGCCGCTATTAAGGTTTTACGAGCTGTTGGTGTTGATACGGGTGGCTCGAATGTTCAGTTTGCTATTAATCCTGCTGACGGTCGAATGTTGGTAGTTGAAATGAATCCACGAGTCTCCCGAAGCTCGGCACTTGCGTCTAAAGCTACTGGTTTTCCCATTGCCAAGATTGCGGCGAAATTAGCAGTTGGTTATACGCTTGATGAATTGGAAAACGAAATAACCGGCGGTAAAACACCTGCTTCTTTCGAGCCCAGTATTGATTACGTAGTGACCAAAATACCTCGCTTCAATTTTGACAAGTTTCCACAAACACCAAAAACCTTAACGACTCAAATGAAATCAGTCGGTGAGGTAATGGCTATTGGTTCCAATTTCCAGGAGTCTTTGCAAAAAGCAATCCGAGGTCTGGAAATTGGTCGTTTTGGTTTGAATTCCTTATTGAAAAAAGAGATGGACGGGGAGCGCTTGAGAAGCCATCTTCTTGAACCAACGCCGGATAGGCTTTGGTATATTGCGGATGCTTTTCGTTATGGTATTCCTCTTGAAGAAATTCATCAGGAATCCAAAGTAGATCCCTGGTTTCTTGCTCAGATTCAGGAATTGGTTCAAATTGAGCAATCAGTTGCTGGTAAATCGATTACCGAAATTGATGCAGAAACAATGCGTTTCTTAAAAAAACGAGGCTTTGCCGATGCCTATCTCGCTAACCTCTTTTTCTGTACAGAAGATCAGTTAAGAGATTTCCGATTAAAACTTGGGGTTAGACCTGTTTATAAACGTATCGATTCCTGCGCTGGTGAATTTCCTAGTGATACGGCCTATCTTTATTCTTGTTATGAAAATGTATGCGAAGCGCGTCCTGAAAATAATGAGAAAAAAATTATTATTCTCGGCGGCGGGCCTAATCGAATAGGTCAGGGTATCGAATTCGATTATTGTTGCGTGCATGCAGCGATGGCGCTACGGGAACTCGGTTATCAGACAATCATGATTAACTGTAACCCAGAAACGGTTTCTACTGATTTTGATACCTCAGATCGCCTCTATTTTGAGCCTGTGACCCTTGAAGATGTTTTATCCATTGTTGCCATTGAAAAACCAGCCGGAGTAATTGTGCATTATGGCGGTCAAACTCCGCTTAAGTTAGCAAGAGCTCTAGAGGCAAATGGCGTAACAATAATTGGCACCTCGCCTGATGCAATTGATCAAGCTGAAGACCGAGAACGTTTTCAAAAACTTGTTGCCGAATTGGGTCTGCATCAACCTGCAAATGGCACTGTTCGCTCTGAAGAAGAAGCCATTGAACTGGCAAAGCGAATTGGTTATCCACTCGTAGTTCGACCTTCTTATGTATTGGGAGGACGTGCGATGGAAGTGGTTTATCAGGAAGAGGACCTGCGCCACTATTTAGCGCATGCTGTTGAAGTCTCAAATGATTCGCCAGTACTTTTGGATAAATTCTTAAATGATGCCATTGAAGTCGATATCGACGCCATTTGCGACGGTGAAGACGTGATGATTGGCGCAATAATGGAACACATTGAAGAGGCAGGAATCCATTCTGGCGATTCAGCCTGCACCTTACCCCCTTATAGTTTATCGGTAGTCGTTCAACAGGATTTAATTGAACAGCTGCGCCAGATGGCCTTAAAACTCAAAGTAATAGGCTTGATCAATGCTCAGTTTGCTATTCAGGCTGATGATATTTATGTACTTGAAGTGAATCCTCGCGCCTCCCGCACCGTTCCTTTCGTCTCGAAAGCGACTGGCCTTCCGTTAGCCAAAATTGCGGCGAAATGTAAGGTAGGTCAAAGCCTGAAACAACAGGGGTTAAGTCAGCATTATCCCATGCCCGCTTTTTATTCAATTAAATTACCTGTTTTTCCCTTCATTAAATTTTCCGGGGTCGATTCTATTTTAGGTCCAGAAATGAAATCAACTGGAGAAGTAATGGGAATTGCGCGTCGTTTTGGCCAAGCCTATGCTAAAGCACAGTTAGGGGCTGGGTGTAATATTGTGAAACGAAGGCGCGCCTTTGTCTCTGTGCGTGATGCGGATAAAACTCGGGTAGGTGAGATAGCAAAACGACTTATCCAATTAGGCTTTGAAATCATAGCGACCAGAGGAACCGCCTTGGTTTTACAGGCGGCCGGGATCGAGTGCAGGCGAGTTTTTAAGGTTGCGGAAGGCAGACCACATGTAGTAGATTTGATTAAAAATAATGAGATCGATTTTATTGTAAACACAACGGAAGGAAAATCGGCGATAGCCGATTCGTTTGCAATAAGACGCAACGCGTTGCAGCATAAAGTGAGCTATACAACTACTTTATCTGGCGCTGAAGCGGCTTGTTTGGCAATGAAATATGAAGACAGGAAAACCGTTACCCGGTTACAAGATTTACATTAGAGGTGGATATGCACAAACATCCTATGACAGTTCAGGGGGCTGAAGCCCTTAAAAAAGAACTTCATCGCTTAAAAACCATAGAAAGACCACGAATTGTTGAAGCAATTGCAACCGCGCGTGCCCATGGTGATTTGAAAGAAAACGCTGAATACCATGCTGCCCGCGAACAGCAAAGTTTTAATGAGGGACGAATTCAGGAAATTGAAGCTCGATTATCTCATTGTCAGATTGTAGATATCTCAAAATTGCCAAATAATGGCAAAGTTGTTTTTGGAGCGATCGTGCAGTTATGCCATTTACAAAACGATGCAGAAATTACCTATCAAATCGTTGGTGAAGATGAAGCCGATATAAAAATAAACAAAATTTCCTACAGCTCACCAATTGGCAGAGCCTTAATTGGAAAACAGGTCGATGATGTTGTGGCTGTACAGACACCTGGTGGTTTGGTGGAGTATGAGATTATTGAAGTGCATTATAGTTTACCGGATTAGACACAAGCTTAAGGATTTTGCATGATATAAAATCTGACTCGATTTTGTTTATTTAATCAACAAACTGGCTGAACTTATATATCTATAGGTTGAACCTTTATTATGTCGGAGCCGTAAGGCTCCTTCCTCTAATGATAAAGTTATTTAATTCGCGATAGAGGCTCAGCAAAAATAACCGCATCATTGGCGCTGTCTACTTCTTGGTGCAACTCCGTATAAGCTTCTTCTAATAAGTTACAATTAAAGGCCTTGCCGGCTAAATACGAGTTGGCCAAGGGTTCATCAGGGGCATCAGCAGCCAAAATTGTTATACATGTTGCTACTGTCATAATGAGAAGAGCAGTTAACAGGGTAGCAAGTAAAGCAAGTAGCAGTATTTGGGGTCCCAAGATTAACATTGCTATAAGAATTGATATAGTCAAGACAGCTAGCAAAGTAAGACCACTAAGCAAAATTGGCAATGGATTAGGCTTCGATTTTTCGTATATTTGTGGGAATTTTTTTATATATTCTGTTTGTGGTGTAACCAGAGTAAAGTCTCTTTCAGATTGTTCGGTTTGCTCCATTTTTTCTAGTAAGTCAATAACTGACCTATAATGCTCCTCATAAAATTTTTTATTTTCTGGATCGTTTTTGATTAAAGCTCTTGTTTTTGTCTCATATATTTTTAAGTGCTCTAAAAATTGTTCCATTTTAGTTAACTTATAGGGTGGTTGATAAGTAAAAAAAACACCATAGGATACACTTGGAAGATAGCGCTTTTTTTCCATTCCTTCCTTTCGATTCTGAATCTTGCTTATATACGTCTCAAATCGTTCTTGCATGACCTTTTACTCATACTTCGAAAAAGCAAGTATACGTGATCTATATTTGACTATCAAGCTCAATTAATAATCTAATTGGTCTGCATTAGCCTACATGAAGGCCAAAAATAATCCTTTACTTGCGTTATAGGTCTAATTGACAAAAACAAAGTTTCACCAAAGATAATGCTTTTATAAAATGAAAATCAGCGGGGGTTTAACCCCCGCTCTTTGATTAAGGCAGGAAATAATAGGGATTAGGTAATTTAAATCCTTTTTGAAGATATCCACCTGTGATATCGCTGAATTGATCACCAATGGATGCAACAATCGTGTAGCCTTGCTCGGTTAATGATTTTCTTATTTGCGACTTAAACGGAATGATGGATGACTCTTTATAGTTATCTGGCTTTAAATAAAGACCTTTCCAATCCTTATATCCAGCTCGCAACAAATTGTATTTAGTGGGATTTAATTCAATTTGGGGTCTTCCAGTCACAAAAAAAACAGCTATGCCCTTTTTACGAGCTTTGTTATACAAAGAGAGCATCGGACGAATTGCTGGCGCATCTGCTGCAAGTATTTCTTTATGAAGTTGATTGTGAGTTGCCAGGAAAGCACGTTTTTCCATGTACTTATAGTTTGACAAGCTAGTTTCATCAATATCAAGAATCACTGCCAACTTTTTGGCTTTAGTACTTTTCTCATTAAGTTCTGCTTGCTTAAGAATATAATTTTGTGCTTGAGATATCGCTTTAGCTAGCTCTTTCTCATAAAGACCGGAATCATGATAAGCCTTGACCTCAGAAGTCAGGATGGATAGATTTGGTGGTTCCGCATAAGATGTGGTGGCGATGCTTAAAAATAGAAGTGTGTTAGAAACAAACTTTAATACCGATTTTTTCATTTCCATCCTGATTCAAAATAAATTGGCAATTATAACGCTATAAATTATCCTGTCAATGTTCAAATTTTGTTCTTTTTTGGATGCCCCAGAATGGAAGCAATTTTCCAATATCTTCTATCAAATAAATAATAAATTTTTTGTCCAAATACCACGGCTTTATAGGCAATATTATTAACCAAGGTAAACAAAGCTAAGACGCTAATCTATAAATTCAATATAAAAGGGTTGGTTTTATTTAATCCACTACGGAGATTAATTGCCAGGATTAAACTTGGAAATTTCATCTAAATCTTCAGCAACCAATTCACCTTTAACTTCCCAAATTCCCGCGGCCCATGCGAGGCCGCCTGAGAAAACAGTTGCAAGTGCTTTTAGAAAGATCATGCCATAATTATCTCTGGAGTCCGCAATAGTATCCCGATTTTCTTTCAATGCTTCCCTGAAACTTGTTAATTTCTCATCAGGTGAATTGCTTTTATTATCAAGAATCCCACAAAATTCTGATACAATTTGATGTTTTTTAATAATTTTTCTGAAACTAGGGTCAAAAATTTCTTCATATTCTTCTGGATATAAATGAAGAACCTGGTTTAAATAACCTGGCTCAAAATAATTATCTTCTTCCTTGAGCGCTTCGTTTTCTAAATGAGTTTTATATTCATGGCACAGAATTGATAAATCAAACACTTTTTTAACATTTTGTTTATAACTTTTTAAAAAATCATCTTTTCCTGAAGAATTACTAAGCTTTTCCTTTAACATTCCAGCTGTTTGGTTTGGTGGATAATTGATTTTCATCGAGTGGGCATCAATCGAAATTAATTTTTCAAGCGACGATATAATATGCGCATAAGCTTGAGATTCCTTTGCATTATTTAAGAACTTATTAGTTTTTTCAATTTTATCTAAAAGCTTTTTATTTTCTGGGTTATTTACCTTAAGCCCATGTAACCAATTAAGTAAGTCAAGATAGTTCATCGTATTCTCCAAATATATATTAAGAGTATAAATGAAAAACATTATGAGAATATTAAGACAGATGGTGTGCGCTTCATTTATAAGGTTGTTTATTGAAAGGAGTTACTTGAAAAATATTTTTATTCAATGTTCTTTTTCCCAGTTTGTTGATGGTCTCTACTGCGTCAGTTAATTATTAATTTTTGAATTTTCTAATTGAACTTCTAAACGCATTGCCACAACCCTTGAAAATAAGGTATCATCCGCCTTTTGTTTTATATAGAACCAATTTGGTACTATATTCTAATTAAGAAGCTTCTTATTAGAGTAATAAGAATCAAGACCTATTTGGTACTAGATAAATCGATGTGGGGGTGGTATGCTGCGCATCAGCAAATTGGCCGATTATGGAACAGTTGTGATGGTGTATCTTGCAAAAAGGGGAGAAACCCTCTGCAATGCCCGCGACATAGCGCTAAAGACGCATCTAAGTATCCCAACGGTCAGTAAAATATTAAAACGTCTAACAGCAGCAGGTTTATTAACCTCTGTACGTGGTGTTAGTGGTGGTTACCGACTGCAGCGCTGCGCAAGTGAGATATCCCTAGGGCAAATCATTTTTGCATTGGAAGAGCAGCTAGGATTGACTGAATGCAGTTTGCACTTAAATGAATGCTCCTTACAAGGTGTTTGTCATATTCAAGGAAATTGGCGTCTGATAAGTCAAGCTATAGAGACTGCACTTGATTCGGTGAGTTTGGAAGTCCTGTCAAAACCTGCTCTAAAATCGGTTGATCTTGAGCGCATCAGACAGTTAGCGAGTGGAGTTAATCATGGCTAAAGGCAATGAGCAAATTAATACCTTACTTGAAAGGGAATACCAACACGGTTTTGTGACCGATATTGAAGTAGAAACCTTTGAGCCTGGTCTAAATGAAGAAGTTATTCGGCGCCTATCGGAGATAAAAGGTGAGCCTGAATTTTTGCTAGAATGGCGCTTGCAAGCATTCAGATACTGGTTAACCATGCCGCAACCCAAGTGGTCTAGCGTTCATTATCCACCCATTGATTATCAATCTATCTCTTATTATTCGGCCCCAAAAAATTCAAAAGACGGCCCAAAAAGCCTGGATGAAGTCGATCCAGAATTGCTGCGCACCTATGAAAAACTGGGTATTCCTTTAAGAGAGCAGGAATTGCTTGCCGGAGTTGCAGTTGATGCGGTCTTTGATAGCGTCTCAGTTGCTACAACTTTCAAGGCAAAATTAGCCGAAGCCGGTGTGATTTTTTGTCCTTTTTCAGAAGCCGTTCACAAGCATCCTGAACTAATGCGGAAGTATCTTGGCTCAGTCGTACCCTATCGGGATAATTTTTATGCAGCGCTGAATTCAGCAGTTTTCAGTGATGGATCTTTTGTCTATATTCCGAAAGGCGTTCGTTGTCCAATGGAATTATCCACTTATTTCCGTATAAATGCCGCCTCAACAGGTCAATTTGAGCGAACCCTTATCATTGCGGATTCAGATAGTTACGTGTCTTATTTAGAAGGTTGCACTGCACCTATGCGCGACGAAAATCAATTGCATGCTGCAGTTGTTGAACTGGTTGCTTTAGACAATGCGCAGATAAAATATTCTACGGTTCAAAACTGGTATCCCGGTGATAAAGAAGGCAAGGGCGGTATCTATAATTTCGTAACCAAACGCGGAGTCTGCCGTGGCAAGCGCTCCAAAATTTCCTGGACGCAAATTGAAACCGGATCTGCAATTACCTGGAAATATCCAAGTGTTATTTTACAAGGCGATGATTCTGTTGGTGAATTTTATTCCGTTGCTCTAACAAATAATTATCAACAAGCGGATACCGGTACCAAAATGATACATCTGGGTAAAAACACTTCCTCTACAATTATTTCCAAAGGTATCAGTGCAGGGCGCGCCCATAATGCTTATAGAGGTCTTGTGCGCATCGCGCCAACAGCAACTAATGCCAGGAATTACACACAATGCGATTCAATGTTGATGGGTTCTGAGTGTTCTGCTCATACCTTTCCTTATATAGAAGTTAAAAACCCAACAGCACAATTGGAACATGAGGCGACTACCTCGAAAATTTCTGAAGACCAATTATTTTATTGTCAACAACGTGGAATCGATGTGGAAGACGCTGTCTCCATGATCGTCAATGGTTTTTGTAAACAGGTTTTAAAAGAATTACCAATGGAGTTCGCGGTCGAAGCGACTAAATTGCTAGGAATCAGTCTGGAAGGGGCAGTAGGTTAATATGTTAAATATCAAAGATTTAAATGTTGCAATCAATGAGCAACCCATTTTAAAAGGCATCAACCTCAATGTTAAAGCTGGGGAAGTGCATGCCATTATGGGACCTAATGGTTCCGGTAAATCGACTTTGTCCAAGGTTTTAGCTGGTCATCCTGCTTATGATGTCACTAGCGGTGAAATTTATTATAGGGATAATGATTTGCTACCGCTGACACCCGAAGAGCGTGCGCGTGCCGGGATTTTTATGTCTTTTCAATATCCTGTGGAAATTCCAGGTGTTACAAACATTAATTTTCTTAAAGCCTCAGTGAATGCTGTTCGTAAAGGACAGGGCAAAAATACTCTGGATGCTATCGATTTTTTAAGTTTTATACGCGAAAAATGCAAACTTTTAGACATGGATGAAAGCTTTCTTTATCGATCGATCAATGAAGGGTTTTCAGGTGGTGAAAAAAAGCGCAATGAAATTTTGCAGCTAATCGCGCTTGAACCCTGCCTCGCTATTTTGGATGAAACCGATTCAGGCTTGGATATCGATGCCTTAAGGGTGATTTCGCAAGGCGTAAATGCTATGCGCTCAGCTGATCGTTCCATCATTTTAGTGACACATTATCAACGGTTACTGGATTATATTGAGCCTGATTTCATCCATGTTTTAGCAAACGGCCGTATTGTTAAATCAGGCGACAAATCGTTGGCGCATGAATTAGAGAAAAAAGGTTATGGTTGGCTCGAAGAGGTGGAACATTTATGAGTGAACCGCTAGATTTTTACCAACAACAGGCGAAAGAGCAATTTTCTACCATTCCCTGGTTAGCCGACATCCAGCGCGATGGGTTACGGGAACTGGCTACTTATGGTTTCCCAAATCGCCATGACGAAGAATGGAAATACACGCAGGTTGACTCCTTTTTAAAGCATCGTTTCGAACCGCAAAAAAATCAGCCAAGAGAAATACAAGCTGATTCCGATTCTCCTAGTGGTTTACGTTTGAATATAATTAATGGTCAGGTTTTCCCTGATCCAGACTTTTCCAGTCAATTACCTTCAGGCGTAATCGTTGAATCTTTAGCAGAAGCGTTTACCTCTCATGGCGATAAAATCAAATCCTATTTAGGGAAGGCCTTACACCATGAACATGGTTTTCACGCTTTAAATACTGCCATGTTGGGTTGCGGTATTTTTATTTATCTGCCCGAGGGTGTTTCAGTGGAACAACCTATTTTATTGTCTTATTGGCAGGATCAAAACAACCAAGCTATTTATAACCGCTGCTTGATTATTGCTGAAGAAGGCGCTTCAGCCACAATCGTTGAAGAGTTTCTCGGTGCTGAAAATTGCAGTTATTTTACTAATACCATGACTGAATTGTTTGCAGCCGCACATTCGAAAATAGTTCACTATAAAATTCAGCGTGAAAGTAAATCCGCTTTTCATATTGGACATCTCTCAGCACAACAGGCAGCAAACAGCCAGTTTCAGAGCCATTCATTAAGCTTAGGCGGTAAATTGGTGCGCTCAGATTTGACCTTATACTTGAAAGAAGAAAAAGCAGCCTGTTTGATGAATGGAATATATGCACCAACCGAAGGTCAGCATATGGATCATCACACCACCGTCCATCATCTGGTTCCTGACTGCCAAAGCGAACAAGATTATAAGGGCATATTAAACGGTCGCTCCCGTGCTGTGTTTAACGGAAAGGTAATAGTCGCTAAAGATGCTCAGCAAACGCAGGCGAAACAGCAGAATAAGAATATTCTTTTGTCAGCCAATGCTGAAATTGATACCAAGCCGCAGCTTGAAATCTTTGCTGATGATGTAATTTGTACTCATGGTGCAACAGTAGGACAGTTAGATGAGGATGCCTTATTTTATTTGGCTACTCGTGGAATTGGCCGGGCTGAGGCAAGTAAATATTTAGTGCAGGCCTTTGCCTCCAATAATTTACGCCTTGTTCCTGATAAGCCATTTGCTGAATGGATGGCAACTTTATTAAACGAGCAATTGGGGTAAAGGATGAGTATTGAAACAGCAGCCTTAATTGAAAAATTGAATATCGAGGAAATTCGAAGCCATTTCCCTGCGCTTCACCAACAGATAAATGGCTATTCCTTAGTCTATCTGGATAATGCCGCTACTACTCAAAAGCCACAGGAAGTGATTGATGCAATCAACCATTACTATTGTTTTGATAATGCAAACGTGCACCGCGGTGTTCATGCATTAAGCATGCGAGCCACTCAACAATACGAAGCAGCCCGCGATAAGGTGCGGCGTTTTATCAATGCCAAGTCCATGCATGAATGTATTTTTGTGCGCGGGGCAACGGAAGCAATCAATATGGCTGCGCAAAGTTTCGTAGCGCCCCGTATTTTGCCTGGTGAAGAAATTTTAATTAGCCATATGGAACATCATTCCAACATAGTGCCCTGGCAGATGGTTTGTAAAAAAACAGGTGCTAATCTGGTAGTCGCTCCTATTTCTCTTGAAGGAGAAATTCGTTTAGATGAATTTGAAAAACGCTTAACTGAGAATACAAAATTTGTATCGATTAGTTATGCCTCTAATTCCCTTGGCACGATTAATCCAGTCAAGCAAATGATTGAAATGGCCCATGCTAAAGGTGCCTTGGTTCTCTTGGACGGTGCTCAGGCCACCGCTCATTTACCGATTGATGTTCAGGACTTAGGCTGTGATTTTTATGCCTTTTCCGGTCACAAAATGTATGGTCCAACGGGCATTGGTGTTCTTTGGGGAAGAGAGCATTTATTAGATGATATGTTGCCCTATCAAGGCGGCGGAGAAATGATTAGCTATGTGAGCTTTGAAGCCACCGAATATGCTCCCTTACCCCACAAAATGGAAGCAGGCACACCCAATATTTCCGGTGCAATTGGTTTAGGTGCTGCCATTGATTATCTTTGGTCGTTGGATATGGACGCCATAGCTGCTTACGAAGCTCATTTGCTCGAATATGCCACTGCAGCAATCGAATCGGTTAAAGGCTTTAATATAATTGGTACTGCCAGAGAAAAAGTGCCGATTGTTTCTTTTGTCCATGGAAAAATACATTCCCATGATATTGGAACCATTTTGGATAGTGCCGGTATAGCCATCCGCAGCGGCCATCATTGTACAATGCCTTTAATGGATTTTTATGATGTGGCAGCAACCACGCGTATTTCTATGTCTTTTTATAATACAACTGCTGAAATTGATAGCTGCGTTCAAGCTTTACACAAAGTTAAAGAGGTATTTGCCTAATGTTTGATTTGCGTGAACTCTATCAGGAAATGATCATTGATCATAACCGTAACCCGCGTAACCATCATGAAATGCAGGATGCGACTTCAGAGGCGAATGGTTTTAATAGACTTTGCGGCGATAAATTAACCATTTACTTAAAAATTGATAATAAAAAAATCTCTGATCTTAGTTTTTTAGGCCAAGGCTGTGCAATTTCCCAAGCCTCAGCGTCCTTAATGACAGAAGCGTTACGCGGTAAAACCTTAGACGAAGCCCATGACTTATTTTTACGGTTTCACAACATGTTAACCTCAGACGAGGAATCAAGTTTAAAAGACATGGAAAAACTAGCTGTACTTGCCGGTGTGAAGGCCTATCCAGCTCGGGTTAAATGTGCAACGTTAGCCTGGCATACTTTAGAAGCAGCCCTTAATAAAGATGCTGGCACAGTAAGCACGGAGTAATCATCATGTTTGGATTTAAGAAAAAACCGGATAATGAAGCCTTAAAAGAAGCAGTAGTAGTTGCTTTAAAAGGTGTCTTTGACCCCGAGATTCCGGTGAATATTTATGATCTTGGTTTAATTTACGATATCAATATTAATGACGACCAGCACGCCCACATTCAAATGACTCTGACGACTCCAGGTTGTCCCGTAGCGCAAACCTTTCCTGGAACGGTTGAGCGCGCAGTCAATGAAGTCGAAGGAATTAGCGATTGTACTGTTGAATTAGTTTGGGATCCGCCTTGGTCACAGGAACGAATGACCGAAGCCGCTCGCCTTGAGCTTGGAATTTTTTATTGATGAATGTTGATCTCCTCTGGCAACCTTCCGCCTCAATTGAAATGTTAAAGCAACGCGCTAATTTGCTGAAAATAATAAGAAATTTTTTTCATGAACGAGGCTATATGGAAGTGGAAACGCCGGCAATGTCACGTTTTCCAATTACTGATGTCTATCTCACTAACATTAAAGCAATGTTCAGAAACAATCCCTTTTATCTCCAAACTTCACCTGAATACCATATGAAGCGCCTTTTAGCCGCCGGTTCAGGTCCAATTTTTCAGCTTGCGCGCGTTTTTCGGGATGATGAACTTGGACGCTGGCATAATCCTGAATTTACTATGCTTGAGTGGTATCAATTAAATATCAATCATCATCAATTGATGGACGAAATTGATTTGTTCTTACAGCTTACTCTTAAAGCAAAGCCCATGGTTCGAAAAACCTATCAGCAAGTCTTCATTGAAAGCTGCCAGCTTGATCCTTTAACTGCAACAATTGAGCAATTTCAGCAAACTTTGAAGCGTTTTGAATTAGACAAGGTATTAACGCCCAACGAGGAAGACCCCGATCAGTATTTATTTTTGCTAATGTCTCATATTGTTGAGCCAGCAATGGCTAAAGAAGAAGCACCTGTCGCAGTCTATGATTTTCCAGCCTCGCAAGCTGCTTTGGCAAAAATTAAAGACGGTGTAGCAGAGCGCTTTGAGGTTTATGTTCAGGGTGTAGAACTTGCTAATGGATTTCATGAGTTAACGGATGCAAGCTCGCAAGCTGTGCGTTTTCAGAAAGATCTTGCGATTCGTCGCAATCAGGGATTAGCAGAACCGAATCCCGATGAATATTTCCTCGCCGCTTTAAAGCATGGTTTACCTGCTTGCTCGGGCGTTGCGCTTGGAATCGACAGGCTAGTAACGCTCGCACTTAAACAATCTTCTCTTGCAAAGACAATGGCTTTTGATTTTTCCAGAGCTTGAATTGATTAACTTATTACCCAAAAATCTACAAGGAAAACCTTGTTCGATGTAAGCTGATTACATCTGGAATCTCGCCAACTTCGCACAATCCGATCGTCTAAAGAAATGCTTGCTCAAAGCCAAATTAAACATGACTTCTAATTAAAGAATTCGCCCATTGTCGCTGCATATTTGAAATGATTTTTACAACATGATACATTTCCTACCGTAAATTACTGATAAAACAAGAAAAAGGAGTAGTTATGTCTTTGTTTGATTCATCTGGGGAAAAAGTATTTCAGGCTGCATTACAAAAAGAAGCCTCCTTTCTAAATAATTCTTACCTTGATCGTGACGCAAAAAAATTAAGGGATATTACGGTTGAGAAGGGAAAAAATTTTCTAAAATCTGTCCGTGAACTTAAAAAACTCACCCATACAAATACTCACAAATTTTATGACGACTTTCTGCAAGCAGCAGCTACCGCTTTAATTAGTCGTACCAATACAAATTGGGACAGCCTATCTCGTTACTACATTACTTTTAAAAAGAACATTGAAGATTCCGAAACGTCTCACAGAGCAGTAGGCGGTTGGAACATTTTTTCAAACAGCCTTAGATTAACTGCCGGAATTGGCGGAATGGCTATGGGTGGAATGGCGATTCACGTCGCTATCTGGAGCACTGCAACTTTAGCAATGGGACCTTGGGGTATAGCTGCTTTAGGAGTTGCTATTGCACTTGTTGGGTTGATTGTTGCAATTTGTGAACTCTACAATTTATATCAAAATACGAGGCTATGCCGGGACAAGCAAGTTGAAGAAATTACTGCTTTTATCCGCGACTTAGATCCCCACGAGGATGTTGCCCATATCCGCCAGGTAGAAAACCAACCTCCTAGTCGCGAAGACGGACCGGAACTTTATTATAATGAAGAGAACCCGACTCCAGTCAAGCTGGGTACATAATTTACAGGTTTAATCCTTGGTCTTAAATTCCTGATTTAAAGCACTAGTTAAATCGGGATAGATAAACTGATAACCTTCATAATTAAGGCGTTTGGGCAAGACTCTTTGTCCTTGTAATAATAAAGAGTCGCCCATTTCACCAAATAGTTTTGAAATTAAAATACCTGGAATTTTCAGGAAAAAAGGGCGGTGCATGGTTTTAGCAAGCGTTTTTGAAAATTCAGCCTGACTGACTGGATTTGGAGATGTCAGGTTTAAAGCGCCAGTAAGTTCAGGGCGCTTTAGTAAAAATAAATAGGCGCCGACGATATCATCGACATGGACCCATGAAAGAATTTGTTTGCCATCACCAATCACAGCTCCTAAGCCTAAATAAAAGCTAGGACTTAGCTTTTTCAGCATTCCTTCTCCCTTTTGCAGGGCAACTCCAAAGCGGGTGATGGTAACCTTTAAGCCCTTATCGATTGCTGGTTGCATCGCTTTTTGCCAGAGTACAGCTATTTCAGCCAGGAAATCAGGAGGATTTTCAAAGTTAATGAATGAATTTTCATCAAAGGCTTGTGGGTCGCTGTTTTTTTGCAAACCATAAATACCTATTGCATTAGCACAATAAAAATGAGGTCTTCCTTCTTTTTTAATTGCCCAATCAATTAAAGCACTGCAAGTTTTAACACGGGAATCAATTAATTTTTGCTTGACCTCAGCGTTCCAACGCGAGGCACCAATATTATGGCCACAAAGATTTATTACGACATCGTAATCTTTCGCATCCAGATTATCTAATGCATCCCAGGTGCATTTTTTAATCGGATCTGCAAAAGATTTTTCTAAAACTGCAGAATTTCTTCCAAGTACAGTAATTTGATGCTCAGTTTCCAGAGCTTTAACCAGATTACGCCCAATAAAACCGGAGGCGCCAGCAATTAAGATATTCATTATTAAATTCCTTTTGATTTAGCAAACTACAAATCGACACAAATTTTGTACATCGCAGCTTTGACATAACGTAGCACTTGAAGGTTGTGGGATGCAAAGACCTGAACTGAATTCCTGTGCAAGCTTCGATAATTGCGCTTGCCAGCTTTCACGGCAACCTTTCCAGTCCTCACCTTTTTTTATGTTCATCAATCCAGGAAGTGGATGTTTTTCAGCGGTTAAGCCTTTACAAGTTAACTGACCTTTTTTCAATTGTGCAAATAATAGACCGTTAATGGTTTCATCCAAAAGGGCATAAAGTAAGAGTTGCGGTTCTTTCGGCCTTTCTTCATTCCAGGGAAGGCTGGTTGGCAAAGAACTTTTATAATCAATAATCCATTTTGAGCCATCCTCAAGTTTATCGAGTCGGTCAACACGGACTTTAAAATCAATGCCGGCTAAATTGACAGTAAAGGCTTCTTCTAGAGACTCAACCTCAAAAGCAGGTCGTTTGCGTTCCCATTCAAGGCAGGCTCGCACCAAATTCCCAAGCTTTGTCAATTCAACTTCTTGAATCAAGGTTGAAAAAGAATAAGGTCGCTGTTGAATGATAGGTTGTAAAGCCTGAAGAATTGCTGCCTCAATTAGACGATCCAATTCATTGCTAGAAAGTGTTAATAATTGTTGCTGCGTTTTTAAAGACTGCCAGAGTAATTCCATTACTTTGTGAATTAATTGCCCACGTTCTTTAGCGTCTGGACCGTCGCAAACAGTTAAAGCCGGTTTCGCATGTAAACGATGAGTTGCAAAAGCGCGAAAGGGGCATTTAGCCTGATTAGCTAGAATTGCCGTGCCACCGAGGATCATTTCCTTTTCATTAAATGGAATTTCATAGTGATCTTCATAGGGGGTCAAAGCCAGAGAATCTTTTTTAGCCGTTTTAATAGGAGAAAAAGAAGGGAAATCAGTAATTAAAGGGCTTGGAAGGTTAGGTTTATCCTCGCTTAGTTGCGGGTAAGAAAAGACGACTTGCCGACTGCTAAAGATTAAGCGGTTGATAGCTTTTTGTGCCAGTTTAAGTTCACGAGCGGGACTTGCATAGGGCATAGCCTTTTCACGTTGCAAAGCGATAGGAATAAACGCTGAAAGTTTGGCTTTTTGCGGCAAGCTTAAATCAGTTAAACCAGTGACCCAAAGGCTATCGAAGATACAGCCTGCAGCTTCAAGGAGTCCAAGAACTTGTATCGTTTTTCTTTCAGTCTTGGCTTGAAAAATAGTGGTTTTGGCTAAACTTTCAAAGGCGCTGACAGCCTCAGTTTTGGTCATCAAATTGCTCATTAATCCCAACTGTCGGAATTCATCAAATAAGATCAAAAAGCGCTGATAACATTGATAGGAAAAGGAATTAAGCGAGTATTCTCCAGGAAAACCTAACTGTCGCAGGCGATTTTTAAAAAGGCTAACCCAGGCTTGAGGCGTCGCTTTCTCCGGGAAATTGACCAGCTTTTCAAGCAGTTCAGCTAATTTTGGAGCGCTTTGATTTAATTCTTTAATCAAAGCTGATTTTGAAAGATATTGCTCTTGTAAGATCCTGGAATTTTCCAGGAATTCTGCGCGGGCAAGCATTTCTGTTTGAGAGAAAGCAAGGTAAGGTGAATGCAACAGCAACCTTGCCTGATTAACACTCAATTTTTCCTCATCAAACGCGAGCCAGCAGAGTGCGTCCGCTACTAGAGGGAAATCGGAAAGAGCCTGTCCTAGCGAAATATTGAATTCGGTACCGAATTGTTGGGTTAATAGCCGTTTCAGACGAGTTGCTTCGTTTTGCAAGTCAGGAACCACAACTGCAATCGATTGTTCATCTTGCGAAAGTCGCTCCTTTAACCAGTGTAGTAATTGCTGATACTCTTGTTCATTGTCCTTGGCCGCAAAACAATATGAACTAGTAGAGTCTTCACTTAAATCATAATGAAAATTTTGACACCCCTGTTGGCTGTAATAGTTTTGCAGGGCGCTTTGCTGAGGGGTGTAATCATCAAAACAGGCCCAGATTATATTCTGTTGAGGATTAGGGTATGGCTGACCAAGTAAATAAGGGGCAATCTGATTCTCAGTTATAGCCCCAATTTTATTAAGTTCTTTCTGAAATTCGCTCACCCAAAACTGAAACTCACTCGTTTGAGGCGTTTTTGAAAAGCTGGGATCTAAAAAATCAATTTGCCATAATTGGCAACGCGTCCAGGCTTCTTCCAGCGCATTTAATAAGCCTTCATTAATCAATTCCTGGGTTGTTCTGGCAAGAATCTGTCGCCATAAAAAGCGGCATTGCTGAGCTGAAAGAATAAGGGGATGGTTTTTTTCTGGGAAACTATGACAAAGCTTTTTAAAATTCGATTGTAAAAAGGCAGAATAGGCCAAACACAGGGGTTTATCTTGAATTAAATTCGAATTCAAGATCAAAGATTCATTTATTAATTCCAGGCTAAGACGATTATTTGGAGTAATCACCAAAGCGTTGTTTTGCATCATTAAGTGAAGTTGTGAACGATTAATTATCATGAGAGTTATCAATTGAGTTTGAAATCTTTTTCTCCAGACGGCTTTGGTCTGAAGCAATTAAACCGGGTAAAAATTGTTTATTGAAATAAATTGCCACAAGCCCAGTAAGGGGAATGAACCAACTGCCCACCACTAAACTTAAAAAAATTAAAATTTGCATATAAATCAAAAGATAAGCTTTCTTTTGTCCTAAAGTGGCTAATAAGGCATTTTCATTAAAGTAGTAAAACCCAAGAAGAACAATAGATATAAGGAGTAAAGTTAGAAGGGATAATAGAATGCCAGTAAAAAAGGGTCGCAACCAGCTAGTTTTTTTAGCAAGCATTTTCCCGAAAATTGCGCCGCTAATAGCTCCAATAATTAAAGCAAAAAAGATAGAGGGAAGGAGCGGCATTAAAATGCTGTCTCTTAAAGTCAAAAAGGTGTATTTCATAAAAAAAACTAATAACAAATTATAAAGTGCAAAAAAAATAGCCCCAGCTAATCTGGGGTTAAAGGGTTTGAGAGGGGCTGAAATAGTTGCTGTCACTTTTTTCCCTATTTAATTTTATTTGATTCTACCCGTTGTTTAACAATTTCAGGTTTCGAATGTTCGGTTTTATGGGGTTCTTTAAGCTTATCATTTTTGGAATGTAGTATGTCGTAAACTATGTGTCCTCGTAAATACATGGCCGCAAATCCTGCGACAATAGCTAACCATAAACCCGCAAAAAGAAAAGAATAAAGAATGATAGATAAATAGGCGATAAAAATATTTCCTAAGGACAAGTCTCCTATTAATTTGGGATGAAATTGATTTAGCAAATATAGGAAAATAACATCATAAAAGGGTAAAGCGGCTAGAACCATTAAAAAGCCCCAAAGAAAGGATTTGCCGCTGTAAGGCTTGGCACAGTGGATAATTTTTTCGCCAAAAATAGCTCCAAAAAGCGCTGCAAATCCCGCTGCAAGTAAAACAGCCTGGAAAGTTGGAATTAATTGATTCACCCCAATCACATAAAAAAGCGAATCAATAATGATCGTGATTATTACAGCCAGCAAACAAAAATAGACACCACAAAGTAAGCGAGCATTGGGAACGGTTAAGGCTTCGTCATCCTGTTTCATTTTTTATCTCCTGGCCTCTGATACTTAAATTTTAGATTAGATTTGAATTTATTTGTTAGACTGCTTCTAAAATTGCTGCAACGCCCATTCCTCCAGCAGTACAAATTGAAATTAATCCGCGTCCTTTTCCTTTCTCCTTAAGCATTTTCGCCAGGCTTGCCACAATTCTGGCCCCAGTTGCGGCAAAGGGATGACCAATCGCAACACTTCCGCCTTTGACATTCATTTTGCTTTGATCAATAGCACCTAAGGCAGTCGGCCTGTTAAGCACGCGTTTACAATATTCCTCTGATTCCCAGGCTTTCAAGGTACAAAGAACTTGACCTGCGAAAGCTTCATGTATTTCATAGAATTCAAAATCTTGTAAATTGAGATTATTTCGCTCTAAAAGCTTGCTAACTGCAATCGTAGGACCCATCAATAATCCTTCACCATGCACGTAATCAACGGCAGCAACCTGCGCATCGACAAAACGTGCAAGCATTGGGTGTTGATATTTTTGAGCCTGTTCTTCGCTAAGCAAATAAACTGCGGCAGCCCCGTCGCTAAGCGGAGTACTGTTTCCTGCAGTCAAAGTACCTTTGCCACTACGATCAAAAGCCGGCTTTAAACTGGCCAACTTTTCCAAGGTTGCATCCTTTCGCATAATTCCATCTTGCTTTACACCCATAAGTTCAAAGACCAGATCTTCATAAAAACCTTCATCATAGGCTTTAACTGTATTTTGATGACTTAATAGGGCAAGTTTATCCTGAGCATCGCGGCTAATTTTCCATTCTTTTACCATTTTTTCGGTATGTTCTCCCATAGATAAACCGGTTCGAGGCTCGACAACTGCGGGAAAAACGGGTTTTAAATCTTTGGGTCCAAATGTGAAGAAAATTTTCATTTTTTCTTTGAATTCTTTAGCGCGATTTAGAGCAAGCAATTTCCTAGCGAAAGAGCGTCTAAACATAATCGGTATATCGCTATTAGTATCAACGCCTGCTGCGATTCCATCATCCACTTGATAATTGGCAATTTTTAGCGCGATTTGCAAGGTTGTTTCAAGGCTTGTACCACAAGCTCTTTGAACGGTATAACCTGGAGTATGCGGATTAAGTCCAGAACCTAGAACACATTCTCGGGCTAAGCCCCAGTCGGAAGGACTTAGCATAACAGCGCCCAAACCGACGTCACCAACAATACGACCTTGCAAATTCATTTTTTGCGTTAACTGGCTCATAGTCACAGTCATTAGTTCCAGCGTGGTTAGCTGACTATACGAGGTCATGGATTTAACAAAGGGAGTTCTAATGCCTCCTGCGATATAAACAGGCCTTGTTTTCATGTCATAATCCTTTTGGTTTAACCTAAAGTTTAGCAGTAAATACTATTTTGTATTTTTTTCGCCCGAGACCAATCTTTCTTATCAATATATTCGAAGCCTATACAATCCCAACTACCCGTTGTGATATTGATATCTATAATGCTAAAATTCCTATCTTTTTGCACATTTAGTTATCCAAAGGAATTAGCATGAAGTTTAGAGCTGAATTAATAAACCCAAGAACCTTTCGGGGTGCTAAGGAAAATCTAAAAAAAGGATTAAACTCTTTAGGATTAAAAATACCTAAAGAAGCTCAAAAACTATACAAAAACATCAAATCGCCACTTGAGAATATTGTCCTTGATCTCTTGGTATTAAAAAATAATTATTGGATTTTACCTTTAACCAAAGATATTCATCCTCTTCGCATTGAAGAGGCGAAAGTTTGTATTGAGGATTTAAGACTCATAATAAAGGATGCAATTTCTTCACTTTCAATAGAGGAATTATTAACTGTCAATTTTGAAACTAACCGAAGCAAGAGAACCAACCTAATCGCTTTTCTTGGTGAAATTGGTGAAGTTTCTTTGTTTAAAGCAGCCTTTCGCAAATTACTAGTGCAATTATCAGATGAGGATTTACAATCCCTATTTTTAATCCTTCAGCATAGTTATGAAGGCTCACAACTATCAGAGGCTTTAGGCTTAGCCTCCAGTTTAATTCATAGAGGGCATTACTGTTATATAGCAATTGCAGACTGGATGTTGGCAACGCTTTATCAGGAAGGCAGGGCTCATGATTTTATTTCTTTAGCCTCAAATGCGACCGATAATTTACCTGAAGAAATGGAACTTAAAAAAAGTGAGTTGGAAACAGCCTGGACGATAGAGCGTTACAAAAAAGATAAATGGGATATTAGACCCAAACAAACTTCTTTTGATGAAGCTGAATTCAAAGCAAAGGCAGAGAGAGATTTTAATCAATATGTTATCGAAGCAAACTATGAAAATCTTTTTTTAAAATGCTTATATAACTTTATGAATTCGCCGAAATCTTCTCCTAATGAAATAAGAGCCCGATTTTTATGGACCCTTATAGAATCGAACCCTCTGTTGGTCGCCGCTGGTGCTCTAGTATTGGTTGGCGCTATTGCATTAACAGTCGGCACTATGGGAATCGCTGGATTTACTCTGTTAGCAGGTTCTGCAGCTGCTGTAGGTCTCGCCTGCGCCGGCGGAATTACTTTGGGAGCGGGTGTAGGTTTAGGGGCAGTAGGTTTTTTTAGTTCATGTGTAAAAGAAGCGCCTAATGAAGTCGAGGTTAATGATAACTTTTATGTAGGACTGGTTTAGATTTTGATGAGTTTCTGCTTCGTATTGGTTCTGTAAGCGATTGAAAATTTCATCTGAAAAAATGATATCAATATTGGGGTTGTATAAGGCACAAATAATGGTAAAGTTCATTTTTTTTACAAGATATTGTTTTCGACATGAAATTAGAAGCGATTTTAAAGTTACAAACAGCAATAGAACTTAACGATCTTGATTACATAAAATCACTTTTATCAAGTGGCCGAACTCAATGGATACACACGCCACTAAAGGATGGTTTACGCGCAATTCATTATGCTGCACGTCATGGAAGACTTGAGATTGTTAAATTGTTGCTTGCTGATTTCGATTTAATTGATTCCTTAGATTCCTGTGAACAAACTGCCATTCTTTGGGCTGCAGTCAACAATCATGTTGAACTAGTTGATTTCCTGGCAAATAAGGGAGCAAATTTGAATCTGGGTACTTATTATCCTCAAACTAAGGATGACCGCAAAACGCCAGTTCATTGGGCTACGGAAAAGGGTCATCTTGCCACTCTGATTTGTCTATTAACTCACATTGCTGATCCTCAGCTTATCGCCAATTCTCATCTAATCCACATAGCAGCTTGGGAAGGTCATTGGGAAATCATAAAGTTTATTTTGGCAAAAGACCCAAACCTTATAAAGCAGAAAGATGATTATCAAATGACCCCGCTGGCTTATGCGTCAGCAAAGGGTCATATTGCTTTGTTAAAACACCTTATTCATCTCGGAGCGGATTTAATTGAAACCAAAGATGAAGAAATAGAGGGAAAGAATTTTGACCCTATTCATTGGGCTATTGCTGAAGGGCAAATTGCAGCATTTAACTATCTAATTACCTTTTATCCTAATGATTATGTTATAGCCAGAGATGGCTCCCACTATATCCACCTTGCCGCCAAGTTTGGCCAACTTGAAATAATTAAAATTTTACTAAAGAAAAATCCTGCTTACCTTGAATTTAAAAATCGTTATAACCAGACCCCTCTTATGATAGCGGCTAAAGAGGGGCTCGACGAAGTTGTAAACTATTTACTTTCCGAAGGAGCTGACTATTCGATTGCAACAAACGACCCTGAGTCTGTAAATCACAAGAAGACGGCACTGCAACTGGCTCTGGCAGGCGGTCACTTTAAAACCGCCAATTGGTTAGTGCTTAAAATTTGTAAACAAAATGAAGAGGCTATCATTCTTATGATTAGAAATGGTGAGCAAGCCTTGGAATTAATGCTTGAGAGGCCAGCTTTAATCAAGCCACTTTTGAAAAATAGCAGGATTGCTAAATTAATTAACGATGAAGCAACTTGTGATACTCGAGTCCAACCCATGCAATGGTATCAGCCTGGTCGTGGCAGACGGTTATCGTTTTTTGGAAGTATTGATAAATTTGAAGAGTCTTCCTCTCGGTTTGAACCGGTAAAAAAAATTGCCAGCGGAAAATTTGGAGAAGTTCGGCTCTTTAAAGATGTTGAAGGTAACAACATTGCAGTTAAATCACCAGTTAATAATTTTGTAGATTTACCAGCTGATAAGCTAGAAATTGAGCAAATACGAATAGAAAGAGAGCTAAAATTCAACCAACTTGCCTATCCATTTGATAAGAATTTGATTAGCTTATATAAGGATGTTTATACAAATCGTTTAATACTGCCTTATTTTGATGGTGAAGAGGCTCATAAATTTATAAACAAAGTGAAATGTATCCATAATTTAGCCAAGGTTCTGTTAAAAATAGCAGGAGAAATTCATCGAATTCATGGTCTAGGCATTCTTCATGGCGATTTATTTAAAAGAAATATTTTGATTCAGAATTCCGATAATTTCCCTAATATCAGAATTATTGATTTTGGTCGATCTTATTTTCTAGTTGAAAAGATTGGCCCATTCACCCTTAGTGAAAAAGGGACAGCCTGGTACCCACCTGAAATTTTTGGCAATAAACCGGTATCAGCTCATCCGAATCAAGACGTTTATTCATTTGGATATTTTATAGAAAGGGTTTTAAATGGCTATCCTTTAAAATTGCAGCTGCTGGAAAAATTTCCTTGTATTGAGAAATTTTACCATGCTACACAAAATCGAATACCCACTGAACGCCCAAATTTGGAATCATTTTGCCTCCGGCTTGAAAAAGAAATTGAAGAAAAAAATAAATTTCATCAAGAATCAACTACCAGGCTAGGGTGCTAGTGAATATAATAGCTTCGATTTCACATTCAAACCCTTTAACGTTATAAGTATTTAAAAATGAAAAAACTATTATTACTTCTATTAGCTACCAGCTCACTTTCTCTAAATGTTGGTGCAAAAACCGCACAAGAATATTCTGAGTTATTTAAAAACTACGATGCCTGCTTTATTCTTTATAACCTTAATACGCATAAAATAGTTAGTGAGTATAATCCGAATAATTATTGTAACCAGAGAATTTCTCCAAATTCGACATTTAAAATTCCTTTATCATTAATGGCCTTTAATCAAGGGATCATTAACCAGAAGACAGTCTTTAAATGGGATGGCAAAAAAGGGGTAACGCCCGAACATGAACGCGATCAAACCCCTAAAAGTTGGCTGAAATATTCGGTTGTGTGGGTATCTCAACAGATTACTCCGCAATTGGCCAATGCTCGCATCAAACGCTATTTAGCTGGTTTTAAGTACGGCAATCAAAATTTTAAGGGCGATCAAGGCGCGAATAATGGTATCACTCATGCCTGGTTAAGTAGCAGCTTGAAAATTTCTGCTGTGGAACAACTTAATTTCTTAAAATCAATGCTCAGCAATGAACTGCCCGTTTCACTCAAAGCCGTTTTAAAAACAAAGGAAAATTTATATATCGGAAAACTAGATAACGGTGCAGCATATTTTGGTAAAACAGGCTCTGGTCGGCATGGTCGTAACGAGCGATTAACTAATCCCAGTAAATTGCGTGATGGCTGGTTTGTGGGATTTATTCAAAAGAATAATCAACAATATATTTTTGTAAGTAATTTAACTGACAAAAAGGTACAAGCATCCATAGATAAATCGGATGGTAGTTTAAAACCATTCGGTAGCCAATTATTAAAACCAATCACAATAAAAATATTAAATGATTATTTCACTAATTAGAGACTTAGGCTGTGAGAAGTCTAACCTAGCCAAATTAGCTACCCTTTTAGAATGCTGATACCTGGTTTGGGTTTTGTTGTTGACATGCTTCGGGAGGCATAGTCTATTTCGATTGCTTCTATCTCTTTTGCTGCCAATTCGGAATTCTCGTCCATTTTAGTATTAAACCAGGCGATTAAAATTTCTTTGGCCAGATCGCAGGTGAGAAGACGGTTTGATAAGGCTAAAACATTGGCTTTATTCCATTGTCTTGCACCAGCAGCTGTTTGTTCATCTGTGCATAAAGCGGCTCTAATTCCTGGAATTTTATTAGCAACAATTGAAATTCCCGTGCCTGTCCAACAAAAGAAAACCCCTTCCTCACAATCTCCTCGACTAATCGACTCAGCTGCCGACCTACCAGCCTCAATCCAGGATTCATTAGTGCCCGATTTGATAGCTCCGAATAGAATGACCTCATGGCCTAAGCGCTCTAATTCTTGTACAACAAAGGAATTCACTGGATATAGTTCATCGGAGACTACTGCAATTTTCATTTGGAAACCCCTTCCTTAAAAAAACAAAGGGTATCCGATCTGGGGTTTCGTTCGCAAGCATACATGAATTTTGTTTATAAAAAGACTAAATGGTTAAATAATAATTCTGTATGGGTCTGGATGTATTATCTTAAATTAAAGTGGATTCGAACCTTATGCACGTTCAGAAGTGAACTCCAGTCCCTTTAATTTTTAAGGTAAATTAGAGTCTTTTTTTAAAAATTTTATTGGTGTTAGTCTGTTGTGTTCGACCAATCAATATCATCAATTAAATGGCAGGAAATTCCAGTTTTATATTTGTATGCGCATGTCAGGCCTATAAAACTTTTAATTAATGAATTGGGAAAACAATTTGCGGCGGGTTCAGTTATATTTACCTTCTTACCAGTATAAAAAACCGCCCCTCCGCTTTTACACCTGACGACCTTTTGGACAATGCAATTCAATTCATGAGAGGTTTTCTGATATTTGTTAGATAAGAGCAAAGCTATTATTTTAATTAATCCAATGCTGACTGCTGTCCTTCAAAACCCTGTTTAAATATTTAGGAATAATTGGTTATCTGGCTCTGGAGTAGCTGAATTGCAAGATCTATAAAGTCCGCCGCTAAATAGCCCAATACCTGCAAGAAGCGCTGCACATCCAACGCCGGCCACTAAAAAGAAAGTGCCCATTGTTAACCCATTAAGAGCAATAAAAGCGAAAGCTACTGCAGCAATGCCTAGAGCACCAATAAAAAGTCCCAGGACTTGCATACTGATAGCGAGGCAATCTTTGGAAGGTTCTTCCTGATTTTCGAGGGGATAATATTGTGGGCGAATTGGAGTACTTTGTTTAACAGGTTTGTTTAAAGAAGGTTTTATCTCATTTTTAGGCAAGATAGGCTGGGGGGAGCAAAGGCTATTTTCCATTTCTTCAATTAAGCGATCCATTTCCTTCAATTCTATATCGAGAAGCGCGGAAGGTAGCTCTTTTATAACTATTTTCTTCAATGATAAAGTATTGTTTAAAAGAAGTGATGATCCGTTATAAAGAATAGTAAGGGTTGCATTTGATTCTCTAAAAACATAAACACAACCAGTAAGATTGAATTCTTTTCCTTTAAGCTCTTTTTTTTGCCAGGCTATATTGCCGATACTGGAATAAAATTCGAATACATCAGTTTGGGGGTGAAACCCTGCACGATAATAACTTTTTATTCCTTGAGAATTTGATACGTAATAGTCAAAAGCCATAATATTATTCCAAGTCAATATTAAAAAAAAATTTAGATTAATTCGCACACAATAAACAAATTGTCATTGAAAAACTCTATTTTGACCAAAAATATATCATAATGCCAATGCATTTGTATTTGCTTTAAACACTATAATTTCATAAGGCGTTCTTAATCACTAGGAACAACGCCAGCCATATCTCCGATGATATTAATTAATTGAGAATTGCCTGGAACTACAATTTTAGTATTACTCTTTAATGATTTTTCAACAGCCTCCAGCTTTCTCAAAATCTGAGCATTACCAACAAAATATTTTTCAGCCGCTTCATTTACTGTTTTAATCGCTTGCGCTTCACCTTCAGCTTCTAAGATACGCGCTTGTTTAATCCCTTCGGCCCGTTTAATTTCAGCTCTTTTAGTACCGTCTGCTGCGGTTTCTGTTGCAGTTGCATAATCGATTGCCGCAATTTTTTCATTTTCAGCTTTTACAACTTTGTTCATCGTTTCCTGAACATCTTTGGGCGGACTTATCTCCTTAAGCTCAGCGCGAACAATATCCAGACCCCAATTATTCGTTTCGGTTGCAAGTATGGCTAATAGTTCTGCGTTTATTTTATTACGTTCACTATTTGCAGCTTTCAAAGTCATAGTTCCAATAATGTTTCTAAGTGTGGTTCGGGTTAAATTAATGATTTGGTAAGCATAATTATTAGCTTTATAAATTGCGTTTTTAACGTCTTCTTCAGAGGCTCTTACTTTATAGTAGATTTGCGCGTCTACGATGGCATTTAAATTATCATTGGTTATGATTTCCTGAGGTTCAGCTTCAACCAGCATTTCGGTAATATTTACACGGTATAATTTTTCAACGTAGGGAATTATCCAGGTGAAGCCAGGTTCTGCGAAGCGCTTGTACTTTCCAAGAAATTCAATTAGACCCCGTTCGGTGGGGCGTAAAATTCGTATTCCTGAAATAAAAATTATCAAAATTACGAGTAGAGCGAATGTGATCAATCCCATTTTTGTTCCTTAAAATAGTGAGTAACTTTGTTTTACTCTAAATCATCAGATACATCATTAGAAGCGTTTAGATCAACAGGCTCTGCGGGTATTTTGCGACTTTCACTTGCCCATTCGCCAAGATCGATTAATTTACATCGGTCAGAACAGAAAGGTCTGTAGCTATTATCAGGCAGCCAGGTATCTTTTTTACCGCAAATTGGGCAAGTAATTTTCTTGGTCATTAATAAGCTTTCTCTAATTGATTAGGGTTATAAAATACTAGAATTAAGGGTCACTCTACTAGCTTTAAAACATTTTAATTGAATTAGCAGGACTTGAATTTTCCAAATCCTTCTCGCTGATAACAGCTCCATTCAATAAAGATTTCAAGCATTCATAAATTTTCATATCAAATAACGAAATAAATTTAGACAGTGAAGAGGATCCAGCATGCAAGGATTCTTTTTTAGGAAAGGCTTTATCCTTGGAAATCTGTATTAAACAACTTTCTATTTTAGGCAGCCATTCAGGGCTGATATAAAGATCATTGCTGTCATAAATATTAATATCGGCTATAAAGTTTCCATAGTTTTTATCGGTAAATTCAGGATCTTTGCTAAGCTTTGAAATAAGATTTTTAAAAATACTAAAAACTATTTCCTTTAATGTAGCCTCGTGCAAATCAAAAATAATGGGTTTCATAATAGGTTTAATAAGATTCGTGAGAAGGGCTTTAAGCGAATAAAAGCCGTCAATCATTTCATCAATATTTTGGTGCGCGATTAAATAATTTTTAACAATAGCGTCTTGCTCTTCTTCAAGTTTAATCAGTTTTGCTAAAGTCTCGGTGACTAAGGTAATTTGGGATTTTAATTTTAGATTAGAGTCATTTTCTTGAAGGTATGATTTAAAATTACTTAGAGCCTTTAAAGTCTCTGTATCAAAAGTTCCTGCGATACTGGATTCTAATTTAAAATTATTATCAATAAGAGCTAACCAGTTGAAGGTTAACGTTTCTAATTTAATTTGAAAAATTTGTTTATTAAAAAGTTCGAGAGCCCAAGGATTATTATTAAAAAGGGAGCCAATTTCAACGCTAGGGATGCATTGAGACTCAGTTAGTCGTTTTCGGAATTCACCATTAGCCATTGTTTGTTGAATGGCATAAGCAAAATAATCGGTTATCTCTTTACGAACTAAATGTGAGTGTTTATTAATTTTGTCGAAATATTTATATTCATCATTGAATAAAATTAATAACTTTTTAATTGCATTTAGAATATCGATTTTACTTTTATAAAGGTGATGTAAGGATTCAGGCGGATGTGTGAATGATTTAAGCGTTTTTAAATAAAGCGCCTTTCGTTCAATATTTGAATTTCTTTTATTAATCAGTGAGTAATAAGCGATAGTTAATCCTGCAAATTTTTGATTATGAATATCATTGATTAAGTCATTTAATTGAATAGACGAAGGATAGTCACCGGCACTAAGAGTAGAAGTAGTGTTTTTCAATGCCAGTTTTGTCGAATGTCTATGAATTTTGTCATTCAGATTGGAGTTTGAATTTGTGGGAGTACTACTTTCCGAAGGGGAGCGGCTTTCTGAGCTATTAATGGGCGGAAAGAGAGAGCATTTAATTAAAGCGATGTTTTTTGAGCTCTGATTTTCTTCTTCATTTTGAGCAGCCTTTGTAAAAGGATAATTTTGTTTGAAACTTTTAACATCAGGTACAACCAAAAAGCCGTCATCCATTAACATGCCCTCAGGCAGTTTAAAAGTTCTGGTTTCTTCAGTTTCAAGGGTATGAATTGTTGATAAGCAGGTGGCGTAATTGGTTGCTTCGTCATACTCCCAAACCAAATTGGAATCGAGGCCTATTATATTTTTAAAAAAGATTTTCATGTGAATAAAATACTCATTACAAAAGCATTGAATTGTCTTTTTTTTACTATCTAGTCAAGAATATTTGCCTAAAAAAAGATCTTTTAGCTTTAAAAAAAGCTATTTGGCAATTTATCCTTGGCAGAAAGTAAATTATTGCAAATAAAAGGCTATTCCATACACCAACCATGGCTAACAATAAGAGATTGACCCGTTAAAGCATTGTTGGCAAAGGCTGCAAGAAAAAGAGCAGTTTGGGCCACATCACAGATAGTTGTGAATTCACCATCAATAGTGTCTTTAAGCATTATCTTCTGAATCACCTCTTCTTGGCTAATCCCTAAATTCTTGGCCTGTTCAGGAATTTGTTTATCCACCAAAGGTGTTCTAACAAAGCCTGGACAAATGACGTTCGCACGCACTCCGAATTCCGCCCCTTCTTTAGCAACGACTTTGCACAACCCCAGGAGTCCATGCTTGGCAGTAACATAGGGAGCTTTTAATTTCGAAGCTTCTTTCGAATGGACAGAACCAGTATAAATAATGCTTCCGCCCTTACCTGCGGCATAGAATTCTTTCAGACATGCCTTGGTTGTAAGAAAAGCACCATCAAGGTGAATGGCAAGCATTTTTTTCCAATCTGAATAGGAAAGGTTAATGATTGGTTCGATTATCTGAATGCCGGCATTAGAAACTAGGATATCAATACCGCCGAAGTGTTGGACAACCGCCTTTACTCCTTTATTAACCTGAGCTTCATCGGTCACATCCATTGCCAATGCCAAGGCTTCGCCTCGTACAGATTTGATAGAATCAACGACTTGTTGAGCTGCTGTGAGATTTAAATCAGCAATTGCCACTTTTGCCCCTTCCTGAGCGAATAGTTTGGCGATTCCTTCGCCAATACCACTGGCCGCGCCGGTGATAAGCGCGATTTTTGAATGCAATTGCATGCTAACAATCCTTGTTTAAAAGAGCCAAAGAAGTATAGCAGCCCGTTTTCTTTTTATATAGAAACAAAAAAACCCTGATTTTCATCAGGGAAAATCAGGGTTTGAGAAATTATTTAAATTTTAGTAATAATAATAAGGTCTGTAGTAAGGTCTTGCATAGTAACTATTGGAATAATAGTACCTTCTATCTTGATCAGCCCCAATTTGATTACCGACCAAAGCACCGGCACCTGCACCAAGAGCTGCACCTAAACCGCTTCCTCCGGAAACAGCGTAACCAATTCCGGCACCAGCTGCGGCTCCTCCAGCTGTTCCAATTTGTCTTGAAGTACAGGAACAGAGAGTTAAGGATGCTAATCCTGCAAAAGCTATTGAAGTGATGATTTTTTTCATTTTTATTTTCCTCTTCAGTTGTTGTTCCATCATTCGAATTTTAGTATAAAAAAATGCAAAATGTTTAAATAAACAACATATAGCGATATTTTTTAGTCAACAGTAACCCCACTTTTGGCTAATTCTTTAAGATAAGGGGTTTATAAGTTCTTGTTTTTGATGAATTTAATAATGTTGAGTCTTGCAGAATTAATAACCGCGGTTTTTTAAGCTTGAGAAATTATTCATCCACCAGTAATATTGACTAATTATTTACAAGAAAGAGGACCTTATGTTTCGTGGTAGCATAGCAGCGCTGGTCACGCCATTTCACGAGGATAAGGTTGATTTACCTCGTTTACAGGAACTTGTCGAATTTCACATAGCTGCCGGTACCCATGCAATTGTTGCAGCAGGAACAACCGGTGAGGCTGGCACACTTAGTCATCAGGAAAAACTTCTCGTCATTAAAACGGTTATCGATCAGGCCCGCGAACGTATCCCGGTGATTGCAGGCACTGCCATGAATGCAACTAAAGATTGTATCGCATTAACCGCTGAAGCGATGGAATACGGCGCCCATGCAGCCTTAATCATGACGCCTGCCTATATAAAACCTACGCAGGAAGGTCTTTTTCAGCATTACAAACAAATAGCCTCAGCAGTAGCTATGCCTATCATTCTTTACAATGTGCCTAGCCGTACGGGTTGCGACCTGTTGCCGGAAACAGTCGGAAGGCTTGCAAAAATTTCAAACATCATTGGGATAAAAGAGGCAACAGGCCAAATGACTCGCCTGCAGCAATTATTACGTGTCACAGAAGAGGCAATTGATATTTATAGCGGTGATGATTTAACTGCAGCTCAATGGTTATTAACTGGCGCAAAAGGTGTTATATCCGTTACTGCTAATGTGGCGCCAAGACAAATGGCGAAACTTTGCGACGCAGCTCTTGATAGTGATCAGGCTAAATGCTTAGCATTGAATAATCAGCTTATGCCACTGCATCAGCTGCTTTTTATAGAGTCTAATCCTATTCCTGCAAAGTGGGCTTTATATAAAATGGGATTAATCGGTGAGGAACTACGATTACCTATGACAAGCTTATCAAACGAACATCAACAGGCATTAGAGCAAGTTCTTCATAATTTGCAGCTTGTTTAAAGGGGATTTTGTTGTGAGAAAAATTGGTTTTTATGTTAGTGCTACTGTTTTATTAACTGCCTGTTCGCATTTTGCTACCACTGCGGATAAACATTATTTACAAAGCAGATCGGGGTCAACAATTGCTGTTCCATCCCCATTGACAGGTTCAAATATTAGTCATTTTTATGATCTGCCGCCTCAGAATCAAAACCCGGTTGTGAATATTAGACCACCCGTTGTAAAACTTAATCAACAAGGATCTAGCTAACCTTGGGAACCCATTCGCTACTGAGTGAAAAGGGAAGAAAGACAGATCGGTGAAATATGTCAACAGATAAAGATGAATTAGTAATCATCCAGGAATTGTCCAAACGTATTGTTGATGCCCAAAGCCATATACGGATTTTAGACAGTATCAAATGGGATGATTCAATTAAACAGGATTTTTTTTCTAATAAGGCAATGTGTTTACCGCCGGTTGACCAATCCTATTATCAAAATAGACCTCTTCCCTTTAATGCGCACGAGAAGCAAGAAGAATTTCGTCTAATTTTAAGGGATGCTCAAAATCAACTTGGACAATACACGCCAATCACACGTCTGATTAAACGCCAATGCGAGGAATACTCACAAGCTGTGCGAATGTTAGCTGTGCGGGGCACTCCTGCTTTCTCGGAACTGGCTACTGAATTATATGGCAGTCCTAATGATGCTTTTTACCCTGGCGGCCCTCGTTTATCCGATTTAGGCACTCTACTTTTTGATGTTTTAACCGCTCTTGACGTCCAACTGCAATCAGAGGCTGATTTAAAACGCTATACGCCAAAAGAGGCACAGGGAATTTTGCAGGAACGGCTAAGTCATTTTTTTGAAGCGCATCCAGGAAAAATAACGGTATCGGTCAGTGACTCCATGGTAGCTGATGCCGCAGCTGGGGCAGATTATATTCGTTTAAGCCAGAATGCGATGTTTTCTGATCGAGACCTTCGTTATCTTGAAGTCCATGAAGGCTGGGTTCATCTAGGTACAACTTTAAATGGAGCCATGCAGCCTTATTGTTTCTTCTTATCAAAAGGTTCTCCTTCCAGTTCAGTAATTCAGGAAGGCCTGGCAGTAATTACGGAAATAGTGACATTTTCATCCTATCCAGGACGAGTCCGAAAAATAACTAACCGTGTAATCGCACTTGACAAGGTGGAAAAGGGCGCTAATTTCCTTGATATTTATCGTTATTTCATCGATTGTGGTTTGAGTGAAGAGGATAGTTATAATCATGCTGTTCGCATCTTTAGAGGAAGCACGCCGGAAGGCGGACCTTTTACCAAGGATCTTTCCTACGCCAAAGGCTTTTTATTGATTTATAATTATATGCGTTTTGCTATCAGCCAACGTCATATTGATTCGATTCCGCTTTTATTTACAGGTAAAATGGTTCTTGATGATTTGCCTCTGCTGGGCGAATTAAGGGATAGAGGAATTTTAGAGCCACCTGTCTATCTACCGCCGCCTTTTCGCGATCTTGCAGCCTTAAGCGCATGGATGAGTTTTTCACTCTTTCTTAATAAATTCAGCTTAAATGAAATTCAGAAAAATTTTCGATTTCTTTTAGTTTAGCTCGGAATTCGTTATTTTTCAGGAGTGAATTTAAATCCTAATTATGATTTAATAACTGACCCTTTAATGAATCGTAGAGCTTGCCGATGACCTTTGTTATCACCGAAAGTTGTATCAAATGCAAATACACAGATTGTGTTGAAGTTTGTCCGGTTGATTGTTTTTATGAAGGCCCCAACTTCCTGGTAATTAATCCCGATGAATGCATTGATTGTGCACTCTGTGAACCTGAATGCCCTGTGCAGGCCATCGTATCTGAAGATGATTTAACCGCTGATCAAAAACATTTTCAAGAAATCAATGCTGATCTCTCCAAAGTATGGCCCAATATTACCGCTATGAAGGATGCCCCAGAGGATGCAAAAGAGTGGGAAAATGTTAAAGAGAAGTATCAATATCTTCAAAAAGATTGGGAGAGTTAACCATGTCCGTTGATGATGCAATATTGCATTGTCAACGGGCATTAGGCAGCCAAGGGCGGTTAACTAGGGCAATCCCTGGGTTTGTAGCTCGGGAGGCGCAAATTGAATTATCAAGCCAAATAGCGCAAGCAATTGTTGAAAAATCTATTCTTGTTGCAGAAGCAGGTACAGGAACCGGAAAAACCTTCGCTTATTTACTGCCCTGCCTTTTAAATGGAAAAAAAGCCCTTATTTCAACCGCTACAAAAACTTTACAAGATCAATTAGTCCAAAAAGATTTGCCCATGCTGGTAAAGGCCCTTGGCTTATCTGTTCGTGTCCAAAATCTTAAGGGCCGTTCGAATTATCTTTGCCGTTATCGTGTTGATTTGCATGCGGAGGAAGGGCGATTTGTAAGCCCACACTGTGCTCATGAAATCTTGCATATACGCGAAAAATTACCTCAACTTAGCGAAGGCGAACGTGGAGAATTACCAGAAATTAGTGAAGATTCTCAAGTTTGGCCCTATGTAACTTCTACGGTTGATAATTGCCTAGGTGGAGAATGTGCGCAGTACCAAAACTGTTTTTTAGTCAAAGCGCGTCGGCGAGCGCTGGAAGCTGAAGTGGTTGTGATTAATCATCATTTATTTTTTGCCGACTCACGTCTAAAGGAAGAAGGTTTTGGTGAACTCTTACCTGTTTTCGATGTAGTTATCTTCGATGAAGCCCATCAATTAGCCGAAATCGCAGCCAATTTCAACGGCCAACGTATTAGTACCCGTCAGATTCGCGATTTGGTAGATGATCTATTAAGAGAATGGCCTGTTTTGGATTTAGCTAATCAGCCTTTAAAACAATTAAGCTTGCAAACCGATAAGGTTATTGACGAATTATTATTAGCCTTTCCAACAAAAGAAGAGCGCATTGCCTGGGAAGATGCGCAACGAATTAAACCCTTCACTCAGGGCTGGAAAGCGCTTTTATCCCTTACGGAAGACTTGCTTAATTGTTTGGAAAACGCAGGCATTGAACTTAGTCCTGGCCTTAGCCGCTGCCAAAATCGGCTTGAAGAATTAAAAAAATTGATAGCTCTTTTTGAGCAAAATAATAAAGCCCAAATTCGTTGGCTCGAACGCTTTAAACACAGTCTTATTTTTCATGCAACCCCTTTTGAAATTGCTGATTCCTTTTCAAATTTGCTCAGCCGAAAGCAGGCTGCTTATGTGTTCACTTCGGCTACCTTGACAATGTCTTCATCCTTTGACTGTTTTATAAAACCTTTAGGCTTAACCGGGGCTAAGACTTTGTCTTTGCCGAGTCCATTTGATTATCAGCAGCAGGCCATGCTTTATTTGCCGCGCGGATTACCTGATCCCAAAGATCTTAATTACTACCATTTATTGCTTGAAAAAGCCTTGCCCCTAATTAAAGCTTGTGGCGGTCGCTGCTTTTTTCTGTTCACCTCTCACCGAGCTTTAAAATTAGTTGCTCAACTGCTGGCCAATACTTTAAACTACCCGCTGCTTATTCAAGGTGAAGAAGCAAAACCTATTTTACTGGCGCGATTCCGTCAGCTTGGAAATGCGGTTTTATTAGGGACTGCTACTTTTTGGGAAGGTGTTGATGTTAAAGGCGAAGCCTTATCCTGCGTTATTATCGATAAACTCCCGTTTGCAAATCCCGCTGATCCGGTTGTACGAGGCAAAATGGCTTACCTAAAATCACGTGGACTTTCTGGTTTTGACGAACTATCGCTTCCCAATGCAGTATTAGCTCTTAAGCAGGGCGTCGGTCGCCTGATTCGAGATGAAACCGATAAAGGTGTGCTGATGATTGCCGATCCACGGTTAACGGGCCGTGATTATGGTGGTCACATCTTTGCAAGTTTGCCGCCCCTACCCAAAACTCGTGATGAGCAAAGGGTTTTAACTTTTATAGAAAAACTGGCTTTAGAAAATGAACCTTCTTGCGATTGATACATCCACCGAACTTGCCTCTATTGCACTTAGCATAAATGGTGAAATACTTAGAAAAGAGCAGGGTGCACAGCGTAGTCATGCGCGTGTACTTTTGCCGATGATTGAGGAATTAATAGCAGAGGCCCAGACAGGTTTGGGTCAATTAGATGCCATTGTTTTTGGGCAAGGACCAGGCTCGTTTACCGGATTAAGAATCGCTTGCTCAATAGCAAAAGGCTTAGCTTATGCTAATGACCTTCCTTTATATCCAGTTTCAAGTCTTGCCGCTATCGCCAACGAAGCCATGTTCACACAGAATGACTTTCAAAATACTAATCTAATAGCCCTGCTTGATGCGCGCATGAACCAACTCTATTGGGGCTGTTTATATGGAACATCAAATGAGGTTATAGAGCAGGTTTCAGCGCCAGGCGATATTCATCTTGACCTGAACCAGGGTCCTTTTATTTTAGCCGGCGTTGGATATGAAACCTATTTAGCGCATTTTTCAAAAGACCTCTTGGCAAAAATCAGCAACCATTTAGTAATTTATCCAAAAGCAGAGGCAATGATACGAATGGTTTTAGCTGGTGCAATAGAAAAAATTTCTGCCGCTGATGCCTTACCCGTTTACATTCGCAATCAAATAACACAAGGAGAACCGCGTGGATAAACGTTTGCTCGAAATCTTGGTTTGCCCGCTTTGTAAGGGGAAATTATTGATGAAAGATAATGAATTAATTTGCCGCTTTGATCGGTTAGCCTATCCGATTAGAGAATCAATACCTGTGATGCTTGAGCAGGAGGCTCGGTTAATCCCGCTTGATGAAAAGGAAAAGTTATGAGTTTAGATTTTCATGTCATTATTCCTGCACGCTACGATTCGACAAGACTTCCCGGAAAATTACTGCTCGAACTTGGCGGAGCTACAGTTATTGAACGAGCTTACAGGCAAGTGCTTAAAGCCAAACCTAAATCAATAATTATTGCCACAGATAATCTTGAAATTGCTAATCACGCTAAAACTTTTGGCGCAAAAGTGAGAATGACCTCACCTCATCATTTAACAGGAACTGATCGAATAGCCGAAGTATTATCCAAAGAGGACTTTGCAGCAGAGGATATCATTGTCAATGTTCAAGCCGACGAGCCTCTGATTGCGCCTGAATTAATATTGCAAGTAGCAGCTACCCTTTATGCCTCTCAAAATCCAATGGCTACACTATGTTGGCCGATTGAAAATGTTGAGCAATTACATAACCCTAGTGTAGTGAAATTAGTACGCGATCGTTTCAACAATGCCCTTTATTTTTCAAGAAGCCCAATACCTGCAAATCGTGATAATCCTGAAAAGATTTCGAATGTATTCCGTCATATAGGCTTATATGCTTATCGTGCATCCTTTGTTAGGGATTATGTAAATTTAGCAGCCTGTGAACTTGAAGTATCCGAAGCCTTGGAGCAGTTAAGAGTTCTTTGGGCAGGCTATAAAATTGCTGTTGAAGAGGCTTGCAAAAAACCTTTACAAGATATTAATACTTGGGAAGATTTAATTGCTGCACGAAATTTGCTTAGCGAAGCGGATCAGATTCTTTACTAATTTTCCTCGGCACATCACAGAGATTTTGTCGGAGCCTATTTTTTTAAAAGTGAAGAGTTATTGCCTACCAGTTATAGTTTTTTTAAATTTACTTAATAAATTTATAGAGCTATGATGGAAAAGTGTTAATTTTTACTTTTATAAGATTAATTTCATGGAGAAAAAAATATGAAAAAAGTTCTGTTATTAGCATCCCTTGCTTTATTTAGTTCAACTGTTCTTGCTGACAATGTCATCGTAACTGAGACAAAAACCTGGAAAAGCGTCCCTATCGTCGTTGATCCAACTACCAATGTTTACACTGTCGAAGAAACAGCTGTTCCTGAAGGTAATTACTATTATTCCTATTCGGGATATCGTTGCTTTAAAGAAAAAAGAGAAGTAACTGGTGTGAATGCGGTTGAACTAAAACCAAAGACTGCTAGCGGAGTTAGCGTATACTGTTACCCAGAATAATCGATTGTATGCCCCGCTAATTCAGCGGGGCATTTATAAAATTTTAGTTTTAAATTCGGTTCCTTGAGCTTCGAACCTTTCATAAAATGCTTCTGTTATACTTTCTCAATCTATTCCATAGTGAAAAGCTAATGAAATTCAAACCATTATTTAGTATTCAGCTATTAAAGTTAATTATTATTTTTACAGCTATGAGTCCAATGGTTCATGCTCAAAAGAACTGGACCTTAATCTGGAGCGACGAATTCAATAAAGCTAAAGGTACAAGTGTTGATGAGACCAAATGGATTTATGATCTCGGGACAAGTTATTGTCCAGATTGCCCGCCCAATTGGGGAACAGGCGAAATAGAAATAAACACAAAAAGCACAGCAAATGTTTATCATGATGGTAGAGGTCATTTAGCAATTAAACCGATAAAAAGTGGCGATACCTGGACTTCTGGCCGTATAGAAACCAAACGTACCGATTTTCAGCCTGGAGCTTATGGTGTGATGGCTGTAGAAGCTTCAATTCAATTACCTGATGTGGGACCGCACGAGGGAAAGGGCTATTGGCCTTTATTTTGGATGATGGGTGATGCCTATCGCGGTAATTATAGAAATACTCCTGAAACGGGGGAAATCGATATTTTAGAAAATGTTAAGGGTCAAAATATCGTTCATGGGACTTTTCATTGTGGAACTCTCGAAGATGGACCTTGTTTTGAATCCACAGGTTTAGGCGGAACCATGCTTGGCTTTGCGCCCAGTCTGCAAAAAGGCTTCCATAAGTTTCGAATGGAATTGGATAGATCACTAACTCCACAGCAAATTCGATTTTATGTCGATAACGTCAACTATTTAAGCCTATCTGCAAATAAAGTGGACGCTAAAACTTGGAACGATGCAACCAATCATGGTTTTTTTATGATTTTAAATGTTGCAATTGGTGGATGGGGAGGCATGCCAAACCATGAAACCAGATCTGGAAAACCTATGCTAATTGATTATGTTCGTGTTTATTACCGTTAAGAAAAATTTAAGAAAAAACAAGGTAAATAAAGATAATTTATGTTCGACCTGTAAAAATAATGTCCTTTCTTATTGAGTAACCCTCTATGAAAGCAAAATTGGATGTAATAACTGAGTACAAATTTTTTCTTTTGGATGATGTTTTAATAAATATTCTTTCTAAGGTATCAATCAGTCAATTAGCTAAAACGACTTTGGTCAATAAGGATTGGAACCGCGTTTCTTCTGAATCAATTAAAATCAGACTTATAAAAGATTTTTCTATTCCGTCAAATGTAGCTGCTTCGCTAAAATCGCCTAATCTTGTGTATCAAAGACTATTTAAACTTTATAACAAAAGGGGAAAAGGCTCAGCTCTCGATCGCTTATATCGTTTATATTGTGCTCAAGATGGAGTTGATTGCAACTTTCTTCATTTGATAGATGACAATTCAGCTTGGTTTGAAAATTATTTTGCTAGTTGCGATCAATTTTTATTATCCGTTACTTTAATTGATGCCTGTACGATCGGAAATTTGGATTTGGTGAAATTTCTGGTTGATAGAAAAGGCTGTTCTCTCAATTCAAACCATCTTCGTTTAAGAATACTTTCTGCTAACCTAAAGGTAATAACCTTAATCCTTAGCAAAATACCCTTGCCACAGAAGACAGATTACAAAAACTATTTTTCTGCGACAGTAGAGTCCGGAAGTGTAGAAAATCTGATATTCCTTTTTGAGAAATTCAATTGGAAAGAGGAAGATATTCCTGTAAATGTTTTAATGCTTGCCTTTAAATCTGAATCCATCAAGATGGTGAAGTTTATCTATGAGAATTATTGCGATCCAAGCGAGAAAATTACTGTAAAAGTTCTGGGTTTTGTGACGAATTTGGAGGTTCTTGAGTTTATATTCAATGATTTAGGTTTAAAGCACACTCCCCAAAAATCCTTTGTTAATGACCCCATTACCTCTCTGTTTTATCGTTCATACTGTTTCGGATATAGAGAAGTGTTCGAATATTTGCAAACCAAGTTCTCAGTTCTGGAGGATTTTTTGTCAGCGGATAAAATTTTAGAATTTGGTGATCTTGAAGCATTTAAAAAGAAGAAGTTTAGCACTAAAGATTTAATTCGATTGGTCTTAGATAGTCAGGACTATCTCGCGATTACCTTAAATTTGGGCAACTTGGCTTTTGTTGAATACCTTGTAGAAGAGTTCAAATTTACACCTAATAGTGAAAATTTGATTATCTTTGCGCTTCAATCTAATCGAGTTGATATCTTGAATTATCTGGTTGAAAAGCATAATTATCAAATTAGCTCTGAAGCTATTTTGTCAGTAAGCAGTTTAATAATGAACTTACAAGTTGCATCTTATTTATACAAAAAATGCGATAACCTTATCGAAAACCTTTTTAAGACTACCGATAATTTACTGATAATTTACCATCTTATTAAAAAGGGAGTTTATGAGCCTTCTTTGCAAACCCTTTCTTTTGCCTTTAGTTGTCGTTATCAGAATTTTAAAGAGGCGTCTGAGCTCACTACAAATTTCATAAAATTCCTAATCATTGATCATGCTATTCAACCTACTACTGCAATGGTAAGCGTAGTGGAAGACAAACATGATCATGAGATTTTAGAAATCTTGCAGCCTGAACTGATTGGAACAGAAGGTTTGCAAATTAAAATTTGATGAATTTTTTTTTGTCACTAAATAGCTAAATTAACTCGATCTCCAACATTATCAATGCTATCAGATTGTTCACGGCCTTTATTAAAATCCTCACAAAAATGAGTTGGGATCATACCTAGTAAATAGTTCCCTACAAAGGTATACGCTAAGTTGTTTTTAAAAGCGGTTGAATAGTAACCTAGACAATTTATTAGCCAGGAAGGATCTAACCAGGCTGTATTTTGATAAATCTTGCCATGAGTGAAATTTTTCTGAAAAAAAGCGCTTCGATTTTTAACAAATTTCAGCATCTCTTTTGGCGTATCAGCGTGCATTTCCCCAATTGTATTATGATGCTTTTTAAAAACCGCAAGTTCTTCACGGAAATGAGCATGATATAAAACGAGTTCGGTTAGGGATGCATCTTTTTCATAAATAAAATAATTTCTCGCTTCATCTTCTCTAGAGTTTAATAAATATTGCTCAATATAAGATTCTATATCGCTTCGAGTTTTACAGGATAAAGCCTCTTTTATGCTTTGAGGAGGAGTAACTTGATAAGTACAGATAGATGGGGTTCGTTTTGGATCTAAACAGGGTACGCCGTAGACAAAAATATTACCCATTTTTTCAAGCTTCATTAGCTCATTTTTGAAGATACAATCAGGGTGCAACTCAGATAACCTGTTCCTATCTTGTAAACTTAACCCATTAAGTACTTCACAAGAAAAACGTTCACCATTTGAATTCAAATAAAGAATATATTTCGGCATTTTAATTTTCCTAAAGATAGAATGAGCAGATTTTAATTCTTTAGGTGCTGATAGGTAAGGTTTAATGCAGTTTAAGTCGCGGTCGAATTTTTCGGCAAAGCCAATTTGACAACATAAGCAATGCAACCCGCCAATAACCAAATAAAGCGATTTGATGTTGTCTATATAATGAGCGATAAGCAAATCTAGCCAGTTTTCCCTGAATGAGATATCCCTTAATTAAATTACCCACCGTTTCATATCGGCTTACAGAAATTAATGAACCATGATCGTGATAGCGGAAATTCAGAAGCGGTTTATCATTTAAAAAATGGACGATATTTTTAACTAGAAAGCTTGCCTGTTGATGAGCAGCCTGTGCTCTTGGCGGAACTGAAAATTCCGAGTCTTCCTGAGGGCAATCGGCACAATCTCCTAAGGCGAAAATTGAATTGTCAAGAGTTGTTTGTAAAGTGGGTTTCACTATGAGTTGATTTATTTTGTTCACTTCTAAGCCATCAAGGTTCCGCAAAAAGGCGGGTGCTTTAATCCCAGCAGCCCAAACCTTAACTGTAGATGGAATAAAGGCGCCATTTTTTGTGTGAATTCCTTCCGGTGTCACTTCGCAGACCTGTTCACTAATATAAAGGCGAACCCCTAATTTCTTTAACAGTTCTAAAACAGAACTGGATAAAGTAACAGGAAGGGCGGGAAGCAGCTTATTTGAAGATTCAATTAAAGAAACCGATATTTTTTTTGGATCAAAGTCAAAGCCATAGACTGTTAACTGTTCGATGGCGTACTTTAATTCTGCACAGAGTTCTACCCCTGTAGCACCACCGCCCACTACTGCGATATTTAATTCATGCTTGTCATTTTTAGAGTGTGAAGGAAATTCCATCATCATGGTTTTCATGGTATGTTTTTGGAAATTAAGAGCCTGTTCACTATTATCGATGGTATAGCAAAATTCTTTGACACCAGGAATATTGAAACCATTTGATATGCTGCCCACTGCTATTATCAGTAAGTCGTAAGAAATAATACGTGGTGGGATAGCCTCATTATCTTCATCATAAACTGCTGATAAAATGATTTCCTTTTTTTTACGATTTAATCCCTCCATCGAGCCCAGGCAAAATTGAAAATGATGAGTTGCAGAATAGGCCAGATAAGATAGTTCATCGTCATAAGAATAGAGAGTACCGGCGGCAAACTCATGTAGAAGGGGTTTCCAAAGGTGAATGGGTGAGCTATCAATTAGTAAAATTTCTGCTTTTTTAGTTTTACCAAATTTCTTTCCCAAACTGGCAACTAATTCCAAGCCGCCAGCACCACCGCCTACTACAACTATTCGTTGGCAATTTTTCATCTTAACTCCTGTTAAACAGGCTTTGTTCTTCGTAGGTCTTGTTGACCGGCCCCTTCAATTGAAATCAACTAGGCAGCACTTGCAGCTAGTAAATTTTGGGTAGCTTCATTGCCTTGTTCGACCAAGGTGTTTTCTGTTTTTGTTGCATAAGGAGTAGCAAAAAAGAGATTCTTTGAGTTTTCATTACTAAAGAGAGAACTAATCATATTTTTCAAAGCTTGTAAGGGTTTGATAATGTAAACACGAACAAATTGAAGAAATGCAGAACGCTTGTCATCGGAGAAATGCTCCATTTGATCGTTATGTAAATGAGTCTCAACTTTTTTCATAAGTAAATTAATATAAAGTTCATTAGGCGGCAATATGGAAGGCTGACTTTCAAGACGGATTTTTTTGCACAATTTATACAAATCAGGATTAATCTGGTTTAAAAAGTCTTTGGTTTCGGGGGATTCTGATATTTCTAAAACCAAACCTGGATTCTTTTTTATTCTGGTTAATACAATGTCGTTAGGTTTATCTTCAAGAGCAGAGTCAATACCTGCTTTCACCATTAGTTTACATTGTTTAATCAAATCACTCATTGTCCGTCTCAAAACTAATGCGTTAAAGTCGGAATCAACATGAATATAATCTTTATTGATTTGTTTAAATTCATTTCTGATAGACCATAGTTTGAATAATCTGGGATCAATGAAATTTAAAAAACTGACCTTATCTTCCGATAACCTGTCCTCATTTAAAAATTCGGTAGGACCATTAATAATTTTTTCTTCAGGAAGAATATCCTTAAATTTCGCAATTGCTTTATCAATATTCTTTTTCTTATTGGAAATTCGCAAATATTCATCTTTTATGGTTTTGATAATCGTCTCTGAAGTATTATACGCAGCTGAACTTAAACGAACTTCAACCTCATTAGCGCCTCTCATGTGAGCCATTAGATTGTCAAGGGCAGAGTTTAGGTCCTTAATGTCTGTTTTAAGGTTATTAACCTGCTTTTGCAGAATTGTTGGAGTACAACTTCCTATCAATAGAAGAGAATCCCTAGCCGTGTTCATTTGTTTCAAAGCGAGTTCTTGCTCCTTGATTAAAATGGCTTTGTAAGGATTGGCGTCATGGAATAATAAATTCTGCATTTGCTTAATTCTGTTTTCCATTATATTCAAGACAGATTCATTCTCATTTTTTAGGCGGAAGCGGGTTGCATAAACATGGTTTTCAAGAGGCTCCAAATGTCTGTGGAATTCAATTTCAAGTAAAATTATCTTAGAACTGGATTTGGTCCTCTCATTCAACTTTTTAGTTTCCAGTTCAAGTAATTTGTCAATCTCTTCCTTTGTATGAAAAATTTTCAAAGCTGCCCTGGCATCTTTCAATGCTGCGGTAAATTTTGAAATAATGAGCTGTTTTTCAAAATTATAATTTTCAAATAATTTTTTTGAGAAATCTTTGCCAATACAATGAGGGCCCGTTGAACTATGAATTTTATCTTCCATTTGTTGAAGAGCTGCCAGATATTCTTTTTGTAAGCATGAAGCTTTGTTTGATGATTCAAGGGCCGAGGGTATAGTTAAAATTTTCTTTTTTTCATCAATATAATTTTTAAACATTTCTTCAATAGTGCTTTCAATTTTTACTAACTGATTGATAACTTTATAAGTTTCTTTTAATAGATAAGCTGGTAAATATTTATCTGTTAAAAGAGAAATTCCTCTGGTTAATTTTTCTATAAGCTCAGTAGTTGATTCTTTTATATCATTTGTCTTTTCCTCAAGAGTATGTTCTTGCTCTTCAAGCAGGATCTTTAAGTCGTAGACATTTTTTAAATCGTTAATTGGAAGCAGTTTAATTTGATCATTAAGGGAGCGCAGTGCAATGATTTGATATTTGATAATATCTTCTCTATTACCAAAATGAAAACTGGAATCCGCAGGGCTTTCAAAAGTAGCTATCAAAAAGTTTCTGACGGTTTCATCCAGGTTTTTTTGTTCCTCAGTGAAAGTAATGGGAGGGTTGGTGCCAAGGTGCCAGAGGAAATGAGTAAAAAAATTATCCAGCTTATCTTTATTGACCGGAGTTAAACTATTTTCCAAACCAGTCAAAACCACATTTAAGTACTTTTTCAATTTAGAGATAACAAAGGAAGTGTTCTTATCCTCTTTGGATGTAAATTTAATTTCAGAAAAAGTTTTGAAAAAATCTCCAAGGGTGTTTCGTAAATTCTGCTTATCCGTTTGCAAAAAATTTGTAAGTTCAGGGATGGTGAAGTTTGCTGTAGGTAATAAATATTCTTGCCTTGCTAAAATAGCTTCTTTCAATTCAAGCTTTCGTTTACTTAATCGTTTTAATTCGTCAATAGCATCTGTTAATTGCTGATCTAAGGATTGATGGTTTTCAGATTGAAAAGCTTTATAGGACAGATCCCATGAGGTTTTCATTGTTTTAACTAGAAAGCCTATTCGATCATGAAGTTTACGTAAGCTAGTTCTATCTCTGGTAATAAGATAATCATTCTGGCATTTTTCCTTCAAATCAGTTTTTAAAAAAACAAGCTGGGTATAAATAGGAATATCTTTAAGAAATTGCGCATATCTATCTGTCAGGTTATTACGAATAGTAATCTCATTTTTTTCTTTTTCACCAAGTACCGACTCTGAAGAGATAAAAGCAATTTTTGATTTATTCTTTAATTTCAAAACTTTGTGATTTGCATAGCTATCCGATAGTGACTCCCGAGGTGAGGTGCCGGATTCACTAAAATCCTCAGATATAGAAATTGGCGGTGTTTTTCCACGAGTTTTTACTCTAGGCTTAGTAAGTAGAATTTCAATTGCATCATTTTGAATTAATAATGTGGATGGATTAGCTTCGAGCTCTTTGATGGCTAATTCAATTTGAGCAATTTTGTCATTTAAGTTTTCAGATAATCCGCTTTTAAAATGTTTTAATTTTTCTAAACAATCTATATTTCTTGCTTGAACTGAAGCTATGAATTTTTGTACAAGAAGATTGAACTCATCCAAGTTTTGCAGGTTGACGGAATTTTCTTCAAAATCCCAAGGAATATTAAATAAAACTGCTTCTTGTTTCATAATAAAAAGACAAGTTTTAAAAACCGAATTTTCGATAAGCTTCAGCTCTTTTTTCAATTCATTAAATAATTCAGTTTCAAGGATTTGATCAGGAGGGGTTTTTGATTTTAAATGATTAATATGAATCAGTATTGAAGCAAGGCCCTGTGCTAGCGTAAAGGTATTTACAACAGCGATTGTTTTTTCCAGCTCTTGCAAATCCAATAAAATCTCATTGCTTTCATTACTCATTACTTTCACCTTATGACAGTATTTTTTTTATATTAGCCAGCGTACCATAACACCCTTTCCTTAAGTGAATCTTAAAACCCTGTATCAAAATCGTAAATATTAGCTCAATTCAATAACTCTCATACTCTTTTAGACCAATGCCTGAGGATAGGAGCCGAGTAAGGTCATCATCACCGACATCGAAGATAATTCATCTAAAGCAGCTTGGATATGAGGTTCTAATTGATGACCTTCGAAATCAATGAAAAAAAGATAAGTCCAATTACGATGACGATAAGGTCGTGATTCAATTAATGTCATATTAATATTATATTTTTCAAAAGGCGCTAGTAATTGCAATAATCGACCTGGTTCATGAGGCGTTGAGATAATCAATGATGTTTTGTCGCTACCAGAGGGATGGGGAAGTTGTTTCCCAATAATTATAAAGCGTGTGGTGTTATTGGGGAAATCTTCAATATGCTGATGTGATTTATGCAATTTATTGATTTCTACGCCATGATCACCACAGATAGCTGCTGAATTCTCATTTTTCGCCGCAAGTTGAGCGGCTAATCCATTCGAAGCAACTTCTTGTAAGGTAACTTTTGGGTAGTGAACTGCTAACCAATGTTGACATTGAGCCAGTGCCTGCTGATGTGCATAAATAACAATTAACGGCTTATCAGGATCAATGCGAGCTAGATGATGACGAACACGTAGTGAGATTTCACCACAAATTTGTACATCTGAGCTAATCAGATTATCTAAAGTATTTGTAACTATTCCCGCGGTAGAATTTTCAATGGGTACTACACCATAATGCACATTGCCGCTTTCTACTTGCTTAAAAACTTCTGTAATTGAAAATTCGGGCACCAGATCAACGCTTTCGCCGAAATGTTTAAGTACCGCTTGCTGAGTAAAGGTGCCTTCAGGTCCCAGATAAGCTATGGAAAGAGGTTGTTGCAAAGCGAGACAGGCACTCATTATATCGCGAAAAATTTGTGCGACTTCGCGATCAGGGAGCAGACTATCATTATTGGCCACAATAGAGCGCAGAATTTGGGCTTCTCGCTCCGGTCGGTAATAAATGGGGTTATGATGTTCCTGTTTTATTTTCGCCACCTCAGCGGCTAATTTTGCGCGATTACGAATCAGGTTAAAAAGTTGCTTGTCAATTTTATCAATTTGATTGCGAATCTTTTCAAGCTTCTCGTCGGTCATGATAATTTAAGGTCCTGTCTTTTTTTACGTAAGTAAAGTAAAAATGCTGGAAAAACCATCAATAGAATACCACTTGCAAACACTAAACGAAAACGATCAGCACCACCAATATCCATAGCACTTTCAGGTGGAATAAATCCAACGATCAACGTTAAGGTACAGCCTAAAAGTCCCAATAAACAGATGAAATAGTAACCAAATTTTCCTCCAGGAATAACAAAATAACGTGGCATTGTGGCAAATTTGATTTTAAGGCGCCAAGCCGCAATAAACATCAGCACATACATTAATATATATAGCTCCGTACTTAGCGCTGTAAATAGCCAATAAATGGCATTAATACTTGGGAAAAGTAAAAAGCCGCTACAAAGCAAGGTAACCAGAACCGCTTGCAGCACTAGGATTCGAGATGCGATACCCTGTTTATTCAAGCGGTAAAGCCAGTGGGGTAAAAAGCCATTGTCAGCTGCAAGCAATAAACCCTTGGCAGGTGAAATTATCCAGTTAACCATAGAACCTAAACTGCCAAGTAATAATAGAATAACAATTACCGGCATCAAAAAAGTTAAATGATAAGCCTGAAAAAAGTTAGTAAAGGCTTGCATCACACCATCGACAAGTGAAATTTTTTCCTGCGGCAGAACAAAGGCAATTGCCAGCGATCCGAAAATCATAGTGATCAAGATGAGAATGACTGAGAAAAACATGGCCCGAGGAAAATTCTTTTGTGGATTTTTGACATTACGCACATGCACAGCCGCTAATTCCATTCCTAGAAAAGAAGTCATTATCGCAGTAAGCGAAACCCAGGATTGGGTATCGCCCCAATGGGGTATTAAATGTTGCCAATGTAAATCAATAGCCAAGGGTTGGCCCTTAATTACCCATATTATTGCAAGCACAATGATAAAACCCATGGGCAAAATCATTCCAAATACTGCTGAAAAACTGGCAAAAGCTGCGGAAGCTCGCAAACCTGCTAGTCCAAGGAAGGTGAGTGACCAGAATATAACCAAAATTACGCTTATCAAATAAAATTTATTTTGAGCTAAAGCAGGATTGATAAGGTAGGCTAAAGTCCCGGCGATAAACGACAAGATTGTAGGATACCAAACCATTGTATTTATCCACTGCAACCAGATAGTAAAAAATGCAAGAGTTTCACCAAAGGCATGCTTTACCCAACTATAAACGCCACCTTCTTCTTCCGGCCATGTGGAAGAAAGTTCTGCAGAGACCAAAGCAACGGGAATCAGAAAAATAATTGCCGAAAAAATAAAGAAAAAAATCAAAGAGGAACCAAAAAGTGCAGTAGCCGGCAAATTACGAATAGAATCGATGGCTCCGGTAATCAACAGAACTAAGGCCAGGGTAGAAATTTTTTCGGAGGACCACGCTTTCATCTTATATATATTCCAAGGAGCCAAGTGGCAAAAAAAAAGACGCATTATAATAGAATGACAGAAGCGATGAAAAGCATTATTTCATTACAAAACTAATAACCATGCGCAGTAATAACTATTTGTCTAGCGGATGCCTGATTGCGATGCTCGGCCAAAAAGATTCCCTGCCATTGTCCCAAAGCCATTTGCCCATTTTGCAAGGGTATTGTCAGGCTAACCCCTAACACAACATTTTTTATATGGGCAGGCATATCATCTGCGCCTTCGAGAATGTGACGATAAAGACTTAGATCATCGGGTATTTTTCTTGTGAAGAATTGCTCCAGATCTTTAGCGACATCCGCACAAGTATTCTCGCTAATTGTTAAAGAAGCGGAGGTGTGCTTAAGAAAAAAATGAATTAAGCCTGTGGTAATTGTCGGCATTGCGGCAAGATTTTTATTTAATTCATCGTTAATAAGATGAAAACCCCTGGGCTTTGCCTCAAGAATGCATTCGCTTTGCCAATAGATTGGCTGCTTTTTGAAGGGTTCATCCATGACGAAAACCACCTTTGCAAGCAGGGGAGTTGGGAGAGGTTTCGCCTCTGCTTTGCCATTCTTCAATGGTGTACAAATGTAAACTTAAGGCATGAAGGCCAGAATTTAATTCAGATGATAGCAATTGGTTGATTAAACGATGGCGAGCTAATTTGCTCAATCCCGTAAATTTCTCGGCAACAATTGTTAGCTTAAAATGAGTTTCAGCTCCATCAGGAACATTGTGCATGAAAGATTCGTCTTCAATATTTAGAAATTGGGGATTAAATTCAGAACTAATGAGTTCAAATATACGTTTTTTACGAGACATTAGAGGCCCAAATAATAAAGATTTCCAAGTATAGAGATTGATCAAGCTTTTGTCATATTAAATGAGACTTCAAGCGATCTAAAAATGTTAACAGCCTTAAGTTTGTGGCATACTGCCCTCCTTTTGCATCAGATTTGGAGATTTTTATGAAACAGAAGGGAATGACTCTAATCGAGTTAATGATTGTCATTGCTATTTTAGGTGTTCTTATTTCAATTGCCGTGCCTGCTTATCAAGATCATTTAACCAAGGCGCGCGTGGCTGAAGGTTTATTTTTGGCAGAGACGGCAAAACTAGCTGTATCCGAAACTACAATGGTTATTCATTCTCTACCTGGTTCACAAGCAGAAACTGGTTATAGAAGTCCAGCGCCTACCAAAAATGTTAAGTCATTAACAATCGGTTCCCAAGGGGTTATTACTATCAGTTATACCGATCCTGCAGGAAAGGGTACGCTTAATTTGGTTCCAACCTTGCATGAAAGCGGGGAGTTAACCTGGGCTTGTAATGGGGGAACACTAGAGAAAAAATATCGGCCGGCTACCTGTATAGGCTAGAAAGAGTGCCATTTCCGCTACAAGCTGAAATGGCACAGTTCTGAAAGTTATTGCTTAGGTGCTGTTGGCGTGGCTGGTGTACTTCCAGATTGACGAGGTATAGCAATCATCTGCATAATTCCCAAATCGCCTGATACCTTGCGTCCTACTAATAAATCCACGGTCAGAGGCTGTGTAAGTTTTTCTTTATCATTTTGATAAATAACCTGCAAGGGAATTGTGATTTTCCATTGATTATCCTTAATCTCTGTCACCTTGGATTCGCCATTAATCATCGGGCTAACAACCAGCTGTTGTGAGCGAATGGCATTTAGATTACCTGATTTTTCCAATGCGTCATTAAAACCTTGCCAACCTTGATCAGTATAACAAGCCTTCAATTTTGCTATTTGTTTATCAATGGTTTTGTAGTCCAGATCAAAAGATTGTTCGGCAGCTTTTTCAGCCCATTTTTGAACAGTGGATTGTTCAATACGAGTTGTTGATGAAGGTATACGATAGGTACAATCAAGAGCTTGAGGTTTTTTAGCAGGCAGGGGTTGAGCAGTATTTGCCGGCTCTGTGGCTGAAGGGTGAGCTCCGGTTGTTGGCGTTTGGGTTCCCGCAGCCGGGGCCGGTACGCCGGTAGTTTGCGTCTTTGTCTCAGTAGGTTTAGTTCTTACCTCTGTAGCAGTATTAGTGCTTGCAGCAGCCAGTTCCAGTGCCTTTTTTGTGTTAATTAACTGGTCGTTCAGGGAAACGTGTAAGCCGCTTTCATCCGCATAAACCGTTGCACTTAAAAGGGTCATTAATCCTGCGCACAGCATGGATTTTTTCATTGATAACACTCCTTGCATTAAAAGTAATCTAAGAGCTCAGCCAAAAGACTGGCAGCTAGTCGGGCAGTTTTTTGCCCTTCATCCAAAGGAGGCGAGAGCTCTGCTATATCGAGACTTACCACTTTGCCATTTTGCAGAATGTATTTCAACAGGGGGAGCGCTTGCCAGGGTGTTAAACCCAAGGGTTGAGGTGAGCTAACCCCAGGTGCAAAAGATTCAGAAAAGACATCAAGACAAAGGCTTAAATAGATATAGTCGACATTTAAAATAAAATTATCCAGAAAAGCGCATTGCCAGGCAAAGCTTTCTTGATTAATTTGTTCAGAGGTCAGATAAGACACATTTAACTCCTCTGCCTGATCAAACAAGCTTCGAGTGTTAGCCGCTTTTTGAATACCCAGACAACAATAATTAAAGGGCCAGTTATGTTGCAAACAATGAGAAGCAATTTGCCGAAAAGGAGTCCCAGAGGTTGAATAGTTATTTCGACAAGGGCGTAAATCAAAGTGGGTGTCAAAATTAATAATGCCTAATTTGGGATAATGTGAAGTTAAACCGCAAAAATGGCCAAAAGCGATTTCATGACCACCCCCAAAAGCCAGGGTTTTATAGCCTAGTTGATGGCAATGATTAATCATCTTGGAAAATTCTTCTTGAGACTTTTCTAAATCTTGATCACAGACAATGTTGCCGATATCAATCAATTGCTTTTTCGAATGATAGGCTAGTTTAGCCAGTTGTTTACGTAACTGTAAGGGGCCCAAATTTGCGCCAGGACGCCCTTCATTTCGCCGTATGCCTTCATCGCTGCAAAAACCAAGAATAACGGTTCCTGCCTCTGTTTTAGTCAGATTTTCTTTGCTTAAATCAATTAATTTAACCTGTTGAAAAAAGCGCTCGCCCAGCAAACTATCCTTTCGTCCTTGCCATAAAGAAGGCTCTGTTGCTTTGTAATTGAAAAGATCAGCTAGCATGATTTTCCTGAAATAATTAAGGTAAGTGCAGCATTAATAAGTGAGTCTGAAGATAATAGATCGCAAATCATCTATTTGCATCCCATTGCGCTAAAATCGTGCCAATTATAAGTAGGTCTGGTATTATCGCCACACTTTTACAATTAGCTCTATTTAAGGGAGATTAAATGTTCCTGATTACAGGAGGTGGAAGCGGAATTGGCCGAGCTTTAGCGCAGTCTTTGGCAGCCAAGGATCGAGAAGTACTTATTGTCGGACGCCGTGAACATTTACTTGAAGAAACAGCTTCATTTTCATCCCTAATCACCTATTTACATGCAGATGTTTCCAATGCAAAAGGGCGAGAGAAGATTGTAAATTATTTAAATAATACAAAGACCCTTGAGGGCTTAATCCATAATGCCGGTGTTATCAAGCCAATTGAATCATTAACTAAAATTAATGAATCTTCCTGGCAGCAAATTATGGCCACCAATCTTCATGCCCCCTTATTTTTAACCCAATCACTTCTTGAAAAACTTCAAAAAGGCCGAATTTTGCATATTGGTTCAGCATCTGCTTATTTTCCAGTTGCTGGCTGGGCTGGTTACTGTGTATCCAAAGCGGGTTTGGCAATGTTGACCCGCTGTTGGCAGTTGGAAAATCCGGACCTTGCAGTTACAAGCGTTATGCCCGGGATTATTGATACGGATATGCAAGGCCTAATTCGCGATGCTAATGGTATGGAAGAAGAAAAGCTTAATTTTTTCAAAACTCTACACCAGGAAAAAAAATTGCTATCAACTGCAACCGTTGCCGCCTTTCTTAGTTGGTTATTACTGGATACAGACTGCGAACAATTTCGCGCAAAAGAGTGGGATATTTATGAAAAAGATCATCATCCATTTTGGCTGAAATCCCCTCATCAAGTACCGAATTGGGAGTAGTAATGGATTCCTGTGACTATTTATTTATTAATGCTACGACCATTGATATGCAGGGAAAAGAGTTAAAAAATCAAGCGATAGCTGTCAAAGCAGGGCGAATAATCTGGTGTGGATCTTATGAAAATCTACCTCCTGATTATCAAAAACATGCCAGAGCACTTAAAGATTGTCAGGGAAATTTACTTACGCCTGGTTTAATTGATTGCCACAGTCACCTTGTTTTTGCTGGTAACCGAGCTACCGAATTTCAGCTACGTCTAGAAGGAAAAACCTATTCTGAAATTGCCAACGCAGGCGGCGGTATTTTTTCAACAGTTCAAATAACACGAATGGTCTCTGAGGAAGAACTGCTAAATCAATCCCTGCCCCGAATTCTTGCTCTACGCAAAGAGGGGGTAACTACGGTCGAAATAAAATCAGGTTATGGACTTGATTTGGATACCGAACTAAAAATGCTTCGTGTAGCAAGGCGTTTGGGTGAATTAAGTGGAGTACGGGTCCAAACCACATTCCTCGGCGCTCATGCATTACCACCAGAATATAAAAGTTCTAGTCAAGCCTATGTTGATTTTTTATGTGCGGAAGTGTTACCGGCTGTCGTTGAATCAGGTTTAGCTGACGCTGTTGATGTTTTTTGTGAATCAATAGCTTTTAATTTGCAACAAAGCGAACAACTCTTTCAGAAGGCAAAAGATTTGGGTCTTCCTATTAAATGCCACGCGGAGCAATTATCAAATATGGGAGCCAGCCAATTAGCTGCCAAAATGAAAGCGCTTTCCTGTGATCATTTAGAGCATTTAGATAAAACAGGTGCTGAAGCAATGGCGTTGAATGGAACTGTTGCGGTACTTCTGCCGGGTGCTTTTTATTTTTTAAAAGAAACAACGAAACCGCCGGTTGCTCTATTACGTGAAATGGGTATCGGAATTGCCGTTGCTACTGATTCAAATCCAGGCAGCTCGCCAACCACATCCTTACTTTTGATGATGAATATGGCCTGCCAATTGTTTGGATTAACAATTAGCGAAGCGTTGACGGCGGTAACTTATCAAGCAGTAAGAGCTTTAGGGCTTGAAAAAGAAACCGGGTCAATTGCTGTTGGTCTTGCGGCTGACCTGGTGCTTTGGTCCTTAGCGGATAGCGCCTCACTTTGCTACTATTTTGGGTATCCAATCGAACACAGTACAATGAGGGCTGGCAGGTGGTTAGATCCCAATTGATAAATAACTAATAAAGGGGTTTAGAAGTGACTGAGTCATTCTCTGGGGTTTTAAATGAATAATTCCACTCCATATATTTCAGCCGATAAAAAAATTGCTGAATTAACAGTACGTAGCGTGCTGCTTGCTATTGTATTGACTGTATTGCTGGCTCTTTCCAATGCCTACCTGGCTCTAAAATTAGGCATCTTAACCTCAGCCTCTATTCCTGCCGCTATTATTTCAATGGGAATTTTACGGTTTTTCAAGGATGCAACGATTCTTGAAAATAACGCCGTTCAAACCGCAGCTTCAGCCGGAGAAGCGGTTGCGGGGGGAATTGTTTATACCATTCCTGCGATGATTATTATTCAATATTGGCATTCATTTGATTATATGACTAATTTCTTTATCGCCGTCTGCGGGGGGATTTTAGGCGTCTTATTTTCTATCCCTCTGCGCAGAATTTTGGTTAATGATGAAACTTTGAGATTTCCAGAAGGCCGAGCGATTGCTGAAGTATTAAAGTCTTCCTCTGAAAAAGCAGGTATCCGTGATATTTTTCTAGGCGGTGCCATTGGTGCTGCAATCGAATTATTTCAGACCGGCTTTAAAATAATTGCTAACAACTGGAGTTTTTGGTTTAGTGCCAAACGCTCTTTATTCGGCTTTGGAATGGGTTTTTCGGCCACAATGATAGGAGCGGGCTATCTGGTTGGTTATGACATGGCCGTTAGTATTTTTCTAGGCGCGATTATTTCCTGGTTGATAGCAATGCCAGTTGTATCACAGTTTTATCCTGAATACCTTAATCTTTATTCGCCTGAAAAAGCAGCTACTTTTCTCTGGAGTAGTGAAATGCGCTACCTTGGAATTGGAGCAATGCTTTTTGCCGGAACTTGGACCTTTCTTAAATTGGTTAAACCTCTGGCTAAAAGTATCAGCAATTCTTTTAACGCATTCATTTCAAAAAGCCGTGGTGACCAAAAAACATTACGAACCGACCTGGACATTCCCATGCCCTATATTTTAATAGGCATCATTTTTATGGCTGCGGTTTTGTTTTTATTTTTTCAATTTATTTTTCCAGTAGAAGCAGTCGGACTTGATGAAAATTATGGGCCGACTCTGGTATTTGGAGCAGTCCTTTATGTCTTGTTTGTTGGATTTCTATTTTCGGTAATCACTGGTTATTTTTCAGGTATGGTTGGCGTAACAGCTAGTCCAGGCAGTTCTGTTGTTATTGCCGGCATGCTCTTTGCGGCCTGGATTTTGTTAACCATTATCAATTCCACTATTGCTCTACCTTTGACTGAAGGCCAAATTCAGGCTGCAGAAGCTATCACCATTATCATTGGCTCGGTAGTAACCGGAATAGCGGCGATTGCTAATGACAACACTCAGGATTTGAAAGTCGGTCAATTAGTGGGCGCAACTCCCTGGCGGCAGCAAATTATGCTTTTATTGGGAGTGATTGTTTCAGCTCTGGTTATTCCACCAGTGATGCAACTATTGTTTGATGTTTATGGAATTGCCGGCATCATGCCGCATGAAGGAATGGACCTTAGTCAGTCACTGCCTGCACCCACTGCTGCTTTGATGGCAGCAATTACAGAAGCGGTATTTCGTAATACCCTCCCCTGGAACATGATGCTCATTGGCGCCTTAATTATTTTTGCTTTAATAGCTATCAATTATTTATTAAAAATCGAACGGTTTTTCAGGCTTTCAATATTAGGCGTTGCAATTGGTATGTATCTACCCATTGCCTCGTCTTTTCCTTTGTTTCTTGGAGGAATGATTGCTTTTGCGGTGCGCTGGCGTTTGAATAAACGAGCTATATCACAAGAAGAAAAAACTATACGCAAACAAACTGGAGTCCGTATAGCTTGCGGCTTAGTAGCGGGCTCCGCATTAATGGATATTTTGCTAGCCATTCCTTTTTCTCTTTTGCATTCTCCAAACGCTTTAGCCTTGGTAGGCCCCGATTGGCATATTTATAGTGTTATTTTAGGTGTGCTTTCAACCCTGATCTTGGCAGGATGGATAGGTTATCGGGTTAATGGGAAAAATGATGGGATGGATGCACTATAAGCCTTCATTCAAATAATAATAAGACCTGGAGAGAAGATGAAAAAATTTTTTATTTCTTTTATTGTTTTGATGCTAATGAATATTGCTCAGGCTAAAGAACAACTTGTTATTGATTCATCACTTTTGAATGAAGCAAAAAAAATACCGCACACAGGCCGATTAAGTATCAATTTGGAACACAATGGTTTTGTCTTTCTCAAAGTCTCTCAAGAATTTAAAACGACCTTATTTCCTATACTCTATAAAAATTTAAACTTAAAAGATAAAAATTGTTTAGTCCCAAACAATAATCCGGAAGGAATTCACATTTCTATATTTAGCCCAAAAAGTCTTACAACGGAGCAGATAAAGCAATTGCCTATAGGTAGGGATTTTGATTTTTACATTAGCTCAATAATGAAATTTTCCAAGAAAAGGGCAGATGGGTCCAATGTGGATTGGTATGTTTTAAAAGTTGATTCAGAGGAAATTGATAAAATCAGAAAAAAATTTATTCCTTCTCTAGTGACTACTGACCATCTCCATATCAGCATGGCCTTATCTAAATATGATAATGAAGGAAAATGCTCATGTATGTGTGAACTTTTATTAATGAATTAGTTTTTTGAGTAACACTTCAGGATCTATCCAAATCCATTTTAATAGTCAAATCAGTATTGTTGGATAATTTACCTATTTTTATAGTGTTTCTTTGTTTTTTAAGCTCTTTTAAAAATTCCTGTTCTTTTTGCTTAACGTGTTTTTTATATCCAGTGGGATCAATAAAGGGATTAAGAGGGCTGCTTTTTAATAAAGAATATTTTTTCTTGAGATTAAAATATCCGGCATGTGCCCCTAGAAATATATCACAGTGTATTGATTTTAAAGCGTTTAACGAATGCTCATAGTCCTTAGTAATATTAGGATAACTTGTATTATTAACTAACTTGTATCCAGGATTTACATTAACTGAACCTAAGAATACAGCTTGATACAGTTTACCATTATCGTTTAACTGCATTGTCCAGGTTGTACATCCTTTTGTGTGGCCAGGCGTCAAATGGGCGGTTAAAGTAGTTCCACCTAATCTCACTTGTTCACCATCATGAAGCACTTTATCAACTCTAGTTTGCGGAAAATGAGTGCTAGATTCGTTAGCGTAATGAAAATCAGATCTTCCACCATCCTGAATAAGAGACACATCAGCCTCCATTATCATATATTTGGCTTTGGTTTGTTCTCTTATTAATTTACTTCCTGCAGCATGATCATGATGAGCGTGGCTAATCAGTAAAATTTTAGTATCACTATACTTAAATCCCAATTTTTCAATGCTGGTTTTAATCATTGGAACATTCGCTTCAAGATTGCTATTAATAAGAATATTTCCTTTAGGCGTGACGATTAAATAACTTGCTAGATCATCAGTCCCTACATAGTATAAATTTCCAGCAATATGAAAGGGTGGAAAAGGATTTGGCATCGGATAGCTAAAACATAGTGAATAAAAGAATACCATTGAGATAAAAGATAATGTCTTTTTCATAAACAACCTTGATGAGATTAACTATTTAAGAGGCTTCGCCTTAATTGGATGAAAGCCATAATTTTGGAAGTTTCTCTTGAAAGCTTATTATTGATACATTCTGCCATAATTTATACATTTCCTACTCAATAACAAGTTTTACTTAGGTCCACTAAAATGAACTAAAGGCTCTATTAGTCTGTTATCTAGCCAAAGACGCTTCTCGTTTGTCAATGCTGATTTCATGGGATCTATATATGACCAGGAATATTAAGTATCTAGAATTATTTTAATTTCTTAATTTCTTAATTTCTTAATTTCTTAATTTCTAGGAGAAGCGATTTGGTTTTTTGAGGTATACATTGATAGTAAGAAACCGGTATTTTTGAGAGATTATAAGCAAAATCTTCTAAAAATTTTCCCTTGCTCAAATTGCTCAAGTCTATAATTTTCTGAAGTGGCGAGGTTTCTACATTTAGAAAAATTTTTTCTACGTTGAATTCATCGTAGCCCGAAAAGAAGAATTTTACTAAATCAACGTTCTTCCAAAAGTTAAAGGCATTAATAATTCCTGCATTAGAATGAGACAACACCCTTGTTAAAACAATAATTCGCTGCCATGAAAATTCTTCATAATATTTAAGGTAATTTTTATTTTGTAGATATTGTTTAATTAAGGGTAATTGGTTTTCCATTAAAGAAAAGTCTGAAAATTTTCCATGTAAATGACTCAAATAAGAAACAAAACATTTTACTGATAAGGGTGAATCAAGGAAGTTCTCTAATTGATAGCAACTGATGTCCTTCCTATTCATATCCCGTATACCATGGTATTCATCAATTAATATGTTATTTTCAGGATTAAACAGTAGAGAACTGATGGTGATAATTACTCGTTCATCTTTTTGGTTTAGTTCACTGATATCCGTTTGCGGATCAATAAAATTCAAATCAATTTTGATTTTTTCCTGATTTATAAAATAGAAGATTTTTTTTTGCTCATAGATTATGTATTTTTCATATCTTTTTAATTGAATATTTAACCTGGTAGCGACTTTCTCTAAAAAATCATTAATCGGAGATAAGATATAGAAGTCATAATCATTAGGCATGTTATGGGTAAAATAGTCACTTATTGCAGATCCATGCATAACCAGTTTTATATTCTGGGTTTGACAAAACTGTATAAAAAAATTAATAGATTCTGGCAGATACCCATTAAATTTAGTTAAAATCATATTGATTTTGCCCTTTTAAATAACATGTTGGCATCATTTAAACCAATTGACATATAATTAATACTAATGCATGGGGGGAGATTTGCAAGTGCAATTGCGGGTATAAACTATTTAACGCACCGATTCATAGCCGCCAACCACTCCTGACTTGGACAAAACAATTTGCCATAGTTGTGCGGTTCTTGAGCGGAACATACCAGCACACATTAAAAGATAATAACGCCACATCCGATAAAAATGAATGTCATAGGTCGAGCTTAAAGCATCCCAACTTTTCTCAAAATTTTTATCCCAGGCTAACAACGTTTTATCATAGTCAGGGCCGAAATTATGCCAGTCTTCAACGAGAAAATTTTTTTCCATTGCCTTGGTTAATTGAACCATAGAAGGCAAGCTGCCATGAGGAAAAATGTATTTATCAATCCAGGGATCGACTGTGGTTATCGTTTCATTGCTACCAATGGTGTGTAATAAAAATAAACCGTCTGAGCAAAGCTGGTCTTTCATTATTTTGAGAAAATTAAGGTGGTTTTTATGGCCGATATGCTCAAAAGCACCTACAGAAACTAGTTTATTAAATTCTCTTTTTTGGGGATTATAACTAGCGATATCGCGATAATCGGCCGCGTAAAAATTAATAGGTAAATGCTTATATCGTTCTTTTGCGTATTCAATTTGTTCAGAAGCAATACTTAATCCGACAACCTGGCAGCCATAATTTTCTGCCGCATAAGCGGCAAGTCCTCCCCAGCCGCAGCCTATATCAAGTAAGGTATCTCGGTTTGTTAGATGTAATTTTCTGCAAATTAAATTATATTTTGCATATTGTGCGGAAGTTAAATCCTTGGCATCTTTCCAAT
>JACCVV010000073.1 GCA_013697955.1 Tatlockia sp. | reverse complement strand
GAGTTTTATGAATGGTCGCATCTAATAATTGGTGTAAAATCTTCGTGACCTGCATGGCTTAGCCTTGTCTATTGAATCTCAGAAATCCAATTAGATCATGCTCACTCATGCTGGTCACCTCTTTTTTCGATTTTCTCTCTATTATTATCTGTTCAAAAAAAGGTGACGATACCTCAGGTTCTAGCCCGGAAACGACAAAATTTCCGATGGGCAAAACTCAACCACAAACTGGTTTGTTATCGTATAATATGAAAAATAATATACCGATACAGGCGTGTTATGATAATGTTATTTTTTTCAACCCTGGCCAATTATATGGCAGTTTGTTATTTACTGACTCTACTATTTTATTTTTTACACTACGACCGGAAATTTTGTCGTTTCCGGGCTAGAACCCCCACTTAAGAATTAGATGTAATTTTCTCAATAGCGTTAAAATTTGCCTATTATTTAGATTGGCTTTGAACTAATACTTTATTGTGGCAAATTCTTTATAGCTTTAAGCCCTACCTAAAGAAACTCGTCGAGCAAAAGAATGCTGCCAAACACAAAGTAGAGGAGTGACAACCAGCTCCATTCCAAGCGCCAATCCCATGCTGCTCGACGGCAAACCCTTTAAGTAAAAACCAACCAATCGCCCAAGTCCACCAGACACGACAATGAAAGTCAAAAGACTAAAACGCTTTGAGTGCAATTCAATATGGGGGATTGTGCTTAAAAAAGCGAAACCAATACCTATAAGTAATCCAGAGAGATAACGAAAATGATTATCTAAATCAATGCCATCAGCGCCTAGGAAGCAGACGCCTTGCAATACACCTATCAGACCCCCATAGAGTGGCACCATACAAGCCAATACAATAAGGGATTGCAAAATTATTTTCTCTGTTTTAAGGCTTGTATTTCCTCGCATTTAGGACCTAACTAGCTTTTACAAAAATGTTAACTATTACAGTAATTCATAACCCAATGATTCTCAAATTAATCGGATATGACCGAGCATGCCAATTATCGTCAATTGAGATTAGACAAGCGAGCAAGGCAAAGGCTTATAATTTTCCAAACAAGCAATCAAAGATTAGAAATATAAATCTAGCCCCTTAATATCGTTTACATAATATTTTAATGTCTCTAATATTATAAATTAAAGGACTCTCAGAACCAGCCTCAAAAGAATGTATATTAAATCAGTAAATATAATTTAATATAATTTTAAATTCTTTTAATCCATTTAGTAGACAATTTAATGCCTGGATTGGCAGTTACTCTGCAAGGGTTCTAACCCATTGTGCAAAAGCCTCATTTTCGAATTCATAGGTATCTCGTGGAGACTTAAAAACCACATTTGTAAGTTTAGACATAGCGCGCTGAACATGAGTAGCCTCCAAGGATTCAACACCAATGATTATACGAAGTTTTAAGACTACCGCTTTACTAAAAGGTTTTAGGGATGGGTCCTGTGCAAGCATTCGAACCAATGCTTTTTGCGTTGCATCAAGAGCTGCCCATGCTCCCTCATGATTTTCAGTGTGAGCGAGTTTATCTGCAACCGCCTTCATCGCATCCTCTAAGTTCACAGATGGATTGAGAACCATATCGACAATGCCAACCAAGAAAGGTTCGGGTTGTTGCTGAAAGTTAACAAAGGCTTGCCAAGCAGGTATGATTGCTAATGTGCGACCCGTCGATTTTTCAAACCGTTGAGCAATATACTCAACAAAATCTCTATTCAATTTCGGAAAGTCGGCTATGGCAGATCCGGTTGAATATAGCGGTGCATTTGAATTTGAAAAAACATGGGCTAACTGTGTTCTGGATGAGCCAGTAAATACCACTCTTAGACGATTCTGGTTTCGAGTTATTGAGGTGCGTAGCGCCGTAGCGACTGCTTCATGTTCTTTAGTTTTTGCCAATTCTTGCGCTTCATCAATGAGTAATAAAACCGGTTTTTTCTTACACAACTCATCGATCAGAACATCAATTTGCAAAGCAATTTCGGTCTGTGCTTTCTTAGACAGATCCCCTAGCGCTACCTCCCCTTCAAGTTTTGCCCCTGCAATTTCAGCTTTTGCTTTAATTTTTTTTATTGGTGTCTTAACTTTTGCTACAAAGCTTTCAACGGCATTTTTAGGCTCTAATGCACGCTCTAAGGCACGTACAATAGAAACCCCTGGCGAAAGCTTTGTTTGCCAGAGGTCAACATAAGCGACAATATAACCCGCTGATTCGGCTGCTGGAGTGAGATCTTTTAAAAGAAATGATGTTTTCCCTGCACGACGTGGGGCAAAGATAGTGGTGGAAGTAACTAAACCTGCATTCAGTGTGTCTAAATATATCTTGGCTAGCGCAGGTCTATGATAATGCCAGATTTCAATTAGTTTCATGTTATCATACAAAAATATTAATTTATTGTATAATTATACACATTAAATATAATATTGTATATCGCGATTGATTTTTAAAAATCGGGTCTACTGTAATGCACCAAATTTTAAAAACTGTAGCCCTACGAATTGTTAAAAACGCCTACAGGCAAATATGATACAATACCAGCCCTTTTTGTTTTTAATTAAGCCTGATTGGAGCCTCATGTTAAGTAAGATAGAAAAAAAGATAACCGTGCTTTTTCTTGGAGAGACTCATTACGACCCAGTTACAGAATTTATTGCTAGAAAATTACTAATTAAATTCCATAAACAAGGACTTCCGGTTGTCTATTGTAAAGAACAGTCTTATCAAAATAAGGTCGATTTAGATATACGTATCAAGAATCTAAAAAATCATATTGAAGAATTTGAAAAGTTCTTTAACTTCTTTAGTCAATTTTTTAAAAATGATAACGAATTACATCGTCCCTATATATCATTAAAAGATGAGCAGATACTTAAAGAGAAGATAGCTAATATCATTCATACTAGCCCTGATGATAAAGCCTATATTGCTTTTTATTTAGGATTACTTTATTTGAATACATCCAAGGAAAAATTAAAAACGTTTGAATACATCAAACTTCATAATTTATCTTACTACCCTATAGATTTTGCCCATGAAGACAGAGTTGCCTACTTTATGGATGTGAGCCAAGATGCTAATAAAATTTGTCTTGAAGAACAAAGCAGAACAGACTTAATGGTAGAGAATCTTTGGGCAAACGCTTTGCCAGAGGTTGCAAAGACGGGTGGCGTTATCCTATGTAATATTGGTGCAACCCACGCTCAACGCTTAGCTATTAAGCTTCATCTCAGAGCTAAAGCATACAATTTAGCGCATTCTGAAAAAATTACCATTCAATCAAAAGCAATTTTTTGCTATTCCGACTATTTAATGGAAGGACAGCTGGAAAGCCTTGAGAATAACCTTAAGATAGCTCAAGAGATTGATTCATTAGAAATTCAAGAATGCAGTTCATCATTTCCTCTAATTCCTCTGTTTTTTGAAGAAGACAATTTAACTGGAAACTTTTCTAACCCAGAATTTCATAATATATATTCTGATATAGTTAGTGATTTTCAAAATAACCCTCTGCAAAAATCAGAAATAGAACGGTCAGCATACGCAGTATCGCTACCTAAGTTCTCTATTTGGAAAGAAGAAATTAAAGAGCAAGAAAATGAACAAACATTCTCCGGGCTTCATTTAACTGATGCTACCAACGTAAAATCCGGACCCTGAAGAGAAGGCAATGAGTATGAATTATGTTTAAATTAGCAGAAAATATCGTTGCTATGGTACGAATATTCCGCTGATAAATATCAATGGTTATTCTTCTAGTTAGCCCAAATATTAAAATGGGTTACTTATTAACATTCAGATAATGATAGAAAGGTAGAGATGATATGTTCAATAGAAACTCCCAATATAGATATCATTTAGTGAATTTTTCACCAAAAACTATAAATATAATTTTATTAGGTGAAAAGAGTAAAATAAATGCAGCGATTTCTTCTTTAAGTAATACAGACGGAGAAATTTCTATAAATAGTAATTCAACTACAGTTGTTAAAGGGGGTTGTAGGCCAGAACCGGCAAAATTTCCGGACAAATATTTTCTAAAAAACATTTTTTTAAATCAGTTCAGTTAATTTTCTTACTATTATTCTTGTCATAGTCGTTTCTAATAAGGTTGGTCATT
>JACCVV010000067.1 GCA_013697955.1 Tatlockia sp. | reverse complement strand
GAAAATATATCCTCAAAAGTATAAATTCCCGCTGCTCCGATAAGAATAACTAAAAGCGTTAGGCTAAGAATGTAATAAAAGCCGTGTCGCCCTAAGGTAAAGCCAAGAAAACGCATGCTATGACGCATTGAAGTAAATATTTTTAATAAATGTAGGCTTTTGGTCACCCTTAAGAATGAAAATAAACGAAAAATGCGTAAAGCTGGAAAAATCAAAGTTATTAAAGCTAACCAATTTGACTTAAGGTAGGTTATTTTGAAAGGTGCTAAAGAAAAACGAACAACAAAATCGATTATAAAAATCATCCATATTGCAAAACTTAGTGTTTCTAGAATTAAGTTTAAGCCTTGCACTAATTCTAAAATAAGTAATATTAACCAGATAAGCGCTAATATAATTAATGGAAATTCAAACCATTTCTCCCAAAGAAATAGTGCTTTTTTGCGCTGACTGGTTAATAACTGCTTTTTATCCATTAATGTACTTATCGTTAGTTTAAGGGCAGGCTATTAAGAAGTGCGTGATTTTGTTTCCCTCTCAAACATTTAGAGCATTTCATATGAAAATGATATAACTAATTAATAAAAGAAACCAATGTACGGTTTTAGATAAAAGGTAATTTGTTTTAAAAAGCATTTCATCATCTTTTTGATTGAAATGGGTTTTTGCAGTATTTTAAATAATTAAGTAGAGGGAAATATGCCTACATCTAAAATTGCTCATCACTATTATTTGCTACTGACTATCCTTGTCCTTCTTCTTATAGGTTATACGGTCGATATTTTCTTACTTGCCTTTGCTGGTATATTATTAGCCATATTAATAAAATCATTAAGCAATTTAATCAGGCGATATAGTCATGTGTCGGAGAATGTTTCTATGGCCTTAGTATTTATCAGCTTAATAACAGCCTTTTCAATTTTTGGTTTTTTTATGGCTCCAGCAATAAGTGAGCAAGCCTCTCAGCTTTATACCGAACTCCCTCAAGCCTGGAATAAATTGAGCTCTGATTTCCTAACTTTTATTAATGTCAAATTTTCAGCTGGCACGCCGAAAGAATTTAATTTGCGAGACATCCTGCCAAAATCTCAAGGTGTGCTTGCCAAGATAAGCAGCATATTTACATCAACCTTTGGATTTTTTGGCAACCTCCTGGTTGTTCTCTTTTTTGGGTTATCCTTGGCGTTCCAATCTAAACTGTATGTGCGAGGTTTTGTACACTTATTTCCAAAAGATAAACAAGTATTAGTGAGTCATGTTTTAAAGGATATAACTGAAACGTTGAAGCTATGGTTGGCGGGTAAATTAATTTCCATGCTTTTTATAGGGCTCATTACCTGGTTTGGGCTTTGGTTATTGGACATACCCTTAGCGTTTACCTTAGCTTTCATAGCTGCAATATTATCCTTTATACCTAATATTGGTCCTATACTCTCCGCAATCCCTGCAATTTTGCTGGCCTTGCTTATAAGTCCTATATCAGCGCTTTACGTTTTAGGGCTGTATTTAGCAATTCAAACTGTCGAAAGCTATATTATTACTCCTATTATTCAACAGAAATCGATTTCACTTCCGCCAGGTCTTATCGTTTTAATGCAGCTTATTATGTCACTTTTGACTGGATTTTTAGGTTTAGCTTTAGTTGCTCCCATATTGGCTGTAATCAGTGTATTGACCAATAACCTTTATCTTAAACATTTAAAGAACCGGGATTAGGGTGGTTAGACAAATGGTCCAATTAGTGGATTCATCAGATGGCCTAGTGGTTTAGGTTAGGCTTACTGATTCTCAAAGCTAGTAAACTGTTTATTATTTCGGATCGTAGAAACATATAGCAAAGTAGTCAACAAGGTCCTGATCACAATTTTTTCAAAATTTTTTGAATGGAGTAATTTTATTTCAGAACGTTAAAAGAAGGAGAGACTGTAAGACAAATTAAAGGCCCTTAAACTGGTACCAAACAGTGCAGCATCAATGCAACAAAGACAGAAAAAAATTATTCACCTCTTTCAATAGGCTGGACTCCATAAAAATATCAATACAACAGATCTAGTTTATGTTAAATACTTATTAATCTAGGCTCTCATAAATAAATGAAGGGGATAACGTGATTAATACATTACTTATCTTTTTTGGTGCTGGATTTGGTGGAGTATCTCGATACTGGGTCTCTAATGGAGTTTATTGGTTTTTAGGTCGTCAGTTTCCTTATGGCACATTAGTTGTCAATGCAAGCGGCTCTTTTTTAATGGGGCTGCTTTTAACTATTATCCTGGAAAGATTTGATGGGATTGGATCGCAATTACGCTCACTGTTGCTAATAGGATTTTTAGGCGGCTATACCACTTTCTCTTCTTTTTCGATAGAAACGGTTACTTTGTTTGAAAACGGTGCATGGGTTGAGGCGACTTTAAATATAATTTTCAGTCTAATTTTATGCATTGCGCTGACTTGGCTAGGTGTATTAGGAGGGAGACAATTTTGAAAACTGTAGATATCGTGTTTGTTAGAGTTTATATAATGGAGTCATCGCATTTACTCAATAAAATTGTTCATTATTTAAAAAATGAGGCAAAAATTCGTGGAATCAGTGTGTTTCGCGCTATAAGTGGTTTCGGAGAAACAGGAAACCACGAAACTTCATTGATGGATTTGTCCCTTGATTTACCCTTGGCCATTGAATTTTTTGACTGTAAAAATCAAGTTGAACCCGCTTTAAAGTATTTAAGTGGAGTAATCAAACATGAGCATATTGTTTTCTGGGACGCTAAAGCAAATGATTGAATAAGCCAAGTATTAATTAAATTAAATCTTTTCATAATATCCACAAGAATGGTACAGCTATTACTAATAGCCATTGAAAAAAACAAGTGTGGGAATCGAGATATCATAGAATATCCGAATATTGAAGGATGCCTAATTAAGGGCTGCTGCCTTAGTTAGGCTCTTAATTCCGTGGTCAAACTTACTTGACCACTACATTATCCAAAAATGATAAAGTAAACCTCCATATGTAAAGACTGAGTTTAGACTTACGCGAAGGTGAAAAAAAATGGAGATTCTACTGTTAGTTTGAGTAGTAGATGTTTCCATAGGGCAGCTAAATCTTTTTTTATTTTATCGAGCCGGCTAATTCATCGAGTCATTCCGACTAATATCAAATTTTTGTATCACTGCTTTTCCTTTTATTGAATTGGAGTTTATTAGTAAAATTATTCGCGATCTATTTCAGTGCAATCTACTTTTTTTCAAGAGAAGAATATTATGAGAGACTTAAGTGGAATTGGGAGATTGTAATTGAACAGGACCCTTTTTTATCAAGGTTCCCTACAGAGGATCATAAATGCATGAACAAAATAGATTGATCATTATTTCCGGGTGCTCTGGTGGCGGAAAATCAACACTTATTACTGAATTGGGCAAGAAAGGTCACGCTGTTGTTCACGAGGTGGCGAGATGTATTGTGAGAGAACAGCTGGCAGTAAACGGGGATATGACTCCATGGAAAAACCCTCTCACTTTTAGTAAGCTGCTCATTGCTAGATCAATGGAAGATTTTTATACCGCAAAGGCAATGACTGATGTATTAAATAATGTGATATTTTTTGATAGGAGTTTCCTGGAAGGAATACGTTACTACAAAATGTTAAATCCAATAGCTCCGAATTTATATGATTCTTTCATAAATTATTTAAGATATTTCGATACTGTATTTATCGCTCCTCCCTGGGAAAAAATATATTGTCAGGATGAGGAGCGAAAGCATTCCTTCCAAAAGAGCATTGATGACTATGAACGCTTGTTTTCATTTTATCCAAAATGTGGTTATAAAACTCTAGAATTACCTAAAGTGGATATAAGCGGTAGGGTAGAGTTTGTCCTTTCCTCGATTTACGATTGAAAGAGCAACAAGATAAAATTCAAATCGATTCCAACTAAACAGGAATTATTCGTTTCGACAAGACCACGGCGGAACCTTTTCTATGATAAGATTTTGGACATTTTCAGTAACCATGAAAAAATGAAATACTTATAAAATGAAATAATATTTATCTTTTTAAATAACGATTTAAATTATCTAAGAAAGAATATAGCTTCTCATTTGGGATGCAGCCTTAAGATTCTTTTAGTTTTTCCACTTAATGTTGCATCCTAAACTTGGCTTTTGCTCGATACTGATAGTTTCGTTAGCTAATAATGAATCAAGCACTCTGCGAACCGATTCGCCACTAACCGCTACATTATTGCCCGGACGCGAATCGTCTAATTGACCTCGATATGCCAATTCAAGATTTTCATCAAATACATAAAAATCAGGGGTGCAAGCAGCTTGATAGGCTCTTGCAACTTCCTGAGTTTCGTCAAAAAGATAGGGAAAAGGATAAGATTCTTTTTCTGCAATCAGTTTCATATTTTCCGGTGAATCCTCTGGATAGTTCGAGATGTCATTCGAATTAATGGCAATAAAATTAATTCCTGATTTCATATAGTCAGTGGCAATCCTGGTCAATTCTTTATTAACATGTTGAACATAGGGGCAATGGTTGCAAATAAACATTATAACAGTGGCTTTAGAGCTTTTAATGGAGTTTAAGTTTACATTTTTGCCACATAGTACATCAACGAGAGAAAATTCAGGAGCAGGGGTGCCTAGAGCTAACATTGACGATAACGTTTTTGCCATGAATCTTCCTATTAAAAAATTATTTTATAAACTGCTGTCAAAGCAAATAAAGTATTAAGAACTGCCCACAATAGCGCAACCTTTTTCCCTTTTTTGTAAGAATAGAAGGCATAAATTGCAATAGACATACTTCCTAAGAAAAATATCCATTGGTTAGCATAGGCAAAGCCTATGGAATGAAAAGCGATTCCCGCAATGCCAATTAATAAGTAGATATTGGAAAGTTGCCCGCTTAAGCAATAAAAAGCGAATAATTGCAAGGTAAGCAATGAAGGCATAGCAATTTGTAAAGTGGTACCAATTTGTAAAAGGGACGCACCATGCCCAGCTATTATGATTAATTCCAGAGCAATAAAATAAATTAGCCTGAAATGCAGCGCCGTAAATAGCAACAAGGTTGAACCAATAACATAGTAAAGCTGAGGAGGGGTCATTGCCAGCCCCAAAAAAAGAATACAGGAGCCAACAATTCCACTCAGTAAAAACAAGTAATCTTTAAATTTTAAGCTTACCAACGTAGTAGAATCCCTTTACCGGCCGACTCGTTAATTACCTGGGATTGTGTTTTATTCGAAGACACCCAGTAATTCCCCATATTAGATAAAGCAAATTTAACGCGTGGATATTGGCATACCTCCAAAACATCCCGACAATCTACTTTTTTAGTCGTTTCATTTTCTGGAATAAAGCATTGAAAATGCAAATTCGCTACATCTGAGGCAAAAGCTGCCCAATTTGCAGGATCAAGTTTTGCTGTAAGTGAAGGGCTCATAAAAACTTCTTTTGTTTCAAAACGTTGTAGTTCTATTGGAGTAGTCGTTCGATTTTGAATTAAATAAAAGGATTGCTCACCGGTTTGATTAACAATAAGGTAGTTTTGCTCGTAACCAAAACCGCTAATCTCACAGCCATGTGGAAACATATTGGGTTTAGCAGCAAAGCTATTAAAAAAAACAGTCATCATAAAAATTGATATGATTGCCTTACAATTTGCCATAAAAACCTCAAATGAACATGGGAAAGGGCATATTCTAATGATAACTACGATAAAAGTGAATAAACTTTACTCTTTTTGAGCGGCAAGACGCGATTTAATCATGGGTGAGTAGGTGCGATAAACACTTAAACTTAAATACATGACAACGTAACCAGTTGATAAAGATAGCCAAAGAGTATCTATATGAGGATAGTTCCAGAGTATCAATGCAGAACTAATTCCATAAATTAATGAAAAGCTATGCATCATAATTTTCAAGGTTCTGGATTCTGTTAAATAATCAAGACGAGAAGGATAGACATATTTAACGGGTACAAAAATCAATATACATAAAGCAAATAGTATTAACGCATTAGTATTCATCGAAGTTTCAAAGATAAACATATAAAAGACCGCAATGTTCCAATAGCATGGAAAACCTTTAAAAAAATGATCTGGCGTCTTTGCGTCTGCCTGACAAAATTGATAGGACGATGTGATTGTAATTGCAATAATGATGAATAATAAAAGGCCAGGCGGAATCATATCCGGTTTTACAAATAGAAAGAAACAAGGGGTTATTACATAATTCAGGTAATCAACAATATTATCCAGTAAAGCCCCATCAATATTAGGGAGTACCGATTTAACCCGTACAAGCCTGGCAAGGGTTCCATCAACTGCGTCGATTACAACTGAAATAGCCATAAACCATAGGGCCTGAACATAGTTATGTTGATAAATGCTAATTAAAGTAAGAATTCCAAAACATGCTGCAGAGGCAGTGAAGGCATGAACGGCCCAGGCGACCAGATAATGGACAGGATGGTAGCCTAGCATTTTTGTTGTCATAAACTTCCTAGATTAATTGATAGTAAAAAAGAGCGGATGCAATAATTCCAAAATAGTAACAACAATCAAAACAACTTCGCAAGGAGATAAATAATTGAAATAAATAATTAATAGTACAGAAGAGGTGAAAATGATTGATTGATTATCTATTTGTCTAAAAACGCGCTACTTGCTTCCCACATACGATACTATAAACTTAAAAATAACTCCTCAATCTCTGGTATTGAAATGTTTATTAAGACTCAAAGCCCGTCCACAGAAGCCTTTTTAAATCAGTACATGATAATGAATGATAATGAAATTGCCGCTCGAATTGATGCCGGACACCTTTCTTATCAAATTTGGCGTAAAACTAATTTCAGCCAACGTGCACAGCTAATGTTGAACATGGCAAGCCTTCTTAAGCAAAAAAAAGAGAGCTTGGCTATTTTAATGGCCAACGAAATGGGTAAGCCAATAAGTTTTGGTAGAGTGGAAATTGATAAATGTGTCTGGCTTTGCGAGCATTATGCGAAAGAGGCTGAAAATTATCTACAACCCAGATTAATTGATACCGAGATGAAGAAAACAATGGTTTGTTACCAGCCGCTGGGAGTGATCTTTGCAATTATGCCTTGGAATTTTCCTTTCTGGCAGGTATTTCGTTTTGCGGTTCCGACCTTGATGGCAGGAAATGCTGCCATTTTGAAACATGCACCTGTCTCAACCGGCACCGGCAATTTAATTGCAGAACTTTTTTTAGAAGCGGGTTTTCCAGAACATTTATTCCAACACTTTATTTTAGATAATGAGTTGTCAGTGAAGGTAATTGCCAATGATAAAGTGGCGGCGGTTACCTTAACCGGCTCCGAGAAGGCCGGTTCATCAGTTGGCGCAATCGCCGCTTCACACCTGAAAAAAGCGGTTTTAGAGCTTGGCGGAAATGATCCTTATTTAGTCTTGCATGATGCAGATCTTGATCTGGCTGCCAATTGCATTGTGACATCAAGGCTTAATAACTGCGGACAAGTTTGCATTGCCGCCAAACGAATAATAGCTGTTGATTCAATTCGTAATGAATTAATAAACAAAATTTCTAATCTAATGGCTAATTACAAAATGGGCGATCCTCTAGATCCCGAAACAAATTTAGGACCTATGGCACGCGCTGATTTAAGAATTACGTTGCACAAGCAAGTATTAAAAAGTATAAATTTAGGTGCTAAATTAGTTGACGGTGGTGAAATCCCCAATTCAAAGGGCTTTTATTATCCTCCCACTCTGTTAACAAATGTCCACAAAGGCATGCCAGCCTTCGATGAGGAACTTTTTGGACCGGTTATAGCTATTGTTAACGCTAAGGATGAGTCACAAGCGATTCAACTAGCCAATCAAAGTCACTATGGTTTAGGGGCTGCAGTTTTTACCCGTGACCTGGCAAGAGGCGAACACATTGCACAAAATGAAATTGAAGCCGGGGCTTGCTTTGTAAATGCCTTAGTAGCTTCTGATCCAAGAGTACCTTTCGGAGGTATTAAGCGTTCAGGTTTCGGTAGGGAGTTATCTAAAGAAGGCATTTTGGAATTTGTAAATATAAAAACGGTAGCAATTGGTAAAGACTCATGAAAAGTTCTCAAAATCAATTCCTTTTTATCTCTGCATCCGAACAAATAATGCATTGTTTTGAAAATGATATATTTTATAAATCCTATCCCATTTCTACAGGAAAAAATGGGTTAGGCGAGCAAAAAGGCAGCCAATGTACTCCGCGAGGCTGGCATACAATCCATTCTCGAATTGGTCTTGGAGAATCAGAAAATAGTGTTTTTGTAGGTCGACAATGGACGGGAGAAATTTATAGTGAAGCATTGGCTAAACAATTTTCTGGTCGAGACTGGATCCTGACAAGAATTTTACAGCTTGATGGTCTGGAAGAAAAACGCAATAGAGGCGGTGATGTTGATAGTCTGGCGAGGTATATTTATATCCATGGTACACCCGACTCGACCGAATTAGGCAAGCCAGGCTCGCATGGCTGCATTAGAATGCGTAATAAAGAAATCATAGAATTGGCAGATTGGATTTTAGTTGGTGCGCGGGTCTGTATTGAATGAAAGAGAAAAAAAACTATACAATCGGCCATATATCGAGTATATAATGCGCGGCGATTTATAGCCTTATTGGATAAATTTTAGATCATGCAAGGTTTGAAAGAAGGACTCTATCCCTTCTTTCAAATTAATCATCGCAAAGAGGCTCAATAAAAGTCTAAACTTAATATTTATCAGTAAAGGTTTGTTTTATCCCATCCCAAAGAGGTGAGTGAATGTCATACAAATTTGAAGAGGGCAAAGATTTAATCATTAATAGAGTTGTAGAAAAATTACAACAAAAAATGAGCGCTGGGCAAGTGGCTTTTTGCACCGAATTTGTCCGTCAGTTTTATGGTACTGTAGCACTGGACGACCTAAGGGAATGGGATATAGATGATCTTTACGGATCCATTGTTAATTTCTGGTCTCTCATTCAGCACAGATTACCCAATGAAACAAAAATTCGAATTTATAATCCCGATTATGAAAGGCATGGATGGCAAACAACTCATACCGTAGTTGAAATTATTACTGATGATATGCCCTTTTTGGTTGATTCTTTAAGAATGGTCATCAACCGCCTAGGCGTAGTTTCTCATTTAATAATGCATATGGGAAATTTGCAGGTTAGGCGAGATAAAAATAATCAAATTTCAGAAGTTTTACCCCGAAATGGCGACAATAAGAATAAAGATGTCACTGTTGAAGCTGCAATTCTTATCGAAATTGATAGGCTTACTGATGCTTCAGTTCTTGAAGATTTACACCGTAATTTTGAGAGGGTGCTGGAAGATAATCGCATAGTCTATACCGACTGGATGCCGATGCGCGAGAAAATAAGAACAGCTATCAATGATTTTGAAGCCTTGCCTCCTTTGCAGGATTCTGAGGAAACAACTGAAACAATTGCCTTCTTAAAATGGATTGAAGATCACCACTTTACTTTTTTAGGGATGCGTGATTACGAAATTGTACAAAAAGGCCAGGAAACTATTCTTCAGCCAATTCCAGATACAGGTCTTGGACTTTTACGTGAAAGTCATAGTAAATCTTCAGCACGAAATATATCCGCTTTAACACCTGAGGCAAGAGAATTGACCCTGTCTTCTCGTGCTTTGGTCATGTCAAAAACAAATACAGAATCCACTGTTCATCGTCAGGCCTATACAGACTATATCGGCGTGAAGCGTTTTAATAAAAAAGGACAGGTGGTTGGCGAATTGCGCATCGTAGGCTTATATACTTCCGCCGCTTACAACACTAGCCCAAGGCAGATTCCTTTCCTGCGTCATAAGCTTGCTTTGATAATGAAAAACTCCAATCTGAATCCCCGCGGACATGCTGGTAAGGTTCTTTTTAATATCCTTGAAACCTTACCTCGCGATGACTTAATTCAAGCATCCGAAGAAGAGATTCTTGAAATCGCGATGGGCATTTACTACATGCAAGAACGTCGACGAATCCGCATGTTTGCTCGCGCAGACGTCTATCGCCGTTTTATTTCATGCCTGATTTTTATACCTAGAGATCGTTTTAATACCGAATTAAGGTTGGCAATCGAGAAAATTTTAAAAGAAAGTTTCCACTCAGAAAAAGTTGAATACACTACTCAGTTCTCTGAATCGGTTTTAGCGCGAATACATTTCATTGTCCGCACCAACCCACACGACGAAACGCTCTGGGACTTCAAAGAAATTGAGAAAAAAATAATAGATGTTAGCCGAACCTGGATAGATGATTTACAACATTTCCTCTTCGATACCTTTGGAGAAGAACCTGCAAATCGACTTTATTTGCGCTATAAAAATGCTTTTCCAATCGCTTATTCTGCCAATTTCACGCCTCGAACTGCGGTCTATGATATTAAACATGTAGAATCTTTATCTACTGATAATCCCTTGGTCATGAATTTTTATAAACCCAGGGACGAAGCTATTGAGAATTTCCGATTAAAAATATATCAACACGATAATACAATTCCTTTGTCTGAAGTATTACCGATTATAGAACGCCTCGGTATGAAAGCCATCAGTGAAAGACCCTATGTATTAAAGTTTGAAGATGGGCATATTAGCTGGATTAATGATTTTGCACTTCAATATATTCACAATGATCATTTTGAAATCGATGAAATTAAAGATTTATTCCAAAACGCCTTTGCAGCTATCTGGTTTGGCCAAGCTGAAAATGATGGATTTAACCAATTGGTTCTAGCCTCCGGTCTTGATTGGCGACAAGTTGCTGTTTTGCGAACCTATGCTAAATATTTCAAACAAATCGGCTTTACCTTCAGTCAGGAATATATTGAAACAGCCTTAGCGAATAATGCTCATATAGCGCGTAAGTTGGTTAATTTGTTTGAATTGCGTTTTGATCCTGCAATCAAATCGAAAAGAAATGAAGCCTTTTCAGCCTTGGTTGAAACCATTTGTTCGGATCTGGATGAAGTGACTAACCTCGATGAAGATAAAATCATCAGACAATTTGTTCAAGCTATAACCGCAACAATTCGAACCAACTATTACCAACGCTCAAAAAATCCCAAATACAAAAGCTATATTTCGATAAAATTGAATAGCAGGGATATTCCCGGTGTTCCGAAACCTTACCCAATGTTTGAAATTTTTGTCTATTCACCAAGGTTTGAAGCAGTTCATCTACGCCACGGAAAAGTAGCAAGAGGCGGGTTGCGCTGGTCAGATCGTAAAGAAGATTTCCGAACTGAAATTTTAGGTTTGATGAAAGCGCAGCAAGTAAAGAATGCCGTTATTGTCCCAAGTGGCGCTAAAGGTGGCTTTGTTCCCAAACATTTACCACTAAATGGCACTCGTGAAGAAATTCAGGAAGAAGGCATTGGCTGCTATCAATTATTCATTCGTGGCTTGCTAGATATTACTGATAACTACGTCGAAGGGAAAATAGTTAAACCCAAAAATGTGGTTTGCTACGATGAAGACGATCCTTACCTGGTCGTTGCAGCCGATAAAGGAACGGCAACCTTTTCTGATATTGCCAATGCTATTTCTCAGGAATACAACTTTTGGCTAAACGATGCTTTTGCCTCAGGCGGCTCAGTTGGCTATGATCACAAAAAAATGGGAATTACAGCCCGTGGAGCTTGGGAATCCGTTAAGCGCCATTTCTATGAAATGGGGCGTGATCCGCAGACTGAAGATTTTACTGTAGTCGGAATCGGCGACATGGCAGGTGATGTATTTGGTAATGGCATGCTTTTATCACGACATATCAAGCTTCTTGCTGCATTCAACCATGTTCATATCTTTATCGATCCTAATCCAGATCCTGAAGTTTCTTTTAAAGAACGGGAGCGCTTGTTTAACCTTCCTCGTTCTAGCTGGACAGATTATGATAATAAACTAATCTCCAAAGGTGGTGCGGTTTTTAATAGAAATGCAAAATCCATTGCGGTTTCTAAAGAAATGAAAGAGGTTTTTGGAATCAAAAGTGCTGCCATTGAACCGAATGAATTGATTCGTGTACTTCTTAAAGCCAAAGTTGATTTATTATGGAGTGCTGGTATTGGAACCTTTGTTAAAGCGCAGAATCAATCCCATTTGGATGTTGGGGACAGAACTAATGATGCAATCCGAATTGATGGCAGGCAATTACGATGCAAGGTAGTTGGTGAGGGCGGTAATTTAGGTTTAACTCAGATGTCGAGAATAGAGTATTCTCTAAACGGTGGGCTAATTTACACTGATTTTATTGATAACTCTGCTGGTGTAAATTGCTCTGATAAAGAAGTTAACATCAAGATTTTGCTTAACGGAATTGTGGCCAGAGGCGATTTGACCGAAAAACAACGAAATGAATTACTTGGACAGATGACAGATGACGTCGCCAAATTAGTTCTTCGTGACAATTTTGTTCAACCTCGAGCTATTTCTCTTGGCGCTTCCCAAGCAGCTCGAAGCATTGATTTGCATATGCGTTATATTTCTCACCTTGAACTTACCTCCAAACTGGATAGAAATCTGGAATATTTACCCGATGACAAAACCATGATTGAACGCAAGCAGGTGGGTAGAGGTCTTAGTCGCCCAAGTCTGGCAATTCTGCTTTGCTACACTAAAACGATTTTAAAAGCGCATATTCTTGATTCTAATGTGCCAGAAGATCCTTTTTTCAAAGAAATTTTAATCAAATCCTTTCCCAAACCTTTGCAAGAACGCTTTGGCAAAGAGATGCAAAATCATCCTCTCAAACGGGAAATTATTGCGACCAAAATTGCTAACATTATTGTTAATGAAATGGGCTTTACCTTTATTTATCGTCAGCAGGACGAAACAGGTGCGCCAGTTTCAGCGATCGTCAGTGCCTATATGATTGCTCGCTCAGTTCTTGATCTGGATACAATTTGGAAAGAAATTGATGATCTTGGCACAACCATTACAGCGGATAAGCAGGTTGAATTAACCATGCTTTATTTGCGCTTGCTTCGCCGGGTCACTCGATGGTTCCTGCGCACGCAAAGAATGCGTTTGGATATTACCAAGGCTGTAAAAATGTATGCTCCAGGTGTTAAAGAGTTAAAGAAAGTAGCACCCCAAGTATTTCACGCAGCCGGCCGTGATCAATATCAAAACCACTTTGATCAATATATAGAGCTAAAAATTCCTGAAAAATTGGCTCATGAACTTGCGCTCACAAGACCACTGTTTTCTGCAATGGATATTATTGAGGTTGCCCAACAACTGGGAGTTTCTGTTGAGAAAGTGGCTGAGGTTTATTTCGGGGTTGGTGATTTGCTGGATTTACCCTGGATTCGCTCACAAGTAATCGCTCATCCCACCGAAAACCATTGGGAATCTTTGTCAAGAGAGGCTTTACGTGATGACCTGGATTGGCAGCAAAGGCAACTCACTGCAGGAATCATTATTTTTGACGATAAAAAAGAAAATCTCATGTTCTGTATAGACACTTGGTCGCAAAAACATTCTGCTTTGATAAAAAGATGGGAACAAGTCTTAGCTGATTTACGTTCTAGTACAACACTGAACTACACTATGTTTTTTGTTGCCATTAGAGAGTTATTGGATTTGACCCAAACAACAGTTCAAATGAAAGAAATGACCTAGTTACTCTTTGCTAATCCTCTGTTCAATTGGACAGAGGATTAAAGTTTAGGTTTACCTTTCATTGATGAAGATGCCGATGCTGGAGGTATGCAAGGTGACCTCTTTTACCAGGGGTGCATTTCGCGATTCGAAAATATGCTTTACTCTAACGGCTTCAGGAATATTGTGGTTATTAACCAATACTATCTAAGAAAAGAAGGGTAGGTTTAAATGAATCGAATTTCTGCATTATTTATTTTGTGTCTCATCTCAACTTCACCCTTAGTTTTCAACTTGAAGAGACAACAATTACTGATGTCCAAAAAGCATTAGTAAATGGAGAAATAAGCTGCGAAGAACTAGTTCTTGCCTATATTGATAGAATTAAAAATATGATTTAGCACCAAGTGATGCAGCACCGATTAATGCGATAACTGAAATTAACCGCTCAGCAATCGACGATGCACGCAAACTTGACACTTTTTTTAAAACGACTAAAAAATTAGCAGGTTCCTTACATTGCGTACCTATAGTTTTAAAAGACAACATTGACTCCTACGACACAACAACCACTGCCGGATCCTTTGCTCTATTAGGCAATCAACCTATTGTTGACGCTGATTTAACCATGCGGTTACGAAAAGCAGGGGCAATCATTTTAGCCAAGGGTGCAATGGATGAATTTGCTTGGGGAATGATGGGAATTAATAGCCGAAACGGTAGAATCGGTAATGCTTACAACGGCAATAAAAATCCAGGCGGATCAAGTGGCGGCCCTGCAGCAGCAGTAAGTGCAAATTTTGCCCTGGCCGGAATTGGTTCTGATAATAGCGGCTCAGTTCGTATTCCAGCTTCATTCAATGGCTTGGTAAGTTTGCGTCCAAGCACAGGTTTAATTAGCCAGGATGGTATATTTCCGATGGGAAAAATTGACGGAGTTGCGGGGCCATTAGCAAGAACTTTAAGTGATTTGGCAGTTCTAATGGATGTGATATCCACTCGAAAAAATCAAAAATCCTATAGCGCTTATCTCAACAAATCAGGTTTACAAAATAAACGCATTGGTATTGTCAAAATAGTTTCCGATATTGATACCTTCAAAAACATGCCTCCAGAAGTGATGAAGCTTATGCAAAAAGCTTATTTAGACATGGAAAAACAAGGCGCTAGATTTGTCGAGGTTAAATTAAGTAAATTTGATGTAAATCGTGAACTGAATCAGGCTGGAGAAATTCAAGATATTAATAACTACCTAATTTCATATCCAGCAAGTTTGCGGATATCTGCGACTCCGATAGAACACGGAATTTTGGTGATAAAAACAAATGTCTGCAGTTTATGATAAACACAGAAAATGATGCCTTGAATAAAGCTGAAAAAGCTAGAACTATTTTCCTTAAAAATAAAAACTATGTAGAAGCGGTTATGAATGACATGCATTTGGATGCTTTATTCATACCTATTTCGACAAAAGGCATTGCCAGCTATGATCCTTTACCAATAAATACTTGGCGTGCGCCTGTTTCTTCGAATTCAGGTTTACCATCAATTTCTTTTATCATCGGTTATATAGAAGGCTTGCCCGTGGGTATTGAACTGGTTGCCAGGTACAAGGCAGAATATAGTCTCATTGAAATGGCTTATGCCTATGAAAGCCAGGCTCCGCAACGTTTAGCCCCCAAGATGCCTAAAATCAATAATCAAGTTGCTAAATTATCGATAGCTGAATTTAACAATCTAATTAATCAAATAGGCAAAAGGACCTATGAAAAAGTCTTAAAAAAAGAGGGCAATAATGAGAAAAAATTAAGCCCTGAGCTTTTCAAATCAATTGTTCAATCTGTTTTTAACCAGACCTTAGAAATCAACCGCTGAAAGCACAACGAGATTAGACTGACCCTCAATTAAAACTTCCAGTTCTGCATCATGAAGAATCGAAGCGGCAATTAAGTATCGGTTTGTGGTTATTGGACAAGTATCAATCAATTCCCCGACCTCAGTTTTGCCATTTGCTGTGAATAATTTTGCACCCGGATTAAGCCTTTCTTCAGTTTCAACTGTAAAAAGTTGCAAACTATGTTTAAGTTTTGCTCGATAATGCATGCGAGCAATAACTTCCTGACCTTTGTAACAACCCTTATCAAAACTTAGATAACCTGTTAAATGCAAATCAAGCCGATGCGGTAAAAATAACCCGCGAGTCTCTGGATAAATCTCTAAAGACTTTTGTTTTAATTGTAAATAATGCCAGGCGAGCGAACCGCGAATCTGATTTTGTGAGCTAAATATGCTTCTAAAATCCAGAGTTGTTAGAATGAGATAAAACTGTTTGGACAAACGATAGGCACAGACTTCTGGATTGGAATTAAGACCAAAGTCTCTATCTGGCAGCGAAATACTTTCGGGTATTAGATCATTTTCATTAGCTAAATAAAACCCAAAAATTTGAATATTGGTTGGTTGCAATTTTACTCTGCAGAGATCAGCCGTTTTGCTTAGCGATTTTTGAGTCGCTTCAATCAAATCTTTTGGTAAAACAAGTTGAAAGCTATGCCATTCCAATACATCCATTAAGGCAAGTACTCGTCCTTGTAAATTACACAGTGCAGCTTGTTGGATGGTATCTGAATTAACTCTACGTACATCACAACTTAATTGACCTTGTAGAAAATCTCTCGCTTTTTCACCTACAACTTTGAGAGTTGAAAGATAGGAAAGGTCAAACAGATAATTTTTATTTGCTTCAAAATTGAATTCAGAGTCAAGGTCTAAAAGCCTAGAGAAGGTACGATTATTGAGTTGAAAGGGAGAAAAGCTCATGGTCTTTGCCTTCAAAATCTGGGATTATAAAAGTCTTTAGTGTAACATCCCACCGTTTTACAAACAGGTAGATTATGATTAATTCTCAAAGAAAGGCAAAAATAAAATGGCAAAGCCGCCGCGGTATGCTTGAGTTGGATTTAATTCTTGGTCGTTTCATAGAAACACAACTGGATGAGATGTCAGAAAGCCAACTTGATGCCTTTGAAAAATTACTTAAATGTATTGATCCCGAATTATTTAGCTGGTTAATGGGATACAGCACACCGATTGAAAAGGAGTTAGCAACAATTGTTGAATATATCAGACAACAGGATGTATCTCGGTAAATCCTTAAATTACGCTCGCTTCGCTGTAATCCTCTATGGCTTTGCTTTATTTCTTTTGTTCTTTTCAAGCTTATTTACAATTTTAAAAATAATCCTTTCGTTTTTCCTCCTAGCTAAATTAGCTATGGTTCTTACAAATCCAAAACCTCAGCCAGAGTTTTCAATGCTAAGTTTTAACGGGGCTGGTTGGTCCCTTAATGGGAGTGATCAACAAGAGCTAATCTATGAAAAGGCTGAGATTATCCTTGACGTCGGCCTGTTTTTTCTTCTTGCTCTAACTGAAGGAAAAAAACGTCGATATTTAGTGATTTTTTTTGATCAAATTGATAAGGATTTTTTTAGGTTTTTAAATATCATGCAAAAGATTGGCTAGCAAGAGCTTGCTGTAAAAAGCTGTGATAGAATGCTTAAATCTTTGCATAACCGATGCCCCTATGTTGGAAAGCGACCGCTTAATTTCTGCTAATTCAGCTGTTTCCGAGGAAGCCTTCGATAGAGCTATTAGACCTTTAAGTCTAGATGAATATATTGGTCAGGATACGGTTCGCTCGCAAATGCGAATTTTTATTGAGGCAGCAAGAAATCGAAAGGATTCGCTCGACCATGTATTAATTTTCGGACCTCCAGGTCTTGGCAAAACTACGCTTGCCAATATTATTGCTCATGAAATGGGTGTAAATCTTAGACAGACTTCTGGCCCAGTACTTGAGCGAGCAGGCGATATTGCTGCCATTTTAACCAATCTCCAGGAAAATGATGTCTTATTTATTGATGAAATACATCGGCTGAGTCCTATCATTGAAGAAATTCTTTATCCAGCAATGGAAGATTATAAACTTGACATTATGATTGGCGAAGGACCGGGCGCTCGCTCAATCAAGTTGGAATTACCTCCCTTTACCCTAATTGGTGCGACCACAAGAGCAGGTTTGCTGACTTCTCCACTTAGAGATCGGTTCGGCATTGTCCAACGCCTTGAATTTTATTCAGTCGATGCTCTAACTCATATCGTTTCGCGATCTGCCAAATTACTTAAAGTTTCAACTGATAAAGAAGGTGCACGTGAAATAGCCCTACGTTCACGCGGCACTCCAAGAATTGCCAATCGTCTTTTGAGGCGGGTAAGAGATTATGCAGAAGTAAAAGGCAAGGGCTTTATTACCTTGGAAATGGCTAAGTTAGCTTTGGAAATGCTCAATGTTGATGAGCAGGGTTTTGATATTATGGATAGGAAATTAATTTTGGCTGTGATTGAGCGATTCGCTGGTGGCCCGGTTGGTTTGGATAGTATTGCTGCTGCGATTGGTGAGGAAAAGGGAACTATAGAAGATGTGCTTGAACCTTTTCTTATCCAACAAGGGTTTTTAATGAGAACTGCAAGAGGACGAGTAGCTTCTGAATTAGCCTATAAACATTTCGGTCTGGTTATGGAAGAGGATCGCTAAAGAATGAGTTTAAGTCAGCCTCCTTATTTTGATATCAGAGTCTATGCAGAGAACACCGATATGATGGGGATTGTTTATCATTCAAACTTTCTTAATTTTTTTGAGAGGGCGAGAACTGAAATGATTCGCGAATCTGGCTTGTCATTATCCGAACGTGCAGGCTATGATTGCCATTTTGCAATTTCTGCGGCAGGTTTGCGCTTTCTTTATCCAGCTCGGATTGATAACTTATTAAAAGTAACTACTAATATTGCCATAAAAAAAACATGCAGCGTTTTATTTGATCAAAGCATTCATAATCAGGATAATAGATTGCTTTGCGAAGCCCAGATAAAAGTAGTGTGCATCGATAATCAAATGAAGCCGAGACGTTTACCTGAAGATCTATTTTAGTTGGAGGAATTAAAACATGGTTAACCATGCAAGTGTATTAGGCTATTTTATGCAAGCTGGCCTCGTCGTTAAGACAGTTATGATAATTTTGCTTATTGCTTCAGTGATTTCCTGGACCCTTATCCTACAAAGAGCCTGGTATTTCAATCGAAAAAAACAGCAATGTGAAGAATTTAGCCAACGATTTTGGGATAGTTCTGATTTATCCAAACTCTATGCTGATGTCGATTCCAACCTGAACGATAAACAAGGCCTAGCCTCTATATTTCACGCGGGTTTCAAAGAATATATTCGCTCCCGCAAGCTGGGTTTTATAACCATAGAACCCATTCAACGCGTAATGCAAATCAATCACAGTAAAGAAGCAATGAAATTAAGCGAACATTTACCATTTTTTGCTTCCGTGGGTTCAATCGCTCCCTATGTAGGATTATTTGGGACAGTATGGGGAATCATGACCTCATTTCAAGCGCTTGGCCAAGCTCAACAAGCAACAATTGCAATGGTGGCTCCAGGTATCTCAGAAGCCTTAGTGGCAACAGCGCTCGGACTTTTTACTGCTATTCCCGCAGTAATTGCTTACAACCGTTACAGTACAAGAGCTGCTAATTTACTCGATCGCTATGAGCTTTTTCAGGATGAATTAGTTGCGCTTATAGAGCAGCAAACTTCCTCATCTGCCAGAGGGTAATAACGATGTTAAGACAGAAGAAAATGAACCCCCGGCCCATCGCTGAAATCAATGTTGTGCCTTATATTGACGTGATGTTGGTTTTGCTTGTTATTTTTATGATTACAGCGCCTATGTTGACACAAGGGGTAACGGTTGATTTACCCAAAGCTGCCTCCCAATCCTTAAAAAATTCTGACAGAGAACCCATTATTGTATCGGTAAATGCGCAGGGCGATTTTTTTCTAAATATTCATAACAATCCGGGAAACCCTATTGATCCCCAAACCCTACGAGTCAGGGTAGCAGCAGAATTGGAACTTGCTCGCGAAACTAAACAGGCTCTAAACGTACTGGTTAAAGGAGATAAAGGGGTACCTTATGGAAAAGTGATTTCAGCAATGGCGCTTTTAAAACAGGCTGGTGCTGAGCAAGTGGGTTTATTAACCGATTCAACTGAATCTATTCAGGAGAACCAGGGATGATCTTTGAAAAAGATTACCGCAACGCATTTTTTGCTGCTATTTTATTTCATATTAGTTTGGCTATTGCCTTGCTGTTCGATCCCTCTTCCCATCAACGGCCAGTGATGACAATGGAGGCTAAAAACGAACCGAGTGCGGCTTTGCCTCATGAAAACAATCTGCCTAAGGATGAGGTAGTCAAAGCGGTTAGTGTTGATAATAAAGAAGTGATGGAAACCGTGAATCGTCTAAAGCAGGCAAGGGCAAATCAACTCAAAGCGGAACAAGCGAGACAACAAAATTTGGTCAAACAAGTAGAGATGGCGAGAAAGGCACGCCTTGAAGAGCAAAAGCATTTGGCAAAATTAAAAGAAGAAGCTGAAACAATTGCCATTGCTAAAAAGAAGCAAATTGAAGAGGAAAAAAAGCATTTGCAACAATTAGCTGAGCAAAAAAAACAAGAGGCCAAAAAACTTGCAGAGCTAAAATCCAAACAATTGCAAATTCAAAAAAAACAAGAGGAAGAAATACAAAAACTTGCCTTGTTGAAACAAAAACAAGCTGAAGAAAAAGCCAGGGATAGTCAACTAAAAGCCGAGCAAGCGAAAGAAGAATTGGAAAGAGCTGAAAAGGCAAAGGCAGAGCTGGCAGAAAAAAATCGTCAGGCTGCAGTACAGCAAGCTGCCGCAGAAGCGGCTAAAAGAGCCTTGATTGCTGGTGAAGTTAATAAATACAAAGCCATGATCCTAAGCGCGATAAGTAAAAAATGGATATTGCCAGAATTTGTGGATAGCGGATTGTCTAGTCAATTCAGGATTCGCCTTGCTCCTGATGGCGGTGTGTTGGAAGTGAGTTTAACTCGCAGTTCCGGCGATTCTATTCTGGATCGCTCAGCGCAAACCGCTATTTATAAGGCATCTCCTTTACCGGTTCCTACCGATCCGGGTACATTTGAACTATTTCGTGATATCAATTTAACTGTAAGACCAGAAAACGTTAGGGGGTAAATGTGATAATACGACGTTTAATCAGCATTATTTTTCTATTTATACCATCAGTCATGTTTGCAGTTGATTTGGAATTAACTCAAGGTATCAATTCAGCTTTGCCAATTGCCATCGATTCATTCGGGAATGAAAGTGTTGGTCAGCAATTAGCAGAAATTGTGAATAATGATTTGAATTTTTCAGGACAATTTAAAATTGTTTCTGCACCCCAACAAGGTCCCATTCCACTATTTGCCTGGCGACAGGCGGGTGCAGATTCTCTTTTATCGGCTCAGGTTAATCGCATTGGTTATAACCAATTTGATGTGAGTTACAAATTATTGGATGCTGTAGAGCAAGGTAAAACATTACTTTCGGGAAATTACAAAATCAGCGCAAACGAAGCCCGCGCACTGGCTCATCATATCTCGGATGAAGTTTATCAAAAATTAACTGGTGAAAAAGGCGTCTTCTCAACGCGCATTGCCTATATTTTGGTTAAACGCGGGGTTAAAGAAAAAACAAAATATTTTTTGGAAGTTGCCGATTTTGATGGATTTAACCCACAAAGCCTTTTAGTCTCTACCGAACCCATTATGTCACCCGCTTGGTCGCCTGATGGAAGGGAAATTGCCTATGTTTCTTTTGAAAAGAAAAAGGCGCAAATATTTACTGTATCTGTGCAATCAGGAAAACGGCGCTTATTAACTGATTTTGCAGGTATTAATGGTGCACCCGCCTGGTCAGCTGATGGACGAAGTATGGCTGTCGTTTTATCCAAAGGCGGCGCACCCAAAATTTACAACGTAGATTTATCTAGCGGTAATATGAAGCAGTTAACTTTCGGTGAATCGATTGACACCGAGCCACGTTATTCACCCGATGGCTCATCAATACTATTCACCTCAGGACGTGGTGGTTCACCGCAAATTTATCGTCTCGCGTTAGCAGATGGTTCGATAAAGCGTTTAACCTTTGAAGGAAATTACAATGCCCGTGCTTCTTATACCAAAGACCAAAAGCACATTGTCATGCTTCACCGCGAGAACAAAAATTTTAATATTGGGGTACAAGATATTGATAACGGCCAAGTCAGTCAGCTAACCTTTTCATCCTTTGATGAATCACCCTCCGTTGCCCCCAATGGCCGTTTGATTTTATATGCAACACGGGGTGAAAAAGATAAAGGGGTTTTGGCAATGGTCTCAATTGATGGAAGAACAAAGCAACGTCTTCCCGCTAGAGATGGAGATATTCAAGAACCTGCCTGGTCACCCTATCTAGGATAAGATTTAATTCGGGTTAGTTTTATTAGCTAACCTGAATTCTTCACCGGATTAAGCATCAGCAAAGAAAGGTCAGCCCACCTAACAATGCCTGGAAAATCAAGTGCTGATTTAAGATTTAGCTTTATGCAAATTCGTATTAATTTCGAAAGGCTTTCCTGTATGAAAAATCTATTGTTTCTTTTTTTAGCCTTATTCATGAACAGCCCAAGTTTTTCATGGACTAGTTTAGGCCATCGCCTTGTTGCCCAAATTGCTTATGACAATCTGACTACAGATACTAAAAAGCGTTGTAATTTCTATAACCATGCCTTGGATAAATTTTTTAAGCCGCAAAACCTGGTCAATTCAGCAGCCTGGCTTGATAGTTTACGAAGCACCAGCGATAGTACATTGCAAAAAAAACATTACATCAACTTACCCTTTAGTTTCGATGGCAGCAAACTTATTCCTTACAATAAAATAAATGCAATCTCTGCTATTGAAGAAGCAGAAGCCGATTTGCAATCCAGTTCTGATAAATTTAGCAAAGGCTTTAGTTTAAGAATTCTCATTCACGTAGTCGCAGATCTTCATCAGCCTTTGCATGCCGCTAGTCAAATGAGCAGGATTTATCCTAATGGTGATAAGGGCGGAAATTTATTAAGGCTGGCTAAAAATCCCTTAGCCTCAAATTTACATCAATATTGGGATAAGGGTGGAGGATTTCTAACCAAAAAAAAACTTGGAAACACCTATCTAAAGAGAAAAGCCCAAAAAATCCAGAGTAAACTGCCCTGCCATTTGGCTTCGATGAATCTTAATCCCAGAGTTTGGGCTGATGAGTCCCACACAATTGCTGTTAAGCAAGCCTATCAACTTAAAAATGGACAAAAGCCGGACAAAAATTACCAACATCAGGTAAAACAAATTACCGAACAACGCTTAGCTCTCGCCGGTTGCCGATTAGCTGCAATTTTAAACAAAATATCCTAGCATGCTTCTTCAGTAATCATTTTTTGATCAAGTAGTTAATAAAATTATTAAGTTCTTAATATTTGCTTAAGTTTATTGCGGTATTCTTACCACAATATTTCATCATCAGAGGTTTTCATGAAGCAGAAAAATGAGATTAATTTTAAAGGTAAAACTGTTGAATTAAGTCCACTATATAAAATGGTTAAGCAATTAGAATTAAAACTAACTTCACTTATTAAAGGTAGTGAGAATAGTCCTTCAAAGCCCTCTCTGGAACGAAATTACTCATTAAAACAACTCAATTTTTTTAAAAAAAATATGGAAGATATATTAACTATTTTATCCTATTTTTCCGAGGGTGACGGGCCCGGCTTAACCAGCGGAGGCTTCCCCGCACCGGCATATAGATTATATGCAGCTTATGAAAAAGCTGAGGAATTATTTAGTCCAGAATTTGCGGCCTTTACGGTCATCTCCAAAAAAATGGAAGATGTAATTGATAAGGCATTAAATCAATCCAGCAGAAATCAAACAATAACCAGCAAGAATAAAGCTTTGTTTATTAAATGTGTTAAAGATTTTTGGAAACAAGGGCCTGAGGGTCGTTTTGGGGCAGCGGAGAGAATTCCAGGTTGCAATTTAAATCAATTTTTTAAAGATCTTGATGCAAAAATTGATGAATATTTCCAACATGTTGAGGAAAAAACACGAACAAAAGATAAAACGTTGACTCAAACTTTAACTACAGATCTCAACCTCTTTTTATCAGAATCGTTATTCGGAGATTTTGGAAAATTTAAAGCTAAAAAAATAATAATATCAGATCAGCTCACCTATGATTTTGCAATTGAAGCTCTAAATTTAATGTCTAAAGCACCTAAAGAACTCCAGGAACTTATTCCTTTCTTCAACCCTGTTACCATTACAGAAGGAATAGTTCCTTCAATCATTTCCAAAATTTTTGATGTATCGATAGAGAATAAACCTTCAGAAACGACAGGGATTAACTATACCTATAAAATTTCGAGTAAAGATGCATCTTCGGGTCAAGTTGTATCAAAGACTAAAAATATAGCTGACATTTACAACCGAAAATTTGATGATGCTATAAAGGAGTTAGCAGAAGCAATTGGCCAATATTTCATTAACTATGCTCATACCCCTCATGTAAAAAGAGAATTAGCTAAAGATGAGCATTCTGCTTGGGTATTAAATTGTTTAGAAGCTAAAGCTAAATTAATTTATAAATTTATTGAGAAAGAAAAAAGCGCAGAGAAGTCACTCATAGCTAATTTAGAAAAAGATCTCAGCATTGATTACAAGCTAAATGACGAATCTGCTCATGAAGATAATATTATTTACCTTAATTCAATTGTTGAATTTCTAACAAATTCAAAAGGCAAATTTGTTGAGTTGCAAACTCGGAATGCTAAATTAGACCAGCTTACAGTTAGAGAGTTGATGGCTAATAAAAAATTAAATAATGAATTATTTAATGCAAAAAACGCTGGCTTAGACCCCAGCTTGCCACTTCCGAAAGTTGTCATTTCTAAAAATAAAGATAAGTATGAATCGATTATTTTGGCAGACGCTTTAAATATATCTGATGAACTAATTCAACAAACATTAAAAGTTGATGCAAAAATCAAAGAAATCGAGCTAAAAATCCAATCTGAAGTGCAAAACTGGAAAAACAAGGAACTTGCTGTACATGAGAAGAACAATCTTATTTGCCTTAATGATTTGGATGATTTATATAAAGAGGCTTCATTTGAAATACAATTGATTTCAGGAAATCCCGATGAACGTCTTGAGTCAATAGCCAATCAGTTAGAACGTCTTGAACGTCAAATAACTGCTTTACCTAATATGATTGTTCATGCTGAAAAAATACGTGAAGTGCTTAATAGCCCGGTGAAATGCCCAGACAATTTAGTAATACAGGATTCAACTATTCTTGAGATTGCGTTTAATTGTTATGGTACATCCAGAACACATGCTCAAATTATTAACCAGCAATTAAATAAACTTGAAAAAACCTTTGCGGTTCTAAAAGACCAACTAATAAGTGAAATGAACAAAGCGAAAGCAGATAAAGCCCTGAATGAAATGATGGCTTCCTCAGATCCTGGACCCGTTTTAGAGCTTATAAAAATCAAAGAAACAAAAAAAATTGAATTGGAGGAGAATACCAAGCTCCTTTCCGAAGCATTAATTCAAAAAGAAATAGAACTTAAAGAAGGTAATTTTGGTGTGAAATTAGGCCGAGATACCGATCCTTTATCGAAAAAAGATCCCCTTAAAGAGTCTAAGTTAAAAGTTGAAAAAACCATAAATGAAATATTAAAACTGTCTACTAACCTACCTATTCTTAATCAATTATCAAAGGATAGTGGTGACCTATTTACTGAAATTAAATTGAGTACACCTGAAGGAGTCAAACAAGCTAGAGAATGGCTAGCTAACTTGATGTCTACCTTTCATAAAGACAGCCATTGTTATTTGGTAAAAGGGCAGAATACAATTAATGCCTCTATTAAACAAAGTTTCTTATTGCTAGAGAAATTAGCTAAAGCAAAAGTCCTTATTGTGAAAGCGCAGAAAGACTTTTCTTTTGATAAAATTGATGACCAATTATATGACTTTACAGGCGGATGGTCTTTATCACACTTTACTCGGGGCTTTGATAATTTTCTTTCTCAACTAAAGGATACCTTTGAGATTGATGACCCAAATCATACCATTCAAAATTGGGATAAACATCGTAACGCACAAAAGTTAGATCAGAAAAAAGTTGAAGAGGATTTGCAGTCTTTAATTAGTGTTTTGGAAATGAAATTCATGGAAACCCAAACTGCAATAGCAGAAAAGGAAAAAATTTCTGCTTATAAAAATAACGAACATAAACTTTCAGATTTAGCCATGGCCTTAACTAGTGCTTATCATTTAAATAATGATATTGGTATATTGGAAGAAACTCGTAATGTGCTTGTCTTACAAGAAGAAGCGCTTATTGAAGAGATTAAAAACATTAGTGGAACGCTTGAAAAGGAGGTTAAAGCGTTAGCCAGTCTGGATTCTAGTATCGATACACTTAAACCTATTGCTAAACTTCTGGAAAATAACCAAAGTCTATCTCAGTTAATCGCTAAAATAGAAATTGAGATTCCTTCCACAGTTCAAATGCTAAACGAAAAACAAAATCTGATTAATGAAAAACTGGTGGCTGCAAAAATAGATTTGAATAAAATAGCTAATTCTATTCCTGAAGTTGAATCCAAGATTGAAGATCTGGAAGAGAAAGGATTATTCAAAGATAATATTTCTAAAATTCAGAAGATATTAGATGAAAATAAAGTAAAAATAGCTGCCTTTGAGGAAAATATTTGTACAATCAAGATAAATGATTATCGTGGCTCATTAGGCAAAAGTATTAATGAATTAATCGCTATAAGACAGACGATGGTCAATCAAGAGAAGCCATATCCCTTAAATTTTATATCTCAACTTTTATCAGATTACATAAAACTATCAACTACAACAGCTGAAACCATTTCTAAAAGAAATTCTTTACAGATCGATCTTATAGCCTTTGATAAAAAAGTCATTTTAAAGGATTCAGACTCAGAACTCGATCAAGTATGCAATCAGGTTGTTGAGCTTGAATTAGGACTAATAGCCAATGTCCACGAATATTTGTCAGGTGAAATACCTTTAGCGTCTATTGAAAATCTAGCTACATTTCCTATAGAACAATTATTGGGGCTCAATCAATTATTAGAGCAATTGAAGCCAACTGCTAATGATGCTTTAGCGCATATGCATAAGATTGTGTCAGGATTTGAAGATGAGGTTAGCAAAACAGTTAAACAGTTTTCTGTTCTTATTACTCAAAATCAGAATAAAGTTTCAAGCCTTGTTCTTAGTAAAATAGATTCAGCTCAACGTGAAAATGCAGCGACCTTGCATGAGGTTTCTGACTTTTTAGGTCATTTTCCTTCAATACAATTTAACAAGATCAAAGCGTTATTGGAACAAATACAACCTAAGACGGCTTTAGCTGATTTAAATCAATTAGTTCAAAATATTAATAAACTAGCTCAAAATACCGAAACCAAGAGCGAACAAAATCTAGCATTAGCGGAACGAATTAAAGCCAGAAAAGAGATTGTAGCCAGAGTCAAAGGTGAGCTTTCTATCTATTCTGATAAGCGTCAAACCAGGTATCGGTTTAAAGATTTCTTTTCAAAGGATGATCTAAAACGTCGCAATGACTTTGTTTCTGAATTAAATCAATTTTTGAATCATTATGCTGATTCAGGTTATTTAAGACCATTAATTAGTTATATGGAAAACAAATCCTTCCCAGGTGTTAACCTACAGCCAATTATTAATCGACTTAAAATTGATTTGAAAAATCATGAAACGATCCAAAAAGCCTCAGATAATTTTGATGAGAACTATAATCGTGCTGCTGAAATCCTTGAATTATTTAAAGCAAATTCTAAACATGCTGCCTTTGTTGAACGAGTAAAAGGGCTGTACTCTAAGATTGATTTAATTAATGTCTTTGCTTTTTCATTAGAAGATACCTATCCAGAAGATGCAAAAATTGCAAAAAATCTGGCGCATTCCCTATTACAGCAGGTTCATATTTTTGTGTTTGATTACTCAAAAAGTGAAGAAAGACCCAAGTTGCTCGAAACCTTCAAAACCAATTTCGATTGCCTGCTTCATAGCCGTGATGATGTCTTATCCAAGCATGAATCCTTGTTAACGATTATTTACAATATAGGGCTAGCCCTTGCGGCTCTTTTCACCTTTGGCGCTAGTGCAGGATTTACTTATCTGTGTCGCAATACGGTGTTCTTTCAACCCGACGCTATTGAATGCATTAAAAAAATTGATGAACAACTCGAAGAGGTTACAGCACCTGTAGCCTAAAAGGATGCCGTTATGGTTAGTATTTAATTAAAAAGCTATAACGGCCTTTTATTTCTAAAATCCATCAATTTCTTTAAAATGCATGCGCATTTATTTTCAAAATGAGTGCATTTCCCTAAATTTCGAACGGGAAGAGAAATTTTATTTAAATTGAACTATAAATTAATTGGTTAAAAATTTGCTTTGTAGCTCCAATATCCTACTATTTGAATAAGAGAATACTTTTGGAGTAGGAATGCGGATTCTATTACTCGCCGCTTTATTATATGTAAATACCGTATTTGCTGACGTTATTGTTGGTTTTTCAGCGTATGAAAATGGCGATTATACCACCGCATATCCCCATTTAATGCAGGCAGCAGGTGAAGGAAATCCTGAGGCAATGTATTTACTTGGACGGATGTATCAATTTGGTTATGGTGTCAATAAAGACGATGCTAAATCCCTGGAATGGTATCGAAGATCAGCCGATAAACATAATGCCCTTGCCCAGCTAAGTTTAGGTTTTCTTTATGATAATGGAGCAGGTGTAAAAAGAGATTTAAAAGAAGCTTTTTCCTGGTATTTGAAAGCCGCCCAACAAGGAAATCCAATCGCCCAGCGCAATATAGGTTTAATGTATGCGGTCGGGGATGGTGTTGAACGCTCTGACACAAAGGCTTTTGAATGGTTTAAGAAATCAGCTGAAAAAGGCTATGCAAAAGCTCAGGTGAACCTTGCCTATGAATATATGATGGGTACTGGGACCAGCAAAAACGTCGAAAAAGCACAATATTGGTATCAAAAAGCAGCTGACCAGGGCGATCCGAAAGGCCAATATAGCCTTGGTCTTTTATATACAGGAAAATATGGGGCTGTAGCTGATCAACGTGCAGCAACCTATTGGTTTAGCCAGGCCGCCACCCAAGGTCATAAAAATGCCCAGGCTTTTCTTGGTTATCAGTATTTAAATGGAATCGGCGTCGATGCAGATGTCAAAAAAGCAGCCTATTGGTTTCAGGCCTCAGCAGAACAAGGGAATACTATTGCCCAAGCCGAATTAGGTCAACTCCTGCTCACAGGGCAGGGGGTTGATAAGGATTATGAACAGGCAGCCCTCTGGTTTAGGAAATCGGCAGAAAAAGGAAATGAAATTGCACAAGGAAAATTAGGCTATTTATATTTAGCGGGTTTGGGAGTTAGCAAGGATCGAACAAAAGCCTATGCTTGGTTAAAATTAGCAGCAATGAACAAAAATGAACAGGCAGCAAAAGACCTGTCTCAGTTGCAGCCCACTTTGACAAAAGATGAGATTCAAACAGGCGATGCTTTATTCAATGAATTAAAGTCTAAAATGCCATCACCTGATCAGGTGAATAAAGAGGATGAATAATTTAAGATTGGCGGTGGTTTAAAAATTATAAGCAATAGAGTACAAAGTTGAACCAACATAAAGACTACCATTGAGCTTACTAGCCAATATAAAACATAAGATGGACAGAACACTTCACTTTTCCCAGCGTTGGCAGAAAACATTAATCCCTAACTTTAATCAAAAACGTTTATAGATTGATTAATTATGCTCACCTTCACTTTTCCCTCTTTATCTTTTTTGCGTTTTAAAATGGTATAACTTGTCAGACTCAAATCTTCAGAATTTAGATTGGCAACTGCCAGAAAATATTGGCTCTCGATCGTTAACTGTTCGGCTCTGATATTAAATTTTTGCAATAATTGACTGAGTTTGGCAAGATCAGAAATTCCTTTTTTCCCTCTTGCTTCAATTATTTCCTTAACTTGTTCTTCCTTCAAACCCAAGCCAAGAGACATTAATACTGGCTTTGAGGCCGTATTAATATTGATCGCTGTTTGTTCAGGAAGGGCGATAATCAATGGTTTGAGGCTCTGATAAAGATTGCCATTGACTCCCATTAATAGCCTGAACTCTGAGTGGTTTTGCATCAATTGCTGAGCAGGGTAGTAGGGTGGTTTTTGTTTCAAATAATAAGCGAGATGAGTTATTTCATCTTGACCAGGCTGATAGGGGCTTAGCCAATTGTGAAGTGACATACTTAGGCTAACTCTTTGCGGTTGATCCAGTTTTTTAGCCGCGTTTTTTAAAAATTCCTGAAAGGAATTAATGAAATTTTTATCGTAAACATTATTTAAATTAAAACGAGCCTGCAAATCAAATAAAGCGCCTTTTATCTTGATGTCTGGATAAATATTTTGCAATTTAGCCGGAAAATCAAGAACCTTAGCCATTTTATCGGCGCGAGCAAAGGGTTGATTTGGATTGGCTAGTTCAGAAAGGCCCCAAAACTGAATTACTTGAGAGGCTAGATAGAGTTTATCAGAAGCTATGCTCAACCTGGTGCGATAAATATCTAACTGTAAACGACTACTCATAGCAGTCGCTGCAATGGCAACCAATGTCATGATAAATAGAGCTGAAATCAGGGCGCTACCTTTAGATTTCCGCATATAATGCCTCTTGAATTGGAAAAAGATAATTAATATTGCCCCAATTATCCACGGTTATATTCATCTGAATGGCTTTAGGTAAGGGTTCAGCACTTTGATTCTGTTGAAAGGCATTAGCGCGCCATTCATTCAAAACCTGTAGATTTTGGTTTAGATAAGTGAAATTACAATCGCTTAAATTATCAATCAATACTTTATCTCGATAAGCTTTTCTATCAGAGGTATCCAGAGTTATCCAGGTTCGGCGAACCAGTTGTTTGTTCTGGCATAGAATCGCAATACGTTTAAGGATCGAACGCTTTTCTCTACTATCAGGATTTGCAAAACCTGCGCGCGTAAATTCAAATTCCAGTGGCTGACCATCAAAGGCTGGGAAAATGTGCATATCATTTCCGCGAACGTTTCTTGTCACAATCTGTTCGGTATCGCGCTGAATTAGTATTAAGGCAAGTTGTAATGTATTCAGACGATCAGCTTGTTCAGTAACTCGCGCTCTGGTGTTAAAGGCATAGTACATAGCAGAACCTGTTATCGTAGCCAAAATTGCAAAAACAGAAAGCGCTATAAGAATTTCAATGAGTGTAAAACCCAGTGATTTTTTTTTCATGAGCGATACCGGTAAGCGATAAGAGGATCGATAAAAGGACCGGCCTGGTTTTTACTCAGACTAATCGTAATCTGTTGAAGGGATTTTATGGGCGTTGGGCTTAGTTTTGCTCGCCAATACCAACGTTGACCTAGCATTGAAGTAACTTTGGTAATTTCCTGACTTGCCGGTATTTGCACAATATCAGTTTGCACCATTGCAACCGCTTGCATGGCAATCCAATGACTGATTGATTTCTCTTTTATTCGTTGGGTATTGGAAACATTTTGAGCTGTGGCTTTAAGTAAAGCCGTCAAGGCAATAGCAATTATTGATAAAGCTAATAAGACTTCGATTAAAGTAAATCCTCTTTTAAGCCGGCTATTCATTTTGATTTTTAACAAGTTGAATAGTTAATTGACCATCAGCTCCACTGTATAAAGTTGCGATAGCGGGTTTTTGGGTTGTTCCTAAAGTAATAGAGAAGCTACTTAATTCACCGGAGGAATCAATGATTATGTCTGGACCTTTATTCGTTACCTTTCCACGGGTTTGGACATAAGCAAAAATATTATCAGGAAAGGTTCGAGGACGAAAAATGGCTTTTGCAGGCATATTCTGCCATCGTCCTTGCTCTAGTCGTAAGGTTGAGTAACCTTCATTATTAATATCAATACCCAAGCTATTGTTTTCGATTATAGCTCTTTGCTGAAGCAGTTTAATGTAAGCAGAAAGCTGTTCAGTACTTACAATCGCGCGCCTGCTTGCTCCAAAATCCCCAAAAGCAAGCAGAGCAAAACCGATAGTGATTCCTATAATGAGAACCACCACCAAAATTTCAATCAGAGTAAAACCACGCTCACGCTCAGCGGGCATCCCAATTACCTATTTCGGCATTGACTCCAGTGCCGCCTGGTTGGCCATCAGCTCCTAAGGTATAAACATCCACCTCAGAATGTTCGCCAGGATTAAGATAGAGATAATCGCGTCCCCAAGGATCTTTAGGTAGAGATTTCAAATACTGTTTCCAATCACGTGGAATAGGATTTGAAGTCGGTCTTTCAACCAAAGCATTTAAACCCTGATCAGTTGCTGGATAAATTCCATTATCCAGTTTGTAAAGATCAAGAGCATTTTGAACAGCTAATACATCCTGTTTAGCCTTGACCAGCCGAGCTTCATCAGGTCGGTGAATAATTTTAGGAACTACGATTGAGGCGAGGATACCGAGAATTACCACTACAACCATAATTTCAATTAGGGAAAAACCAGACTGTTTGGACATATTAAAACCTCAATGCGAAAAGCGCTATTTTACCATAAGACGCTTGAACAGGATATCCTGAAAAATACTAACCAACCAATTGTTCCATTGAAAATACTGGTAAGAGTGTGGCCAAGACAATAAATAAGACCACAGCGCCCATAAAAAGAATTACCAAGGGCTCAAGTAATGTTAAAGCAGTATCTATCAAGCGTTTCACTTCAGAATCCATATGAGAAGCGGCTTTTTCCATCATTGGAGCAAGTTGCCCACTTTTTTCGCCAGAAGCAATCAAATGTGTCGCCATCGGGCTTAAAAAACCGGTATCTTTTAAAGCCTGGCTGATGGATGCACCTTCTCGAACTCTTCCTGTTGCAACATCGAAAGCGTTACGCATCACCAAATTAGTCACAAGACTTGCTGAAACCCGCATCGTCTCAAGTACGCTCACCCCTGCTGCAAATAAAATTCCGAAGGTGTGAATGTAACGAGCTACATTGACTGATCTGACTAGATAGGAACTTATGGGAATTCTTAATAACAACCGATGCCAGGCAGTTCGAATTTTGATATTGGAAAGGCTTTTCTTAAAGAGGGCTATTAGAGCGATAAAGACTAAAAGAAGTATCAATCCATAAGCTTTAATAAAATCACTTACAGAGATTAAAACCTTTGTCATTTGCGGAAGTTCCTGGCCAGAACTTGAAAATACTTCAATAATTTTGGGAACGACAAAAGCGAGCAAAAACGAAATAATAGTGACAGATACAATAATCATTAGAGATGGATAAATGAGTGCTTGTTGCACTTTTTGGCGTGTGGCCTGCTGATTTTCTGTATAGTCAGCGAGTTTTTCGAGGACTAAATCCAAGCGTCCAGTTTGTTCGCCAGCTCCAACAGTCGCCCTGTAAAGTTCAGGAAAGGCATTGGGAAATTCGCCCATAGCCTGTGCCAAAGCATAACCTTCCAGGACTTTGGAGCGAACGCCGATAATAAGAGCACGTACTTTGTCTTTTTCAGTTTGCTCACTTACACCGCGCAGGGATTCTTCAACCGGAATGCCAGCGGCAAGCAAGGTTGCTAACTGACGCGTCAACAGGGATAAATCCTGAGCGGATAATTTATCCTTTTTTCGTAATTGCTGTTGTTTAGCTAAAGGACGAATGCTAGTAGGAATTAAACCTTGTTCACGTAAAAATTGGCGGGCCTGCCGTTCAGAATCTGCTTCAATTACTCCTTTGACCACTGAGCCTGATTTATTCAACGCTTGGTACTGATAGGCAGCCATAAGATTTATTTTCAGTTTTATTGAGATTTAGTTTAATCTAGTAGGCTTGATAAGTCACTTCGCCCTAGTCAATCTTGGAGATGATAATGAGCAAAAGCGTTATTGAAGCAGCAATAAAAAAATATGAAGCTAAATTTATTGATTTGCGTTTCACAGACACCAAAGGAAAAGATCAGCACATTACTAAACCAATTTCTGCGGTTGATGATGATTTTGTGGAAAACGGCATCATGTTTGATGGCTCATCTATTAAAGGTTGGCAAAAAATTCATGTATCCGACCTGGCACTGGTTCCGGATTTAAGCACCATTTTGCTAGACCCCTTTTATCAAGATAATACCTTAATAATTCGCTGTGACGTTATTGATCCGCAAACTGCATTACCCTACGATCGCGACCCTCGCACTATAGCCAAAAGAGCCGAAACCTATCTACTTTCAACAGGGATTGCCGATAAAGTGTATTTTGGCCCAGAGCCTGAGTTTTTTATTTTTGACGACATGCGTTCTCAGGTTTCTATGCGCGGTGCTTTTTATGAAATAGATTCAGGCGAAGGGCATTGGAATTCCGGTAAAAATATGGAAGGCGGAAACATCGGACATAGACCCAGCATTAAGTCAGGTTATTTTCCCGTTCCACCTGTCGATTCCCTACAAGATATTCGTTCTGCAATTTGTTTAATTCTTGAAGAATTAGGAATTATCGTAGAAGCGCATCATCATGAAGTGGCTACTGCCGGTCAATGTGAAATTGGTATTCGTTATGATAGCTTGACTAAAATGGCTGATAAATTGTTGACCACAAAATATGTCATTCACAACGTAGCTCATAACTATGGTAAAACGGCAACCTTCATGCCTAAACCGCTAGTGGGCGATAATGGAAATGGCATGCACTGTCATCAATCCTTAATGAAAGACGAAATTAATCTTTTCTCAGGGGATCAATATGCCGGTTTATCTGAAACTGCCCTTTACTATATTGGTGGAATTATCAAACATGCACGCGCTTTAAATGCCTTTACTAATCCAGCGACTAATAGTTATAAACGTTTGGTTCCTGGTTTTGAAGCGCCGGTAATGTTAGCTTATTCAGCCCGTAATCGTTCAGCTTCCATTCGAATTCCCTATGTTTCTAATCCAAAGGGGCGCCGTATTGAAGTCCGTTTTCCTGATGCAATGGCAAATCCCTATCTTGCCTTTTCAGCAATGATGATGGCCGGTCTCGATGGTATCAAAAACAAAATTCATCCTGGTCAACCTATCGACAAGGATTTGTATGATTTGCCACCTGAGGAATTAATTGATGTGCCGACGGTTTGTAATTCGTTAGAGCAAGCGATGCAGCATTTATCCAATAATCATGAGTTTCTCTTGCAGGGCGATGTCTTTTCGAAAGAGTTTATTACCTCCTATATGGCACTTAAAGAAGAAGAAATACAAATGATGCGCACTTTACCGCATCCATTTGAATTTGAATTGTATTATAGCCTTTAAGTCGAATAGGTTAGCCCGAAATACTTATCTTTTGGGCTGCTTTCTAGCTGTTTTAACTTATAGTTAAGAATTTAATTTTGGAAATTTCCTGTGACTCTTCATGATTTTTCTGCTCAAGCTTTTTTTCTTCAGCAGCTTTATTCAATTTTGAACTTTCCCAAAAAGTTAATGATTTTGATCGTTCCTTCCTTCTAATATTTGTGGTTTCAGGCCTGATTTTGGAATTTGATTTTATCTCTAATCTTTCAGATTCAAATTTTCCATCAAATTTATGAGCCACTTCACTTACTGCATTTTTTTCGAGTAGGTGGTCAACGATTATTGACTGATTTGTGGTTGCTGTAGATGTAAGTGCTTTATCAAGCGTGTTGAAATCGAAATTTAAAATGAGATCTTCGTCAGTTTCCACGTTATTCAGAGTAGAAGATAACGGTTCTATCTTAAATCTGGGCTGCTTTTTTATACTCCGCTCTGTTTTACTCTCATCCTTATTGCTATCTGGCATTTTATAAATTGCAGTATCGCTTTTCGATTTTAAAGTTTTGGATTTCATTTATTTACTCATCTAATTAAAACTTAGGTGATAAAACACATCCACTGAAGGAGATTTTATTTAAATAGGAGATTAGTCAAATTGAGTAGCCTGAGGATGAAGTACTAACTCATGCAGTCTCATAATTTGTTTTGCTGTAATACGATGAATGGATAAGGGGGGAAGGTTTGAGAATTCAAAAAAACCTATATCAGAAATTTCTATATTCTCCAATGCTTCACCACCGGTGATCTGGCAGTGGAAAAAAGTTTTATAAATATGCGGCCATTGCGGCGGATGATCATGTTTAAGTTTGTCCCATAACGCTAGCAATTTTACCACTGATACATCAAAACCAGTTTCTTCTTTGGTTTCTCTAATTACCGATTCGGCAGGTGATTCATTAACATCAATCCAACCTCCGGGAAGAGACCATAAACCATCGGCTCGTTCTTTAACCATTAATACTTTGCCTTCGTGTATAACAAAGGCACGCACATCTAATTTTGGTGTGGTATACCCCTTTTCCAAACTAAGAAGTTCATTAACTTCTTCAGTAGAATGTTCTGAAAGTTCAGCGATCACATCGGCTGCAATCACTCGTAAGCGAAGATAGCGTTCTTTATCAAATTCATTTTCACAATAACTAAGACCCGCTTGCGCAATTGACTGGATTTCGGAACACCATTTTAGCCACTTTAAACTATTTTTAGTCATCTAATTTTTCTTTTCTTATAAATACCTATTTTTGGTTGAGGTAGAGTATCTAATTTCAAAATCCTTTTCTACAATAAAATATTTACAGCATTTTCGGAGTTTTTATGAAATTGAAATCCCATCACCCATTAACCTGGATTCCTCACTTATTTTTATTCTATAAAGAGAAAGTTTTTCAAAAATTGCTGCCGATAATGTTGATTATGGCCGCGTATGAAATTTTAGTCGCCATTTTTTTTCCACATGGAGGAAAGTATAGCCTTGGCCAATTTCATCTTATTTTCAGTTTTATTTTAACTATTATTATAAGTTTTAGAGTGAATACCAGTTATGCACGCTGGTGGGAAGGGCGCATTCTTTGGGGATCAATTCTTAATAATTGTCGTAATTTAGGGTTGAAATTCGATACCTATGTAGGTTTGGAAAATAATACGGAATTTTATTTATTGTTGAAAAAATTACCACTAGTTATAAAAGCGCATTTAAGAAAAAATAAAATAGAAATGAAAAATTTATTCGAATCTCTGGATTTTAAGGAAACTGAATCCAAAAATCCCATACTTCTTATTATGCAGCCTATGTACACAATAATTAATAAGCTTCGCGACAAAGATAAAATTCGTTTTGAACAATATATGGCTCTTGATGCGCATATGGTTAATTTGATTGATGTGATTGGGGGCTGCGAGCGAATTGCCAATACTCCGGTTCCACCCGCCTTCGCTTTTTTTGTCAAGCAAGCATTACTCTTTTACGCAATTATGTTTCCTTTTGGCTGGATTGATACCTTTGGCGTGTTAGTTTTGCCGATGATGATAATGATTGTCTACATTTTACTTGGGTTGGAAATTTTAGCTGAAGAGTTGGAAGAACCCTTTGGCAATGATGACAATGATTTACCGCTTGGTCAAATTTCACGCAATATTGAATTAAATATTGAGCAGATTGCTGAAAGGATCTAGCCTTACCCTTGAAATTTGGTAAATCCACCCACATATAAGGTTTCAGTAAATTTATATTCTAATTTTGTATGATGGGGGATTTTTAAATGGCGGCAAAGCAACAAACTCTGGGTTTTCAAACTGAAGTTAAACAGATGCTTCACCTTGTTATTCATTCACTTTATTCGAATAAAGAGATTTTCTTACGTGAATTAATTTCAAATGCCTCTGATGCTCTGGATAAACTTCGTTTCCTGGCTCTCGCAAATTCTTCTTTGTATGAAAGTGATTCAAATCTTCGGATAACGATTGATTTTAATGAAAAACTAAAAACGCTAACCATTAAAGATAATGGTATCGGTCTTAACTGGGAAGAGGCGGTTGGAAATTTAGGTACGATTGCTAAATCAGGAACTAAAGAATTTCTTAGTCACATGACTGGTGAAGCCGCTAAGGATTCGCATTTAATAGGTCAATTTGGTGTCGGTTTTTATTCTTCTTTTATAGTTGCCGATAAAGTGACACTAAAAAGTCGTCGTGCTGGCTTAGGTGAAGACCAGGGTATTATTTGGGAATCGACTGGTGACGGTGAATTCACAATTGCCCAGGAAAAAAGAGCTGAGCGCGGTACAGAAGTTACTCTTCATCTTAAAAAAGATTGTGAAGATTTTTTAAGTGATTGGCGCCTTCGACAAATTATCAGCAAATATTCCGATCATATTTGCTGGCCAATTGAAATGAAAAAAAGCGAAGAAGAAGGCAAAGAATCAAAAGAATTTGAGACCGTGAATAAAGCTACAGCACTTTGGACTTTGCAAAAATCTGAAATTTCTGATGAAGAATATAAAGAACTTTATAAACACATCTCTCACGATTATCAGGATCCTTTAGCCTGGTCTCATAATCATGTCGAAGGAAAACAAGATTATATTTCTTTGCTTTATGTTCCAGCACATGCTCCGTTTGATTTATGGCAGCAGGAAACCAAACACGGTTTAAAGCTCTATGTAAAACGCGTATTCATTATGGATGACGCTGTTCAATTCCTACCGCGTTATTTACGTTTTATAAAAGGAATAGTTGATGCCTCAGATTTGCCTTTGAATGTATCAAGAGAAATTTTGCAAGATAATAAAATCGTCGATTCTATTAAGATTGCATGCACTAAACGCGTTTTAACGATGCTTGAAAAACTGGCAACTAACGATTCGGAAGCTTATCAGCGTTTCTGGTCAGAATTTGGTTTGGTTATTAAAGAAGGGCCGGTTGAAGATATCGCCAATAAAGAAGCCATTGCCAAATTATTACGGTTTACTACTTCATTAAATGACTCCGATAAGCAAAATGTATCCTTTATGGATTATATTTCCCGTATGAAGGAAGGGCAGGATAAAATTTATTACATCACCGCCTCAAGTTATAATGCGGCTAAAAACAGCCCACATTTGGAAATTTTTAGAAAAAAAGGCATAGAAGTGCTTTTGCTGAGCGACAAAATAGACGAGTGGCTAGTTGGGTATTTAACTGAGTTCGATGGAAAAAAATTACAATCCATTAGCAAAGGTAAAATCGATTTAGGGGATGATGAAGAAGAACCTAAATTAAAAGAAGAAGAAAAAGCCTTGGAGCCAATGCTTAATCAAATTAAAGAGGTTCTAGGTGATAAAGTTAAAGAAGTTCAATTTACCAATCGTCTGACTAGCTCTCCTGCCTGCGTAGTTGCCTCTGAAGATGATATGGGCATGGAAATGCAACGAATATTGCAAGCAGCAGGTCAGCAAGTGCCATCAGTTAAGCCTGTTTTTGAGATCAATCCAGAACATGCATTAATCAAGCGCTTACATAACATTTCAGATGATAGTCAATTTGCCGAATGGGTTGTGATGTTATTTGAACAGGCAGTTTTGGCAGAAGGCGGGCAATTGGATAATCCAGCTGATTTTGTCAATCGAGTCAACAAGTTGTTATTGGAAGCCTAATGCGAGCTAGGGTGCCGAGCCGTTTGGTTCGGCTTTCCTTAATGGAGGTTTTATCTTTTTTTTCTTTATATGATCATCCAAAATCCCATTATCATTTCAAATGATATTAAGGCTTATGCTATTCTCCAAGTCAGAATTTTCCCTAGCACTATTTCCTAACTGATTTTCTAAAACGGTTGGAAAAAAAAGAAGGTGTGGTTGGTCATATAGGAGCTGCGTAGACCTATAAGCCCTTTTTATAGAATTAGCGCCTTCCTCTACTTGATTTAGGTAGTAATTAATAGTATCCCCGATTCCCAATTCTTCTTCCGAAGATGAATCACTTTCTATATTTACGTTTTCAATCCACTCGTTATCCTGTTGTGACTGCTGAAGAGGAATGCTATTACTCTCAGTTGGCTCCTCAATATCAGCAAAAATAGCTGCAATTTCCTCACTATAGAGATTAGCTGTTTTCAATTTCTCAAGGTTGTTAAATAAGCCGCCTGCATTGAGAGCTAATAATGCTTTTATGGCTTTTTTATCATTAAAAGTTAAGGTGTTTAAATCGATTTCTAATTGAGCTTCCCTGAATTTCTTATTTAAAAAAATCTCATAGCTCAAAACTAAAACCGGCAATACCGCGGTATATTTTTCAGTATATTTTGGTTTTCCAGAAAAAAAACTTGGTTCTTCTACTTTGACAGGCTTTATTTTTTTAAGGTCAAGAACAATGTCGCTATAGGTAATATGATTCTTATTTAAAATAGATTCTAAAGTCTGGTATTTAATTCGTTGGAAATTTACAGCATGGTCTGATTCAAAATCAGGGTATTCCAGTCCTAAGGTTACAGCTTGATCCTCAGTATCACTAAAGCGAAGTTGACCTGCCATTGATTTAAGTTCTGCCCCAGCAAGAAATTCTGATATTTTATGCACTATATAGATAAAGGGCATCAGCGCGACAGTAATAAGCAATGCGGCAGTATAATGTAGAAAATTAACGATTAAAAACCAGATAATCACTGGTATAGCAAGTACCTTGGAGAAATAGTTGTCATACCAAAAATTAACAAAAATCCAAGACATTAGATGATTGGAGAACTTAGCCACCCCTAAGGTTGCATAGTCTAAAAGACCCAGGTGCTCTTCTATGGCAATTTCGTCATTCTTTGAGAATTTATTATTCATATCGAAATTTTTTGTAAGCTCTTTGATAACTTTCTCTTCAAGAGGTTCTTCGCTGAAATTGGCTCCACTGCCTCTTTTTCCTGCAATCACATAAAAAGTGTCAGCCAATTTTTCAAAGAAGGTTCGTCGAAATAATCGTGAGGCAGGTTGTTGTAGCGATTCATTTACCCTATTAAAGGGATTTAAGAAATTTAGTGGCATGGTTAACTCAATGTAAATAATTTACATATTGTTTCATATTTGACTTTATTTGTCGATGGAGAGGCATAGGAAAGGGGAATATTATGGGAAAGGGAATCCAAAAAATTATTTTAATACTTAAAAGTAAATTTGACTAAAAAAAATCCCCGCAAGTGCGGGGATTAAGTTAAAATTTTTGTAATTCTGATAATAGGATTCGGACACAATTATTCGTCAGTTAAACGAAAATATTTTGTTCCAAAGTAGCGTTGTAATTTTTTTCTGATAGTACCCCGGCTTATTCCAAGCATTCTAGCTGCTTGCAATTGATTACCACGTCTCTTTTCCATAACGGCTTGTAAGAGTGGCGGTTCGACCTCAGAAAGAATCATGTCATATAAATCATCAATGGATTTGCCTTTATTATCAGCAAGGAAACGTGTAACTAATCCGTAAACTAAATCTTGTAGGCCTTGATCCTGCTTGATGGTTTGAGCGGAGCTTGGTGTATCAATGACATTCATCATAACTTCCTTATTCTAGTTAAATCAAACTATTCCAATACTTTCATATCTTATGAAAGCAAAAACGATTCTACATTAAGAAAAAACGATAATCTACAATTTTCTAGATAAAATCAGCAGGTTAGTGAAATAATGTACATTAGCTCAAAAATTGATTAAAAAATAACTCACAAGGGTTTATTTGAGTCTATTTAAGTATTGTAATGAAGAACTGGGTACCTAAAAGTCATATTGAAAGATAAAAAAATATAGATTTTCGAGTAAATATGAACGAATTTAAAAAATATTGCTCGAACAGTACATATAGTAATTATTGCTTTATTGACGTTTTATCTTCCTTCATTTGTCTATTAATTAGATACATAACCCGTATTTTCTACGGATAGACAAATTTACACTGTATAAATATAGTGTCTTATTGTTTTAAATAACTACTTATTATTTAAATTTACCGCAAAATTAAAAATTTGAACCTAATACGATTTTATAAGGGAAAATAAAATCATATCTCCATGAGAGCCAGATATGCAAAGCAGACAAGAAGCCAAAGCAATTGATAATTTACATTTCGTAAAAACCTATGTCGAAAATCAAAATAAAATATCCAAACAAGACAAAGACTCTATTAAGCAGGCGAAGTCAGTTGGAGAAATTGCTCTCATTCTTTTTCATAATGGATTATTTAGATTATATCAGCTATTAGACGAGCATTTGACGGATGGCATTAGACCATCTATGGAACAAATGGCGCAACTTTCAACTGTCGAAAATACCAATGGATGGTATAGTTTAATACAAAACGATAGAGGCATTGAACTATTTATTGATCTTATGGCTAAGGGTTTCAGGCCAAGTTATCAGATACTAACCAGAAGATATACCAAAGAGAAGAAAACCCTATTGGAAATCCTGGTGTCACAACAAGCTAATTACAATCAAATTTTTTATAAGAAAATTCATGAATTATTACAGTTTGATATTCTAAAATCGACAATTAAGGGTTTTGTTAAATATTCTTCCCTAAGCAATACTATCAAACAAAAAATGATTAACGCCGATTCTAAAGGCGAACTATACCATCAAATTTTTTCTAACAATTTATTTAATTGGTATGAAAAGTTACTCGCAGCAGGAATTAATCCGACAGCCGAGGATATGGATTATCAAAACGATTCTGATGAAAGACACAATTGGTCTTGGTTAACGAATAGCATACAAGGTTTAGGGATTCTCCTTAATTTAGTTAAATTGGGAATTCTTCCCTCAAAAGAAATATTAACCGCTACTAATTCCCACAATGAAAACCTCTGGTATTTATTTACCCAATATGAGGTAGGCATACAAATTTTTAAAGCTTTATTAACGAAAAATTGTTTACCGGATTCACGATCTTAATCTAAAATATCCCACCGCAAAAAAAGTCATGCCTGGCTTGAATTAACTTTGCAACTAGAAATTTCCACCCTCATTATTCTTTTAAAACATAGTATTTTGCCCAGCGATCAGGATTTCGGAGTACTCGATAAAAAATATAATGTAAACATTCTTTCAAGTTTAGCGAGCACGGAATTAGGAATTAGCGCTCTTGGCGAACTTTTTAGCTTAGGATTTATACCTCGTTCTCAAGATTTGAGGGTCAAAGGAACCTTAAATGACAGAAACTTCTGGTATTACCTCCTACGCAGTGAAAACGGTTTCTTAATCATTCAAAAATACCTCTTGCCTCGTAATATTTTTCCTGATTATTCGGATTTGTCTGAAGTGGATAAAAAAGATGGGATGAATAGCTGGGGAAGAATGCTTTCATCTGAGATAGGGATTGAGATATTTAGAACGTTGATGAAAAAAGGAAATTTTCCCAGTTCGATGGATTTATCTCATGTCAATTTTAATACAGAAAAAGATAGTTGGATAAAAGATAGTTGGTTTCACCTTATTGAAAACAATAATTATAATGATTCTCTGTTCATGACTTTAATAGACAATGATATTTATCCAAGCTGGGAACGCTTAATATTCCCCTATTTTGATAATTCTTTAAATCTATTCGATTTTATAAAAGCTAAAAAAAATAGTTTTAAGAGTTCTGATTATTCCAAAATTTTAAATAAATTGGAGATCGTTATTTCCTTGATGGAAGAATTGCGAAAATTTTATAATATTCCTACAGACACTAAATTAGCCTCCTTTTTAATAAGCGATCCTGACGAACGAATATTTCGCCAAAACTTTTTGTATTTTTTCTATCAAGTGACAAAGTATGACCTTCCTCTTCCCATTGATATTTTATTAATTATTGGGCAAATTTTTCTAAAAAATTTAACCCTTCAAAATTTTATTGATCTTGATTCAAACGATAATCGAATTAATTTTGCTAAATATTATAGTATCGAACAATTGGATAGATACTCTATAAATCGATTTTCATTTCACAAGCATTGCGAGAGAGCAGCTAGCTTTAAAGAAGCTATTCGAATTGAAAAAGATCCAAGAAAAACCATAGTAAAACAATATTTTAATGTCTAGAAAAAAAGATTCCTATTTTCCCATTGACCCCTTGGTTGAACAACCAAAGCATACATTTCCCTTTAAACTGGAGCTGGCTAAGGAATGGAAAACAGATGCATTCAAGCTAATTCTAGAAGAAAGTTTCACCCTTTGTGATCCTTTACCAATAAAAAATAATTTTTCACTGTCGAGACAAATTCTTACGCACTTGGCTAACTTAAAGGTGAGGCTTGGAAAGCATACTTCGCATCAACACCTTGCTCGTATGCTTGAAAATTTAATGACTACAATATCAGGCTCTTCTAATGATGCAGATGCAATGCAAAAAGCAATGGAATACTTAGTCCATCTACCTGTTGTTCATCTTCAAAGCTCTGATATAGTTTCTTTGGGTAGTTTTTTAGCAGTCTCTGAACCGGTAATGAAAATAAATGATGGATCCATAAAACAACCTTTCCGTGATAGCAACGTGCTTTACCTAAAAGAATTATTCAAAGATTTAATTAAGTTTTACAGAAATGTGGATCACCAATGGCATTTTTCTTATCCACAAAATTCAAATGGCGAAATCATGACTGAAAAGTTAGCCGAATGGCAAGCCGGATTAATGATTAAAAACTCAAACAACGCACACAGGGATTTTGAACGAAATCTAACTATTGACGGGCATCCCGGATTCAAATGCAGTTTAATTTCAGTGGAGTCAACGCCTGAGAAAAATGTTCTTGAAAAAATGCTTAGTTACACGGAAGGTGCTTGCATTTTAAGCATAAAAAATCCAAATGAAATCTATTTTATTAGCAAATCCAATAAAACTTATTTAGAAAAAATTGAGCTGGATTCAGCAAACTGTTTAACTTGGAATCAGACTTCCACATCGACGAACCCGATTGATTTATCCTATGAGGAATTTACAAGAATCTCTGAGCAAAGCAATGCGTTAGCAACAAAAATTATCGAAGAAAATATTAGTACCTTTTGTGATCAATTGAGTGTATCGGCTAATCATAAAAAAATGTTTGCGGATTGGCTAAATAGGTCTGGTGGTCAGGAAGTTAATCGTTTTGTAGATTTTTCACTGCTTGAAAAACACTTTGGTGAAGAGCAATTTGCCATTTTTAGAGCCCAATCCCTTATTCAAAATTGGGTAATGAGAAACAATAAACCCACTTTCTTCTATGCAGTAGGAATCAAAACGATTATAGGTTCAGATTCAAAAGAATTTTGTAAATTTAACGATAGACAATTTATTCAACAAATTCCTTCTGAATTCATCAGTAACTATGATGAAAAATTATCGGATATTTTAAGAATTAATGCTGAAGTTGAGCTCAATATTGTAAAAAATAACCTCGGAGAAATGGTAGTAAAACCAAGCCTGGTCAAATATGAAATTACTTCGCCACACAATTTAACTGATTCCGGGAGAATATTGCTCAATTCACCTGAAAAAAATTCAAAAATAATGTCTCAACTTAGATCAAAGAATAATAATATTGGTCAATCGAGCTATAGCTTAAATTTTTAATTTGAAGATAAGCTAATCCTTCTATAAGCATTATTTCATAAAGGGTGTTTAATCAAGGCATTGCAGGCTAGGAAAAATTTTGCCCCAATTGTTAAAGTATGAATTGTTTAGCAAGCGTCACATAATCAATTTAAATTCATTCTGTTTGCGAATGACAGGAAAGTTTCTCTTTAATGATTGTTAAATAACATTCATCTGTTCTCACAGATAGTGATGATTCATTGAGGTCAGCTGAATTTTCTATCTATGTTTATTTTCGGTAGAAATACAAAACCACTTTCAAATAGACAAGAAGATATTCATTTTACTTGTGAAATAAGTCCATGATCTGTCATAAAAAATACGTGAATAATCAAAAAAATTTATTGGTGTGCTATCAAATAAGGGTTTGATTATATATTGATATCATAGACATGTTTGATGCCAAGATAATTATGAATCATATATAATTATTTTTCATTTTGATTCATTTAATACCACATTAAATTACGAAAAATTATAATATTTTTTTATTTTACTTTAATAAGATTAAGGAAAAATTAATCATAATTGTTAGAAAATACTTCTGTAGGTCGGTTTCACAAGTTATACCCATTTCAATGCAAAGAGCCTGGGCTGTCAAAACATTAAAAGTTAAGGCAGGGCTGTAAGATTAGTAAAGTAAAATGGGTGAATGGAGGCTTTTTTTGTTTTATCCCAATTCTGCTTTTATAAGCTCAGCAATAGTGCAATCAGCTTGTTCTGCGGAAAGTGAGAATTTAATTTTCTTGAGCCTTTTTTGCATTCGCTCAATGACTTCTTCGTTATTTAATAAATCACTTAGGATTCGAGTTAATTCTTTAGGGTTGCAATCATCCTGCAAAAGCTCAGGAACTACCATTTCATTTTGAAGAAGATTGCACAAGCCAAGGTACTTCACCTTAATGACCTTCATTGCAATGTAATAGCTTAGCCCCGAACCTTTATAAATAATGCACATAGGAACTTCAAGCAAAGCGCATTCAAGAGAAGCAGTCCCCGAAGAAACAACTGCGCAATCGCTACAGGCGACAACCTCTGTGGCCTTTCCCTCTATAAAAGAGATGCTAACCTTTGATTTTTTAAAATAGCGTTTAACAGTGGATGGATCCAAACTACCTGCGATTGGAATAACGAAATGCAGATCTAAACACTTTTGACTGAGTCGTTCTGCAGCTGCAACCAAAACGGGCATGTGTTTTTCAATTTCATTAAGGCGGCTTCCTGGCAACATTGCAACGAGCCGTTTATCAACAGGTAATTGCAAACCATGACGGGCGCTGATTATATCTTTGCAATGATTTATCTTTTCCATAAGAGGATGGCCAACAAAGGAGACAGGAACTTTGGCTTTTTCATAAATTACTTTTTCAAAGGGAAGGATTACAGCCATCCTATCAATACAGGCACGGATGGTATCAATGCGTTTCTCTTTCCAGGCCCAAATTTGCGGACTTATATAGTATAAAATGCGAATGCCCATTTTTTTGGCAACTTTTGCTAAGCGTAAATTAAAACCTGGATAATCAACTAATATTAATAAGTCCGGTTTGGTTTTCTCCAAATGAGATTTTATTGCATAAAAGGCTTTTCGAATGACGAGAAGATTGCGAAATACCGAAGTAAATCCTGTTACACCATAACGTGCCAGATCGCTGATTAATAAAACGCCGGCCTCTGCCATGTGTTTACCGCCGATACCAGTGAATTCAAAATTGGTATTTTGATTTTTTAATCGACGAATGAAAGAGGCTGCATGAATATCGCCTGATTCCTCTCCAGCAACAATAACAATCCGTTTAATTTCTTGCATTTCTAATAATCAGGTTCCTGTCAATTAAGCTTGAAATTCTAGCGGCAGTGGAAAGAGCATCTCTACCTTCCTCGCCTGTTACCAACGGTTTTGTATTTTGCTCTATGCATTGCAGAAAGGCTTTAATTTCTTCCAAAAGAGCATCGCCTTTTTCAAAAATGGATTGATGTCGAGTAATTTCAGGGATACCAGGAAACATTTCTCCTTCGCCTTTTTGAAATACAGCAAATTGCTTGTTTTGATAATCTATTGAAATATAGGAATCAGGTTGGAAAATCCTGGTCTTGCGCTCAGTTTTAAAGCTAATTCGACTGGCAGTGACGTTGGCAACACAGTGATTTTCGAAGGTAATTCTGGCGTTGGCAATATCAATCGATTTTGATAAAACCGGAGCCCCTTGCGCATCAATGCTCGCAATTGGACTATTAACAATGGTGTGAATCAAATCAATATCATGAATCATCAAATCCAGAATAACATTGACATCGGTGCCTCGAGGATTATAGGGCGCCAGACGATGGGATTCGATAAACAAGGGTTGCACAAGGTATTCATCAAGTGCCAAGCGGGCAGAATTAAAGCGCTCCAAATGGCCAACCTGAAGTTTTACCTGATATTCCTTTGCCATAGCAATCAATTCATCAGCTTGTTCAACCGTTTCGGTGATTGGTTTTTCAATCAGGACATGAATACCTTCTTTGATAAAATCTTTTGCTATTTCATAATGTTTGTTAGTTGTAGCGGCGATAGATACAGCATCAACCTTGCCAAATAACTCTTTATAGTCAAAATAGGCTGGAACTTGAAGCTCTCTTGATATTGCTTCGCAAGCTTCAATATTGACATCGCAAACAGCGACCAATTCAGAATTTTCCAGAATTTGATATTTTTGAGCATGAAAACGACCTAAATACCCAACTCCGATAACTGCACATTTTAATATAGACATAGGATAAAACTGGTAATAATTTGCGCGCATGATCTCATTTTCTTAGTGATAAATCAATTTTAAATGGGTATTATTGCCGGGATCTTTTGATGTCATCGGTAAACCAGTTGATGCTTTTGGTCATAAAAAAATAATAATAATAACTTTGCCAGGAGCAAATGTTTATGGATAAATACATCGCCGGAGTCGATGAAGTCGGGCGTGGTCCATTAGCGGGGCCTGTTATTGCAGCCGCAGTAATCCTTAGAGAACCGATAGATGGTGTTACCGATTCCAAACTATTATCCCCTGCAAAACGCGAAAGATTAGTTGAGATAATAAAAAAAGAGGCTCTTTGCTTTGCCTATGGTCGCGCTGAGGTCGAAGAAATTGATAGTTTAAATATTCACCATGCAACACTTTTAGCCATGAAACGGGCAATAGAGTCTTTAGCTATTCAACCTGATGAGGCGATGATTGACGGGCTTTATATTCCAAAAGTTCTAATACCTTGTAAGCCAATTGTTAAGGGTGATAGCTTGATTAATGCAATCGGTGCGGCATCCATTCTGGCTAAAGTACTTCGCGATCAAGAAATGGTGGAGATGGATCTAATATATCCAGGTTATGGCTTTGCTGTTCACAAAGGTTACCCAACTTTGTTACACCGAAATGCACTCAAAGACATTGGCCCTTGTAGGATTCATCGACGATCTTATGCACCAGTTGCCGAGTTAGTATCCCAATCTTAATTACGATAATTATATAAATTATTAAATAAGATTCGATGTGAACTGATAGACATTAGAATTCCAAAACCAGCTAAAAAAGTAACCATGGCAGTCCCACCATAACTTACCAGAGGAAGAGGAACGCCTACTACCGGTAAGATGCCCATCACCATCGAAATATTTACAAAGGCAGATAAAAAAAATGTCATTGATAAACTAGCCGCAAGTAAACGAGAAAAGGTAGTTTGTGCGTGTCTGGCGATATGCAAACCCCGCAATGAAATTAAGATAATAAAGACAATTAAAATAGAAGAGCCTACGAAACCAAATTCTTCTCCACTAACCGCAAAGATAAAATCGGTTGCATGTTCGGGCAAAAAATTTAGATGGGATTGACTACCTTCCAACCAGCCTTTACCAAAAGCGCCACCTGAACCAATCGCGATCTTGGATTGAATAATATGATAACCGGAACCTAAGGGATCGTTTTCAGGATTTAAAAGAGTGTAAATACGTTGTTTTTGATAATCGTGCATAACATGCCAGAGCAAGGGTGCGGCCAACGTAATTAATAATGTGATAGCAAGAAGAATACGCATGCGAATGCCCGCTAAAAAGATGACGCTTAAACCAGAAGCGATAACCATAATAGCCGTGCCTAAATCCGGTTGTTTGGCAATTAATAGGGCTGGTACAAAAATCATGATTGAGGCAATTGCTAAGGATTTAAGATCAACTGGAAAAGGCTTTCGATCAAAATACCAGGCAGCCATCATTGGAATGGCTAATTTCATAATCTCAGAGGGTTGAAAACGAAAAACTCCTAAATCAAGCCAGCGCTGAGCGCCTTTACCAATCTTCCCCATAAGCATGACCGCAATAAGTAAAGCTAAGCCTACACCATAAAGCCAAGGTGTCCAGATTTTATATTTATGAGGTGGAATCATTGCAAAAACCATCATTATTGAAAGTGCAAAAATAAGCCGCATTGATTGCCGAAAAACCATTGCCATATTTTGATTTGAAGCAGAGTATAAAACCAGCATACCAAAAGCCACTACCACCAAAAGCAAGCCTAACAAGGGCAAGTCCACATGGATTGACTTGACTGTGAAGCGATAAACTGGACGTACGGAATGTGCTTTCATTTGGTTTCACTTTTCTTAAATTCAAAATAAGCATCCATCACTTTACGGGCTACATTGGATGCTGCGAGGTCATTTTCAACCATGACTGCAATGGCTATTTCCGGGTCCTCAACGGGTGCAAAGGCAATAATTAGTGAATGATCTCGTAAATATTCTGGAATATCTTCATAACGAACTTTTCGTAATTTTTCATATTGCTTTCCACCAAAAACTTGTGCTGTACCTGTTTTAGCTGCGACAGTATAGGGAGTTGTTCGTCCAAAACGATAGCCAGTGCCTTCATTTGATTTAATAACCTCACACATGGCTTCTGCAATAATGGTCCAATAATTTTCATCTTTAAGACGCATTGGGTATTCTTCAAGCGCTTTAAATTCATGCGTTTCGTTAGTATCGCTCTGTATCGTTTTCTTAAGAAAATGAGGCCTGAACCGCTTTCCTTTCTGACTCAATGAAGCGGTGGCATTAGCCAGTTGCAGCGGGGAAACCAGCATAAAACCTTGACCAATTGAGGTGATGACTGTATCTCCAGGATACCAGGAAGTGCCTTTAGCCTGCCTCTTCCAAAGTTTATTAGGAAGAATACCTGCTGCTTCTTCATTAAGATCGACATGAGTCAATTGGCCAAAACCAAATTGGCTTAACATATCTTCAATCGCATTAATCCCCATTTTGTGGCCTAAATTATAGAAATAGGTATCACATGAAACAGTAATTGCTCTTTTTAAATTAATCATTCCATGCCCGGATTTTTTCCAGTCCTTATAGGCATGGCTAACTCCCGGCAATCGGAACCACCCCGGATCATAAATAGAGAATTTAGTATCAATCACTCCTTTTTCCAAACCAGCAAGTCCCATAAAGGGTTTTATCGTTGAAGCAGGTGGATATAACCCTCTAACTGCGCGGTTATAAAGGGGCCGATCCGGTGCTGTTGCCAAGGCATTATAATCCGCCGAGCTTATACCGTTAACGAAGGCATTGGGATCAAAACTGGGGGCTGAGACCATTGCCAAAATTTCTCCCCCATGAGTACTCATAGCAATGACAGCACCTCTTTTTTCCTTCATTGCCAGGTAGGCTGCTTGCTGTAAGCGAACATCTATAGTGAGATAAAGTTTTTCACCTGAAACCGGGTTTTTTTTATTCACAACCCTAATAGTACGGCCGCTTACATCAGTTTCAACTTGTTGGTAGCCTACTGCCCCATGAAGAATGCTTTCGTAGAATTTTTCAATCCCTGATTTGCCAATAAAGTTAGTGGCGCGATAGTTAGTAGGGTCCACCTGTCTTAATTCCTGGATATTAATTCGCCCCACATAGCCGAGAAAATGGGCGGATAGGTCACTGAAAGGATAATAGCGCATCAGTCTTGCTTTAATACTTACCCCGGGAAATTGGTATTGATTGCTGGCAAAAATAGCCACTTCTTCCTGAGTTAATTTAAGTTTGAATGGTATAGGCACAAATGAGCGATTTTGTTTGCGTGCCCGATTAAAATTAAAAATATCTTCTTCGCTAATTGAAGGCAGCAAGGTTTGTAATTTTTTCAGCATTTGCGGAATATTTTTCACATGTTCGGGAATAATCTCAAGAACATATACTGGTATATTGTCAGCTAAAACCACTCCGTTTCGGTCTAATACAATTCCCCGAGGCGGAGCAATTGGGATAATGCTCATTTGATTTTTTAGAGATAATGTTTTGTAACGCTTGAATTGAGAAATTTGCAAATAGGCTAACCGTATTATCAGAACAGAAGATAAAAAGATGATAAGCACAACAAGTAAATTCAATCGTAATAGATGTCTTGATTCTGCTTGATTATTTACCGAATGGTGGTATCTCATTGTCGTCTTATACTCAAAAGTCTTTGTACGGAAATTTGGCAGCTACAATATTTTCCAGTAACAAGCAAAAAATAGCCGATATAGTAGCTCAAAACTTTACTTGTGATAAGGGTGATTGTTGATGATCGACCAAGCCCGATAAAGCGCTTCCAGCAAAACTATACGAACCAAGGGATGAGGCATGGTTAATTGCGATAAAGACCAATTTTCCTCCGCACGAGCGAGAAGAACAGGCGATAAGCCTTCAGGACCACCAATTAAAAAACAAAGATGAGAAGAAATTTGCTGTAACTGCTCCAGCTTTAAAGCAAGTTTTTCTGAATTAAAGGAATCGCCAGTAATCTCTAAGGCAATGACTCGTGCACCATTTGGGATAGCTGCGACCATCAAGGTTGCTTCTTTTTCAAAAATGCGAGATAAATCGCTAGTTTTGCCGCGCTTGATAAGCGGAATCTCAATTACATTCAAACTGACAAATTCTTGCAAACGTTTTGAAAATTCATAAACGCCTTCATTTACCCATGAAGGCATTTTATTACCACAGCAAATTAAGGTAATTTTAAACATGAGTTATCATGCAGAAGGTTGCTGCCATAGGCCTTCAAGATTATAAAAAGAACGGCTATCCGGTTGCATGACGTGTAAAACAAAATCACCGAAATCAATCAAAGCCCATTCACCACCTTCAAGTCCGTTAAGGCTCAAAGCGGCTAAGCCTGCTGCTTTCATTTGCTCTACAACAGTTTCGGCAATCGCTTTAACATGGCGAGAGGAACGACCACTACAGATAATCATATAATCTGTAACCGAGGTTTGTTCACGAACATTTATAACTACAATTTCAATCGCATGAATTTCATCGAGGTAATTTTGAAGTTTACTTAATAACATTTGTTGATCTGACATAAGAAAAAAATATCTCATTTAAAAGGGGAAGGATGATACCAGTATTTCATCAAACTCTCAAAGTTTTCATTAAATTTAGGAAATAAGCGTATTCCTTGGCAAAAGCAGGGTTGCCCAACTGCAAAGGGCATGTCCGCTTTAATTTCTACCCCTAAAAAGACAGGGCTAATTTAAATAGATCTCGTTAAAAGCTTTTTGATGAAAAGATTTAATATAAAGCAAATACAAGTGGCGGTTACTAAGATTGCCAAAAGGATTGTAAAGGAATGTGTATAGTGCTCTTTTAGCGCCATAATTGACATGTTAGTTGCATTTACAGCTGTCAAGGAAGCTAACTTTCCTGACCAATAACCACCAATCCCTAAAGAGACAAAAAATATTCCCATCATTGTGCTTACTTTTTTTCGACTTGCAAGCACTGTTATTGCTGAAAGTCCTACCGGTGATAATAAAAGTTCAGCAATTGAGATCAATAAATAAGTAGGGATAAAAAGAAGCGGCGATATCAAAAGTGAAGAGTTTTGATTCTGGTAACAAATGAAAGTAATGAATGAATAGGCCAGGCACATAAAAAACATAGCTAAAGTAAACTTATTTCCAGTTCTCATTCCACTTTGAACAATCGATAAGCGACCTTTGGATTGAGATAATAAGTAACCAAAAACGATCATGCCTAAGCTTTGAATACTGACGTAATAGGGTGGTGGGAAGTTGATACCGAATAACTGAGGTTCTACAACTCTCGAAATAAATAAGGTTAATGACATAAACATTTGAAAATAAAAAGCCCAAAACATAACCGAAATAACACAAAGCAATCCTATAACGACAGTCTGCCTCGCTTGTTCTTCGGGCTCTTTTTTTATCGAATATATTAAATAGGCTAAGGAAAGGAGAACTACTAAAGTAAAGGCTGAATTTGCGAAAATTGGATAGTGAAGAATATAAAAAGACATTATCCATAACCCTAGCATTAGTACTAAGGCTTGAACTATTTTCGAAATTTTAAATTGATAGGGATGATAATCGGCAATCTTGTAATGATAAGCGCCAAAAGCAAAAACAGTAAACGCGATAACCATTCCAAAGGCGGCAGAGATAAAAGAAATCGACCAGCCAAAATGATTTGAAAGCACAGAGGGCAAGGTTGTTCCTAGAATGATACCCGTGGTAATTCCCATATAGAAAATGGTAAACCCGCGTTCCCGTTTCGCAGAACCGGTTGGATATTCATTACCAAGAAGAGATGAAATATTAGGTTTTAGTAAGCCTGTTCCGACTGCAACACCTGCTAAAGCTGCGGCCAGATTATTATCATTAGTTGCAAAAGTTAACGATAAATAGGAAAAAAAGAGAAAGACAGCGCCTGTTAAAATTGTCCTTTTTTGACCTAACAAATGATCGGCAATAAAGCCACCTATAACTGGTGAGAGATAGGTAAGAGCAGTAAAGGAGCCAACCAAGGCATAAATTTGTTCATCTGGCCATTCGAAAAAGAGAGCAAGATATAAAGCTAGCAGGGATTGAACGACGTAAAAACCATATCTTTCCCACATCTCTGTAGCAAAGAAAACCCGTAAAGAGGGGGGGTGCGATAAGAGTTCTGGTTGATCATCATGCACAATAAAAAGCCAGTTAAAATAGAGAGTTGGCGCAGTATATCACATTGTGCATTAATTACACATGGGCTCTTTACAATTTTAACAAATTTTTGAGTGCTTTGGTGTCTGGTGTATGATGGAAACTAGTGTCTTTGGGCAGGGAGCCAACAATGGCAAATCTTAAATCAAATCAAAGGATTATCAGAGCAAAACAGGGTGACCAACTTGAAGCAAAAAATTGGCTCTGTGAAGCTGCTCTCAGAATGCTTTGTAATAATCTCGATCCCGATGTAGCTGAAGATCCGGAATCCTTAATTGTCTATGGCGGCCTTGGTCGCGCTGCAAGAAACTGGCGCTCTTTTGATAAAATAGTTGCAGTTCTTAAAGAACTGGAAGCTAATCAAACTTTACTTATTCAATCTGGAAAACCTGTCGGCGTATTCACTACTCATGAAAACGCCCCGCGTGTTCTAATTGCTAATTCCAATTTGGTTCCTAAATGGGCGACTTGGGAGCATTTTAATGAACTCGATAAAAAGGGCCTCATGATGTATGGTCAAATGACTGCTGGTTCCTGGATCTATATTGGTTCGCAAGGGATAGTGCAAGGAACTTACGAAACCTTTACTTCCTGTGCGAAACAACATTTCAATGGTGATTTGTCAGGAAAATGGATCTTAACCGCGGGACTAGGAGGAATGGGCGGCGCACAGCCACTTGCAGCAACTATGGCTAAGGCTTCAATGTTAGCTATTGAATGTGATCTGGAGCGTTTGGAAAAACGAATTAAAACGGGTTATCTGGATAAATACACAACTAAACTCGATGAAGCATTGGAATGGATTTACCAATCTTGCAAAAATAAAAAACCCTTATCAGTAGGTTTATTAGCTAACGCAGCCGATATTTACCCTGAATTGATTAAGCGCGATGTAAGGCCAGATATAGTGACAGATCAAACTTCAGCACACGATCCTTTAAACGGCTATCTACCACGCGGCTGGTCTTTGGAAAAGGCAAATAAATTGAGAGAAACCGCTCCTAACGAGGTGGTTGCTGCAGCAAAAGCGTCCATTGCCGAACAGGTTGAGGCAATGCTCGCCTTTCAAATTAAAGGTGCAATTGTTTTTGATTATGGCAACAATATTCGTCAAATGGCCTATGAAGAAGGGATTATTAACGCCTTTAGAATTCCCGGTTTTGTTCCTGCCTTTATTCGCCCTCTATTTTGTGAAGGAATAGGTCCATTTCGCTGGGTCGCTTTATCAGGTGATCCTAAGGATATTTATGCAACTGATAGAAAAGTAAAAAGTCTGATGCAGAATGATAAACATTTGCTGAACTGGCTTAATTTAGCGGCTGACAAAATTGCATTTCAAGGACTGCCAGCAAGAATTTGCTGGGTTGGTTTAAACGATCGGGCTCGTCTGGCTTTAGCTTTTAATGAAATGGTAAAGAATAAAGAACTAAAAGCCCCTATTGTTATTGGTCGGGATCACCTCGATTCAGGCTCTGTAGCCAGTCCTAATCGCGAAACTGAGGATATGCTTGATGGCTCAGATGCAGTTTCAGATTGGCCTCTTTTAAATGCTTTATTAAATTGTGCATCGGGTGCTACCTGGGTAAGTATTCATCATGGCGGAGGAGTGGGTATGGGCTTCTCGCAACACGCTGGACTCGTCATTGTGGCAGATGGAACCGATGAAGCTGCAGCACGAATTAAACGAGTTCTTCATAACGATCCCGCTACAGGTATTATGCGTCATGCTGACGCTGGTTATGAATTAGCAAAACAATCTGCACGAGAAAATAATTTGTGGCTACCAATGGAATCAATTGGAGGCAAAGAACAATGAAAAAATTCACTATAATTCCAGGTCAGATGGACCTTAAATCAATCCAATATATTCTTAAGAATTCTATAACCTGTGTATTAAATGATTCTGCCTTACATTCTATCAATGCGTCTTGTCAATATGTTAAAAAAATTATCGAGGAAAACCTTACTGTGTATGGGATTAATACAGGTTTTGGTTTACTGGCCCGGGAAAGAATATCCACAGAACAATTGGAACAATTGCAAAGAAACTTAATTCTTTCTCACGCCTGTGGAACAGGTGAACTTTTATCGGATAAATTGGTCGCTCTAATTTTATTGCTTAAAATAAATGCTCTTGCCCAAGGATATTCCGGAGTGAGAAAAGAATTAATCGAAGCCCTTTTAACGTTCTTCAATAAAGGAATTTATCCTTGTATTCCAGCAAAAGGTTCTGTGGGTGCGTCAGGGGATTTGTGTCCACTTGCGCATCTTGCCTTACCCTTGATAGGGGAAGGAGAGGTTAGGTATAAAGGAAAAATTCTAAGCGCAAAAGAAGGTTTACAAATTGCTGGGTTAAAATCCCTGCAACTCGCTCCTAAAGAAGGCTTGGCCTTAATAAATGGCTTGCAAGTTTCAACGGCCCTGTGCATTCAAGCTTTGTTCAACACAGAAATACTGTTTGAAGCTGCTATTTTGGCAGGTTCTTTATCAGTTGATGCGGCTTTTGGCAGCGATGTACCTTTCGATGATCGAATTCACTTGATTCGTGGACACCAGGCACAGCGTGATGTAGCTCTTTTATATATGGAATTATTATCCGGCTCGGAAATCCGTGAATCACATCGTGATTGCACCCGAGTTCAAGATCCCTATTCATTAAGATGTCAGCCCCAAATCATGGGTGCTGTTCTTCACCAGATCCGTTTTGTTGCTGAAACTTTAGGCGTAGAAGTTAACGCTGTGACCGATAATCCTTTAATCTTTGTGGAACAAAATCAAATTTTATCAGGGGGTAATTTCCATGGTGAAATGCTTGCTTTGGCAGCAGATAATTTGAGTTTGGCAATTGCTGAAATTGGAGCAAATTCCGAGCGACGTAGTGCTTTGTTGATTGATAAGAACTTCAGCGGTCTCCCGGCGTTTTTAGTTAAAGAATGTGGTTTGAATTCCGGTTTTATGAACGCACATACCACAGCTGCTGCTTGTGCAAGTGATAATAAGGCGCTTGCCCATCCTCATTCAGTTGATTCAATGCCCACCTCGGCAAATCAGGAAGATCATGTGTCGATGGCAACCAATGCGGCCCTGCGTTTGTTTAGTATGATAGAGAATACCCTTACTATCGTTGCCATTGAATTGTTAGCTGCCTGCCAGGGTTTGGAGTTTCACAAGCCTTTAACCACATCACCAAAATTAAAAATAATTTATGATAGAGTCCGTGAACAGATTACTCCGTATGAATCAGATCGCTACTTTGCACCCGAAATAGCCCTTATTAAAAAGAAGATTCTCAAGGGAGAATTCACTTTTGATTCAATTTCGGCTTAATAAAAGGAGAAAAAATGTCTAAAGTCATATTTATAACGGGTGGCAGCCGCGGAATTGGCAGAGCAATTGCCCTTAAGTTCGCGAGGGAGAAAGCATCTATAGTGATTGCTGCAAAAACAGATAAGCCCCATCCAACGCTAAAAGGAACTATACATTCAGTAGCAAAGGAAATAGAAGATCTTGGCGGACGAGCCTTACCCCTGCAAGTGGATGTGCGTAACGAGGAGCAGCTGGAAGAGGCTATGGCTAAGACAATAGCTTCCTTTGGAAAACTGGATATCTTGATCAATAACGCCTCGGCAATTAGTCTTACCCGAACTGAAGATACGACCATGAAGCGCTATGATTTAATGCAGACAGTCAATACCCGCGCAACCTTTGCCTGTTCAAAAGCAGCAATTCCGCATTTAAAGGAGTCGGAAAATCCTCATATTCTTACCCTATCGCCCCCCTTATCTATGAAGCCTGAATGGTTTGCACCTCATCTTGCTTATACCATTAGTAAATACGGAATGAGCATGTGTACCCTTGGTTTGGCTGAAGAGTTAAAACCTGAGGGCATTGCTGTTAATTCGTTATGGCCTCTTACAGTGATTGCGACCGATGCAATCCGGGTCAATTTTCCAGATGCTATTTACAAAGCAAGTAGGAAGCCTAAAATTGTTGCTGATGCTGCTCATTGGATTTTGTCACAGCCTTCAAGGTCAACTACAGGAAATTTTTTCATTGATGAGGAGGTTTTAATAAAAGCTGGCGTTGTCGATTTTTCCGGGTATGCTATCGATCCCTCAACTAAGCTCTTTTACGATTTGTTTTTATGAAAATTGAAATTTTTACAGATGGTGCCTGTAAAGGTAATCCTGGCCCAGGGGGTTGGGGAGCAATATTAAGATGGAATGGCCACGAAAAACACCTCTATGGTTCTATCGAGCACACTACCAATAACCGTATGGAATTAACAGCCGCGATTGAGGGCTTATCTGCTCTCAAAAAAACCTCAGAGGTTGATTTATATACCGATTCACAATATTTACGACTGGGAATGACGCAATGGCTTGCGCAATGGAAGAAAAAAGGCTGGCGTAATTCAAAAAAAGAAGAGGTTAAAAATGCCGATCTTTGGAAAAGTTTAGACCAGTTAGCAACAATTCATACGATAAATTGGCACTGGATTAAGGGGCATTCGGGACATCCAGAAAATGATCTTGCCGATGCCTTGGCCAACAAAGCCATTGAAGAACTTTTAAGCACTTTTTGATTGGAGTTTGCCGATGCGACAAGTTGTATTAGATACAGAAACCACGGGGATTGGTCACGAATCTGGTCATCGAATCATTGAAATAGGCTGCGTAGAACTGTTTGAACGAAAATTAACCAAAAAAAATTTTCATGCTTATTTAAATCCTCAACGTAAGGTTGACGAGGGTGCTTTTCGCGTCCATGGAATAAGTAATGAATTTCTACAGGATAAGCCCTTATTTCAAGACATTGTTGAAGAGTTCATCGAATTTATTAGAGGAGCAGAATTAATAATACACAATGCGGCCTTTGATGTTGGATTTCTTAATGCTGAATTAAAACTGATTAAATCGCTGTTTCAAATTCACGAGTTAAGTAAAATTTGTTGTACTTTATCCTTAGCCAGAGAAAAACATCCTGGCCAACGCAATAGCCTCGATGCCTTGTGCAAACGATATGAAATTGATAATTCTAACCGTACTTTGCATGGCGCATTACTTGATGCGGAAATCTTAGCCTCAGTCTATTTAGCGATGACTGGCGGTCAAGGCAATTTATTTGAGGACAATATTGAAATTGCAGCTTCAAATAACCGATCAATTACCCAAGTCGAGGAACTGCTAGCATGTACCTCACCAATCATTGTTGCGACTCCTCAAGAACTGGAAACACATGATACCTTTATTCAATTTTTAGTAGAAAAATCCGGAACTAACCTATGGGGGGCGGAATAAAAAACTGGAATTGTTCAAAAATTGTCCTATAGTTAGATTCAAGAATACTAACTTATGGATGAATTATGGACGCACTCAAAATCTACAAGTCAGGGGCTCTTTCTTTATTTGCTTTAGTATTTGCAGGAAACTCAGCTTTTGCCTACAACAACGATTACGATGAATATGAGGATGAAGAAGATAGTCCAAAGGAGTACACATCGAAATCACAAAGGGGGTATTCTTCAAAATCCTTCACCTTCAATCCACGCACACTGACCTGGAAAGCTATGGCAAATGGTAAGGTTATACGCTCCGGTAAAGCTGTTGGCGGTGGTAAATATTGCAAAGATGTCGGCCGCTCCTGCAAAACCCCAAGCGGAACCTTTCGTGTAATTTCCAAAGGCGGAGCCGATTGTAAGTCAAGCCGTTACCCAGTAGGAAAGGGTGGAGCAAAGATGCCTTATTGTATGTTTTTCGCTAAAAATTATGCGGTTCATGGATCCTACGAAATGCCAAATTACAACGCAAGCCATGGATGTATACGAGTGCAGCCAGAAGCAGCACGATGGTTAAACCATAATTTCATGAGCATTGGCACACCAGTTATCATTAAATCTTATTAATCGTCCAAGAGGGGTTTCATAAATATGAAATCCCTCTACTCGTCTTCATCACCCATGCTAAAAGAGGAACCGCAACCGCAGGTTGTTTTGGCATTAGGATTGCGAATAACAAATTGAGCCCCCTGAATATTCTCTACGTAATCAATTTCTGCATCACTCAAATATTGATAGCTCATTGAGTCAACTAATAACTTAACTGAAGATTCGCCATTTGAGCAAACTTGTTCGATAACTGTATCGTCCTCCTGAATTTTTTCATCAAAGGTAAACCCATATTGAAATCCTGAACAACCTCCGCCTGTTACAAACACACGCAAATTTAGGCTGGGATTTTCTTCTTCAGCGATTAAGGAGGCCACTTTATCAGCTGCGTTAACAGAAAAATAAATGCCATTAGAAGAAGGGGACAGATTAATTGCACTCATAAAAACTCCAAATTGTTTAAATATAAATCCAGTTTGCTATTAATTTTATTATATACCCTTTTGGACAGAGCTAAAATTAAGGTGATTAACGGATGATTTGTTCAATAGTCGCTCCACCCAAGCAAACATTTTTATCATAAAAGACGATATATTGTCCCGGTGTAACTGCTCTTTGGAAACTTGAGAACATTATATAATGCTTATTTTGGTCCTCAGGAGAAATTACACAGGCTTGTTCTGGCTGGCGATATCGTGTTTTTGCAAAGCAAGTTAGCGGTAAATTCTCTTTATTATCACTTATCCAGTGAATTGGTCCGCATATAAGTCCCTGAGAATAAAGCATGGGGTGATCATTTCCTTGTGCCACTATTAAAACATTATTGGCTAGATCTTTATCAACGACATACCAGGGTTCTTCGCCAGCCTCCTGTCGTCCCCCGATGCCAAGCCCTTGACGTTGTCCAAAAGTGTAATACATTAAACCATCATGTTTGCCGATGTGTTCGCCTGTACTGGTATGTATTTCACCAGGTTTGGCAAGAATAAACTCTTGAAGGAAGGACTTAAAACGTTTTTCACCAATAAAGCATATTCCCGTTGAGTCCTTTTTATCGTGAGTTACAAGCCCTAAATCTTTAGCAAATTCTCGTATTTGGGCTTTGTGATAATTTCCAACAGGAAATAAAGTTTTAGCCAAGGCCTCTGAGGAGACAGCATGTAAAAAATAGGTTTGATCTTTTTCTCTGTCCTTTGCTTTTAACAGTTCACCATCACGCGTTTTAGCATAATGACCGGTTGCAATATAATCAGCACCTAAGGTTAGGGCATGATTTAAAAAGGCCGAAAATTTGATTTCTCTGTTACATAAAACGTCCGGATTAGGCGTGCGGCCTTTTTCGTATTCTTGAAGGAAATAGCTAAAAACCCGATCCCAGTATTCTTTTGCAAAATTAATTGTATGCAAGGGGATACCTAATTGATTACAAACCGCCTGTGCGTCGGCTAAATCTGCTGCAGCGGCGCAGAAGTCATTGGAATCATCCTGCTCCCAATTCTTCATAAACAAGCCTTCTACAGCATAGCCTTCCTGACACAAAAGCCAGGCTGCGACCGATGAATCAACACCGCCGGACATACCTACAATTACTTTTTCTTTCATGAAATATCAAAATGTATAAAAAAAATTCTATTTTACGGTATAATAAGGTAATTTAACATCGCAATTTGATTTATAAGTCGAAGATATGAGAATTAATTTAAAAACATCAGCAGCAAGAAATGAACAACAAGCGCATATAATTAAAATTCAGGATAGATTGCCGGAACATTTAAATCCACCCTGTAGTATTAATTGTGACTTTGGAATTAGAAATTTTGATAATTATTACCTTCTAAACCTTAATTCAAAAGCTGATTTAATAATCACTTGTCAACGCTGTTTAAGCCAATTTAACCATAGCTATCTTAATCAAACTGAGCTTGCTATTTGTAATAGCGAGGACATCGCAGAACAAATTATGAATCATTATGATTGTATTGTAGCTGCCCAAGAGATTGATTTGCAGGAAATCATAACTGATGAATTAAATCTCTATACACCCGAATTTCATCCTGATTATAAGGATTGCGATCATGAAATAGAAAATTTTATTAGCGCAGAAAGAGAATAAAATTATAAATTACTTGGATTACCCGCGAAAAATCTGTAATATTTCGCCCCAGCAAATGCAATTTTAGGAGTAAAAAAATGGCTGTACAACAAAATAAAAAATCACGTTCCAAACGTGATATGCGTCGTTCCCATGATGCTTTAACCAAACCTACCTTATCTGTTGACCCAACTACTGGTGAAACTCATCGTCGTCACCATATTACTGAAGACGGTTATTACCGTGGTCGCAAGGTCCTTGAAACGGATAACGCTTACGAAGAACAAGAGTAATCCGCTTGAAAAACATCACCATTGCGATTGATGCGATGGGTGGGGATCATGGCTTAAAAGTAGTGATTCCTGCCTGTGTCCGTGCTTCACGTCACAACCCGGATTTGAAATTGTTGTTGGTTGGTGATCAAACCCAAGTAAATTCGCATCTTAAAAAGCTAGGCGTCTCAAATAACAGCCAATTTTCTGTGGTTCATGCTTCAGAAGTTGTTGCTATGGATGAATTGCCCTCCCATGCGATGCGTAATAAAAAAGATTCTTCAATGCGAGTGGCTATTAATTTAGTCAAGGAAGGAAGGGCGCAGGCCTGTGTAAGTGCTGGTAACACTGGCGCTCTGATGGCTACCGCTCGCTTTGTTCTGAAAACACTACCTGGAATAGACCGGCCTGCAATTATCTCGGAATTACCCACTCTTCAGGGTAGAACCCGAGTCATTGATTTAGGTGCAAATGTGGATTCCTGTGCTGAGCATTTATTTCAATTTGCTGTAATGGGTTCAGCGTTGATTCAGGCGGTCGACAAAAAAGATAAACCAAAGATTGCTTTGCTGAATATCGGCGTAGAAGAAATAAAAGGCAATGATCAAGTCAAGCGAACCGCTCATATGCTAGCCGAATGTAATTTATTAAATTACGTTGGCTATGTTGAAGGTGATCATTTTTATTCAGGCCAAGTGGATTTGGTAGTTTGTGATGGATTTGTCGGAAATGTTGCTTTAAAAGCCAGCGAAGGACTTGCCAAATTAATGCTTGAAGGTCTGAGGGAATCTTTTACCCGCTCTATTCCAGCCAAAATTGCTGGACTTATAGCAATGCCAGCTTTGGGCCATCTTAAAAAAAGAATGGATCCGGCTCGTTACAATGGCGCATCTCTTCTCGGTTTAAATGGCGTGGTAGTTAAAAGTCACGGTGGTGCTGGTGAGATTGCCTTTCAATTCGCTATCGAAGAAGCCGTTTTAGAAGTAAAAAATAATGTTATTGATTTGGTGCGAAACCAAATAACAGATTTTATAAATCAAGGTTTGTTACTATGAAATATGCCGTCATCAATGGAACTGGCAGTTACTTACCTGAACGTTTAGTTACCAATTATGAGCTGGAATCCAAATTAGATACTAGTCATGAATGGATAATGTCAAGAACTGGAATTGCTAGCAGGTATATTGCCTCAGAGCACGAAACAACCTCTTACATGGCTTGCCAGGCAGCTATTAAAGCGCTTGAAGCATCTGATATTGATAAAGATGAAATTGATTTAATTCTGGTTGCGACCTGTACGCCCAATCATTTCTTCCCGAGCATGGCCTGTCATGTACAAGAGGCTCTTAATATAACGCGACCCATACCAGCTTTTGACATTAGTGCAGCTTGCAGCGGCTTTGTATATGCAATGGATGTAGCCAAGCAATACATCAACTCCGGCAACGCTAAACATGTTTTAGTAATTGGTAGTGAGTCGATGTCTCGTGCGCTTGACTGGACTGACCGCTCAACCTGCGTTCTGTTTGGAGACGGGGCTGGAGCAATAATTTTAAGTGCGAGCGAAGAGCCTGGCATTCTTGCATCTACCTTACATGCTTTTCATGATAAAGAATTTTTTCTTTCTTACCCAAATTATGCAACTGAAACCCATAAAGCCTTCATAGGTATGAAAGGGAATGAAGTGTTTAAACTTGCAGTTAAAATAATGGGTGATATTGTTGATGAAGTCCTGCAAAACTGTAATCTGCAAAAATCTGATATAAATTGGTTGATTCCTCATCAAGCAAATATTCGAATAATCCAGGGAATTGCTAAAAAACTTAATTTGCCCATGTCACAAGTTATAGTCACCATAGAGAATCAAGGTAATACTTCTGCTGCATCAATTCCGCTAGCTTTAGATTTTTCAATTCGCGAAAATCGTATAAAACGTGGTGATATGTTACTTATTGAATCTTTCGGGGGCGGTATGACCTGGGGAGCAATAGTAGTTAAATATTAAAAGCAGTTTAATTTCGAGCATACATAAAACAAGATTTCGGAGGAGCTAAATGTCTAATTTAGCCTATGTTTTTCCCGGCCAAGGGTCGCAATTCGTTGGTATGTTATCAAACCTGGCAGATCCTTATCCCTTAATCATTGATCATTTCAGCCTTGTTTCTGAAAAGCTTGGCTTCGATCTTTGGCAATTAGTTCAAGAAGGACCTGAAACCAAATTAAATCAAACTGAATATACTCAGGTTGCAATGTTAACTGCTGATGTAGCTATCTATAAAATATTAAAAAAATTTGGACTCGGGTCTGCCAAAATGATGGCGGGCCATAGCCTTGGAGAATATGCAGCTTTGGTTTGCGCCGAGGCTATTACTCTCGAAGATGCCGCTTATCTGGTTTCCAAACGTGGCCAACTTATGCAAAAAACCGTGCCTTTGGGACAAGGGGCCATGGCAGCAATTGTAGGGCTAAGTGATGAGCAGGTTGAATTACTTTGTATGCAGGCATCTAACCAAAACCAAAAAGTTACCCCAGCAAACTATAATGCGCTTGGACAGGTTGTCATTGCAGGCCATACCGCGGCAGTTGTATCCGCAGTGCAGCTAGCTGAAGAACAAGGAGCTAGACTGGCAAAACTCATACCGGTTTCAGTACCCTGTCATTGTCCATTATTAAAGGATGCTGCCGAAGCTTTTAAAGAACATCTTGCAAATGCCAATTTTAAGATTCCGACAACCGCAGTCATTTCGAATGTTGATTTGAGCATTTACAATTCACCATCTCAGATACGTACACTTTTACAAGAACAATTATTTTTACCAGTGCGATGGGTCGAAACAATACAGCTAATGAAAAAAAATGGAATTAATTATGTAGTTGAATGCGGACCAGGAAAAATATTATCGGGTTTGATAAAGCGTATTGAACGCGACTTAACAGCTTTATCTGTTAATGACATTCCTAGCCTGGAACAAGTTTTAATACAACTGAATGCCGACGAAGTTGTGTATTTTTAAGGATTATAATGACGAATTTAGAAGGTAAAATAGTATTGGTTACCGGTGCGAGTCGTGGTATTGGTAAGGCTATTGCTTTAAACCTCGCAAAAAAAGGGGCATACCTGATTGGTTCAGCAACGACCACTCAAGGAGCTGAATCCATCACCACTTTTTTCAGCGAAGAGCAGGTTAAAGGCAAAGGAATTGTTTTAGATGTCACTTCTAAAGTGGCTATTGAGAACCTGATGACAGAACTCTCTGATCAAAATTTATTACCTTCTATTTTGGTCAATAATGCAGGTATCACCTGCGATAATCTATTGCTAAGAATGGACGATGAAGAATGGTATAAGGTCATAGAAACTAATTTAAATGCTATATTTAGATTAACAAAGGCCTGTATTAAACCTATGTTTCGTGCACGCTGGGGACGTATCATTTCTGTTGGGTCTGTTGTAGGTTCTAGTGGTAACTCTGGTCAGACTAACTATACAGCAGCAAAAGCCGCTGTGGTTGGCTTTAGTAAATCATTAGCTCAAGAAATTGCCAGCCGAGGAATAACGGTAAACGTAGTCGCCCCTGGTTTTATTGATACAGATATGACAAGCTCTTTGCCCGACATGGTGAAAGAAGAGATGTTAAAACGGATTCCCATGAAGCGATTAGGAAAGGTAGAAGATATTGCAGAAATGGTAGCATTTTTGGCTTCTGATAGCGCAAATTATATAACAGGTGAAACAATACATGTGAATGGTGGCATGTACATGGATTAGTAAAGGGAACAACTTATAAAGCTACCATTTTGATATCTTAGCTAGCAAACAATTCATGCAAAGGATATCTGGGCTTTATAATGAATAAATAATTAAATGTTTGCCCACCTGCGCGGCTTGCCCTTGGTAATCCATAGATTGGGATGCATGGGCAATTTATAGATTCAGATAATCTTTGAATTGAACGAGTATCTTTTAATTTTATATTTAATAGCTTTACATAGCGATTTAGATTTGAAATTAAACTGGGGAATTGTTAGGGTCGAGTTTTAAAGGCTTGCGTTCTTTGAATAATTGAATAAACTAGCCTGCGTGGTTTTTTTAACTAAGAGGAAATACAAGTTATGAGTACAGTTGAAGAACGAGTTCGCAAAATTGTTATTGAACAATTGGGTGTTAAAGAAGAGGAATTGAGAAATGATGCATCATTTGTTGATGACTTAGGTGCCGACTCCCTTGACACAGTTGAATTAGTAATGGCTTTGGAAGAAGAGTTTGAAACTGAAATTCCTGATGAAAAAGCTGAAAAAATTACTACCATTCAAGAAGCAATTGATTACATTGAATCCAATCTAAATAAAGACGAAGCTTGATACTTCGAGGAGCTTTAATTGACTAAGCGGCGTGTTGTTGTTACTGGCATGGGTATGGTTACTCCCGTCGGTTTGAATGTAGAAGAAACCTGGCAAAATATTTTAGCGGGCAAATCAGGTGTCGGTAATGTAGAAGATTTTGATACCACCGATTACTCAACTAAAATTTGGGCTAAGGTTAAAAATTTCAACATAGAAAATCACGTGCCGCTTAAAGATGCTCGTAAAATGGATATGTTCACCCAATACGGAATTGCTGCAGCTGATGAAGCTATTGCCGACTCCGGATTAACTATTGATGAACAGCTTTCTCGCCGAACAGGTGTCGCAATTGGCGCTGGTATTGGCGGGATTCAAACCATAACAAATAATCAAGATAAACTTGTAAGTGGAGGCCCTCGAAAGGTATCTCCATTTTTTATCCCTGCTGGCATAATCAATATGGTAGCAGGCCAAATTTCAATAAAGCACAAATTAAAAGGTCCCAATATTTCGGTTGTTACTGCTTGTACAACTGGAACTCACAATATTGGTCTAGCTGGGCGAATGATTGCTTATGGCGATGCTGATGTAATGGTCTGCGGTGGTTCTGAAATGACGACTACGCCTTTATGTCTTGCAGGTTTCTCCGCGGTTCGTTCTTTATCAAAACGTAATGAAGAGCCTGAGAAAGCATCTCGTCCCTGGGATAAAGATCGGGATGGTTTCGTTATGGGTGAAGGTGCTGGGATTCTCGTGCTTGAGGAATATGAACATGCAAAAGCACGTGGTGCCAAAATTTATGCTGAATTAGTTGGCTTTGGTATGTCCGGTGATGCCTATCACATTACAGCTCCGGATGAAGATGCTGACGGTGCATCCCGTTCCATGAAAGCTGCTATTGATGATGCAGGTATTAAGCCCGAACAGATTGACTATATAAATGCTCACGGAACCTCAACTTATCTTAATGATATGAATGAGACCAAGGCTGTAAAACAGGTCTTTAAAGAACATGCCTATGAATTAGCGATAAGTTCAACTAAATCAATGACTGGCCATTTGTTAGGTGCAGCTGGTGCTGTTGAAGCTATTTTTAGCGTTCTTGCAATAAAAGACCAAATCGCTCCGCCCACAATTAATTTAGATAATCCAGATGAAGGATGTGATTTAAATTATGTAGCTCACGAACCCCAAAGAAGACGAATAGACTATGTCTTGTCTAATTCGCTTGGTTTCGGCGGAACTAATGGAAGCTTGGTATTTAAGCGAGTTTAAATGTGGGAAGATGGTTCAAATCTGTCTTGGTTTTATTTGTTTTGCTTGGCTTCATAGCCGCATCAATAGTCGGCTATGAAATTTACAGGCTAAAGTACCAGCCAATGATTGGGGATTCATCGACTTCAATTACTATTATTCTTGATAGAAACATCACAGCTTCGTCTTTCGTGCATATACTCGACTCTAAAAATCTAATTAGATCTCCGCGTTTATTTTTGGCCTTAATCCGATTCCAGGGTCTAGCAGAGCACTTAAAAGCCGGAATTTATCAAATTAAACCCGAGGAAACTGCCCAACAATTTTTAAAAAAAGTTGAAGCAGGACAAGTGATGGTTCAGTCCTTTCGCATTATTGATGGGTCTAACTTAAATCAGGTTATAGCAAAACTCGAAATAGCTCCTTTTCTTAATTACAATAAAGATGACTGGAATTCGATTACCGCAGATTACAACTCAGCAGAAGGCCTACTACTCGCAGACACCTACAATTATAATGCTGGATCAGAAGCAAAGCCTTTATTGCGTTTGGCTAATCAAAAACTTAAGGAATACCTTGAGGAAAGCTGGAAAAATCGTAGTCCCAATTTACCCTATACCTCCGCTTATGAATTATTAATAGCAGCGTCAATTCTCGAAAAGGAGAGTTCATTAGCTGAGGAAAGGAAAATTATTTCTGGTGTTATTATTAATCGAATTAATAAAAAAATGCCATTGCAAATGGATCCAACGGTCATCTATGCACTTGGTGAACTTTATAAAGGTAAGCTGAGCCATGAAAACATGAGTGTTAATTCACCCTATAACACCTACATCCATCGTGGCCTGCCGCCTACACCTATTGCTATGGTTGGTAAAAAAGCAATTGATGCGGCGGCGCATCCTTTACCCTCAAATTATCTTTACTTTGTTGCAAAAGGCGATGGCTCTCATCAGTTTTCCTCTACCTATGAAGAACAAAAAGAAGCTATTTTTCGATTTCAAAAAAAGAGGCAACAATGACTAAACTCGGACATTATATAGTTGTTGAAGGGCTTGAAGGAGCTGGAAAATCGACCGCCATAGAAGTCATTAAACGTTACCTGATTAATGTTGCGCCTGAACTAATTTTGACAAGAGAACCCGGCGGTACCCGAATTGGTGAGACAATTCGACAGTTATTAAAAGAGAAAATAGATGGCGAAAAGCTTGACCCACGCTGCGAACTTTTATTGCTTTATTCTGCCAGGGTTCAATTGATAGAAGAAGTAATACTCCCTGCTCTTAATCGAGGTGCCTGGGTTTTAGCTGATCGATTTGAATTATCTTCTTTCGCCTATCAGGGCTGGGGCAGAGGTCTTGATCTTAAAATGATAAATCAATTATCCGAATTTTGTTTGCAGGCTCTTAAACCGGATTTAATTATTTATTTGGATATTAATCCTGAAGCAGGTTTAAATCGGGTAAAAAATCGTGGGGAAACAGACCGAATAGAAGAAGAAACGCTGTCTTTTTTTCTAAGAGTACGTCAAGGATATCAACAGATGATTAAATCCATGCCAAATGTTATAACTATTGATGCGGCTCAGCCAATGGATAGTGTGCAAGATTCAATATTAATTCAACTTAAGAACTATATAGCAACCAATGCAAGCACTTAAAGAATCCAATTTTCACAATCAATTATGGCAACGATTCCAAATTACGAATGAGAGGAATCGCCTGCCGCATGCTCTGCTATTAATAGGTTCTGAAACTGCTAATTTGCTTTCTTTTTCCTATAAAATGGCAGCAGCCTTACTTTGTCTTTGCCTGAATGAGCAAAAACCCTGCAATCAATGCAAATCTTGTCACTTGATTAATTCGACTGAACATCCGGATCTAACCTGTCTACAACCGGATAAAGAAGGCGGGATAATAAAAATTGATCAAATACGCGAATTACATAACCTGGCTTTTCGCTCGCCGCAGATGAGTAATCGGCGGGTTTTTATTCTTAATCCAGCAGAAAAAATGAATCTTGCTGCCGCTAATGCCCTATTAAAACTCCTTGAAGAGCCGCCATCGGGGATTTTTTTTATTTTGATTGCAGAACAAATTTCAAGCTTACCAGCAACCGTAATCAGTCGCTGTCAGCTCTGGCGATTCGAATCAGAAAAAAGCAGCGACTATTTGTCTGAAGCAAAAAATTACCCGACCAATTCTGCTAAAGGACTATTATTTCAGCAATTACCGACAATAATTGAAGAACTAACCAAGTTACTAAAAAATAAAATTTCAGGTTGTTCCCTAGCTGCGAAATGGTCTACTTATGATTTTAATAACCTGATCTGGCTACTTTATTTGCTTAATTGCCAGCTTATTCATAATAAGTTTGCTGATTTTACTTGCCAAGAAATTTGGGCTGTGCAGCTTAAGCAATTGGCAGAATGCTTCCATCCTCTGCAATTATTTAAACAACTTGATAAATTAAATGCAATTAATAAAAATTTACAACGCAATATCAATGTAAATCAGTTGTTAGTATTGGAAACCTTATTAATAGGGTATAAAGAGAAGTGTTAAAATTTACCATAAACTACTAAAAGAACGATTATTATGTTAATAGACTCCCATTGCCACCTTAATTTTATTGACTTAACCGAATTTAATAATGATTTAGATCAGGTTATTGCCGAAGCCGCGGAAGCGGGCGTTCAGCATTACCTTTGTGTCGCTGTTGAATTGGATGATTATCCCGCACTTTGCAAAATAGCAGAACGTTATTCAAATGTGAGTATATCAATAGGACTACATCCCAATTCTGAAATTGCTACTGAACCTGTAGCGCAAGAGCTGGTCGATTTAGCCAAGCATCCAGCATGTATCGCGATAGGGGAAACTGGTCTGGACTATTATCGAACAGAAACAGATTTTGCTCAAGAGCAGCAAAGAAAACGCTTTCGAGCGCACATTCAGGCCGCTCTTAGTTCATTAAAACCATTAATTATTCATACAAGACAAGCGGCAGAAGATACATTAACTGTAATGAAAGAGGAAAAAGCCGAAGAAATTGGCGGAGTGATGCATTGTTTTTCTGAAAATTGGGAAATTGCCAAGCGGGCCTTGGATATGAATTTTTATATTTCAATGTCAGGTATAGTCTCATTCAAAAATGCTAAAGTGTTACACGATGTTGCAAAAAAAATCCCTCTAGACCGACTTTTAATTGAAACAGATTCGCCCTATCTTGCGCCCGTCCCTTTTCGGGGAAAGCAAAATCATCCCGCTCTCGTTAAATACGTTGCCGAGGCTTTAAGCGAATTACGACAAGTTAGCTTTGAAGAAATTGCAAAGCATACGACTGAAAATTTTTATCGATGTTTTAATATTGAACCTACCGATAAAAATAAAAACAATTAAAGCCTCATGTCATCAAATAACTAGAGCTTAAGAAAAAGACTTTACATCAACTCTTTCTTGGGCTTTCGGTAATAAAGAGAGAAAAAATCCAACAGATCAGCGAACAAAGTAATAAGCCAAGAGCCAGGATTTTAACGTCGTTAGGAATAAAAGCGCTTAAAATTCCGGCAATGGTGGCGCCAATAGTCATTCGGAAAGTGTTAATAAAGGCAGTTGCAGTCGCCGCCTGTTTGTCGAAATCCGTTAAAGCCAATGAGTAGGTAGCCGGACTAAGTATGCTAACTCCTAAGCTAATTAGCATCACTGGCATTAAACTAATTATCTTGAAACCTAAAACAAAGAAAGCAAGGAGCATGATTAAGGCTCCGAATACCATGATCAAACTTCCAAAATGAATTGACCAGGAAATTGGTCTTTTTTTTCTTAACTGGATACCCAAAAAGTTTCCAAGAATGATCATTAAGCCATTACTAGCAAAAAGTATTGAGAAAAATAGTGGTGAATGATTTAAATTATCAATTATCAAATAGGAGGCATTAACGATTATTATCATGATGCAACTAAAGGATGAAGTGATAATTACAGTGCCGAACCACAATTGAGGGTGTCTAAGAAGCTCTTTATAATTGGCTAATGAGGAATATAAACGAAAACTATTGTCAGTTTTTTTCCAGAACGGCGATTCTTTCAATATAAAAAGAGAGACCAAATATAATAAAGCACCCAGTAACAACATCAGAACAAAAATTGCGTGCCAGCCGTAATAAATAAAAATTAAAGAGCCAATTAAGGGGGCAAAGATAGGAGAGACGGACACTATCATGGATATATGGGAAAAAACTCTGGCCCTTTCAGTGCTATCTTCGTAATCTCTGGTTGAGGAAAAAGCAACCACTGATGAACAACAGACTGCAAAACCTTGTAGAACTCTTCCAATAATCAAAACGTTTATAGTTGTTGCAAAAATACAAACAATGGTTGCAGCAAAAAAAATGAACAAGCTTATTCTTAAAGTAGTCCTGCGACCAAAATGATCAATCAATGGCCCCCAGATAATTTGAGATAGACCAAAAACCAGGAAAAATAAACTTAAAGTTAACTGACCTAATGAGTGAGTTGTATTAAAATGCTCAGTTATGGCTGGAAGTGCAGGTTGATATAAATCAAAAGAGAGCAAAGAAAAGGCTGATAAAAAACCGATAAACCAAAAAGGTGTTGCTTTATTATGCATATATGTCCAAAAGAACAAACCTTTTTGAGAAAGATGACTCTAGTTTAGACAAATAATTAGAGAGTTCAAGTTATTTGAGAATAAGAAAAATGACCACTAATCAAAATGTTTTTATGGGCTTAATGTCTGGAACCAGTATGGATGGAATTGATGCTGCAATTATTGATTTTTCTTCAAATTTTTTTATTGGCGGTCTGACCAGGCCATACAGCGTAGAAGCAAAAAACTATCTAAATTTGGTAATCAATGGAGAATTGAGGGATTTTAAACATTATTGTCAGTTAAATACTCTTTTAGGAAAGGAATTCGCCACAGCCGCCCTCGAACTATTAAATAAAGTTAATATACCTGCTGCTGCAATCAAAGCGATAGGAAGCCACGGGCAAACACTTTGCCATGATGCAACGGCTGACATTCCTTATACTTTGCAATCAGGCTGCGCTCATACTATTGCTGAATTGACAGGAATAACTGTGGTAGCAGATTTTAGAACTCGTGATTTGGTAGTTGGGGGACAAGGGGCACCGTTTGCGCCCCTTTACCATCAAGCCCTATTCAAAAAACAACAATACCCCCTTGCTGTTGTAAATATTGGCGGCATCGCCAACTTAAGTTTTCTTGCTAATGAATCGGAGGTGAGTGGTTATGATCTAGGTCCTGGGAATTGTTTAATGGATGGCTGGATCAAACAGAATCGAAATTATGACTACGATAAAAATGGAGATTGGGCAGCATCAGGCAATGTGATTAATTCTCTGCTTGATAGCCTTTTAGCAGATCCCTATTTTCAACGTCACAAGCCTAAAAGCATCGGGAAAGAATATTTTTCTCTCGATTGGCTATCACAATTTTTACAATCGTCATATGCCCCTGTCGATGTGCAGGCTACTTTATTAATGTTGACGGCAATGTCAATTGCAAAGCCTTTGCAAGAACAGTCGATTCCAGTGAATAAACTTTTTATTTGTGGAGGCGGTGCTCATAATCTCGCTTTGATTAAAGCCTTAGCCAAACTGCTGCCTGAAATTGATGTTCAAAGTACTGAGCAAATTAATATTGATCCAGATTTCATTGAAGCACTAATGTTTGCCTGGTTTGCTGAAAAAACGCTAAGCTATACCCCAATTGATTTAGGTCAAATCACTGGCTCCAAAAAGCCAACAATTTTAGGCGCAATTTATCCGGGCCTAAGCCTTGGGAAAACTTGACTCCTATTCATTTTACTACTCTCTTTAAATCATAATTTTGCATTTTCAATACTCGAATAACGATAGTGATTGACAAAGGAAATTAGCTTAAGGTGTAATGTGCTTTTTTATAAATAAGACCCAACCTTGAATACAGAAAATCTTAGCTATCAACAACCTGGGAAATTTTCTGCCTACGTTGTTTTTCTTTTATCAGCCACCTTCTACCTATATGAATTCGTACTCCAGGTAGCCCCTTCAGTTATGGCTGAATCAATGATGAAAACTTTTCAGGTCAGTGCTGCAGGATTTGGTATTGTGTCTGCTTTTTATTTTTATGCTTACGCACCAATGCAATTGCCGGCCGGTTTACTTTTTGATCGTTATGGACCCCGCAAACTAATGACCTTTGCTTTGATTATGTGTGCGATTGGTTCTTTCTTTTTTGCATCAACAGATAGTTTAATTACGGCAGCCTTAGGACGTTTTCTAATTGGTATGGCCTCAGCTTTTTCTTTTATCGGCGTATTGGTTCTTGTATCGCGTTGGTTTCCACCGCAACAATTTGCTTTTTTGGCAGGCATAGCCCAGCTGATGAGTTCTGTAGGAGCTATGTTTGGTGAAGTGCCGCTTGCTGCCCTGGTAGAGAGTGTAGGCTGGCGAAATGCGAGTTTTATTCTTGCTTTTATTGGCCTGTGCCTGGCAGCTTTAATGTGGATTGTCATCAGGGATTATCCACATCCTCATCACGAAAAAAGACAAAAGCCCCATATAAAAGAAGAATGGCAACGGCTTTTAAGTGTTTGCCGCAGGTCGTATACCTGGATCATTGGAGCCTATTCATTCACAATATGGACTCCAATTGCTGTTTTTGCTGCGCTTTGGGGCGTTCCCTACCTTCAACAAAAATATCAAACCTCTATTATTGTAGCTTCAGGCTTATGCAGCATGATCTGGCTTGGTATCGGAGTGGGTAGTCCTCTGCTGGGATGGTTAAGCGATCTATGTTCCAGCCGACGTTTATCCTTAGGTATCAGTTCTTTATTTGGTCTTAGTGCTACCCTAATCTTATTATATATGCCAAATGTACCCCTTAATTGGATGTATCTTGTGCTTTTCATGCTTGGATTCGGCTCGGGCGGGCAGACGGTGAGTTTTGCAGTTGTAAAAGATATTAATAAACCTGAGTTTGTTGGTACTGCTTCAGGATTTAACAATCTATCTGTACTTTTAGGTGGCGCCATTTTTCAGCCAATTGTTGGCATCATACTTTATAATAGCTCTTCGACCATGGTTAACGACGTGCCGATATACTCTGTTCAGAGCTATAACAATGCATTACTGGTCATGCCCTGCTGTTATTTTGCAAGTTTAATTATTACCCTTTTTTTTCTAAAAGAATCGCATCCTGATCATCCGCATAACCATAATACCGTTAAGGAGTCTCCCTTGACTGCCTAGACTCTGTTTGAGGTTTGGCATAGATATTGCCTGAAAACAGCATTGCTAAAATTAAAAATTTAATTTAATAATAGAGTGTTAAAAAAATAAGGCACCCGGACAATGACTAATTCTACAGTCTCGATACTACCCGAATTATCAAGCGCGCATGAGAAAATTCTGACTAAAGACGCACTTGAATTTATAAAAACTCTCGAAGTGGAATTTAGAGATGAACGCCAATCTCTACTTAATCTAAGACGGGAAAAGCAAAAATTATATGACCAGGGAATTCTACCTGACTTTCTAAAAGAAACAGAAAATGTGAGAAACTCCGATTGGAAGGGAGCTAAAATTCCGGCTGATCTTATGGATAGACGTGTAGAAATAACAGGACCGGTTGATCGCAAAATGATTATCAATGCGTTGAACAGTGGTGCCAAAGTCTTCATGGCGGATTTTGAGGATTCAAATTCACCTACCTGGGAAAACTGCATTCAAGGGCAAATAAACCTCTGTGATGCGGTGGATAAAACTATAAGTTTTAAAAATCCTGAAAATAATAAAGAATATAAACTCAATTCTACTACTGCAACTCTAATGGTACGCCCGCGCGGCTGGCATCTTTATGAAGAAAATTTATTAATTGATGGAAATCCCGTTTCAGCCTCTATATTCGATTTTGGATTATATTTTTTCCATAATGCCAGAAACTTAATTACTCAAGGCTCTGGACCTTATTTCTATTTACCTAAAATGGAATCCCATCTTGAAGCCCGATTATGGAATAAAATTTTTTGTCGCGCCCAGCAGTTGCTTGATATTCCCGATGGAACAATAAGGGCTACCGTATTAATTGAAACAATTAGCGCTGCCTTTGAAATGGATGAAATTTTATTTGAATTAAAAGAACATTCTGCAGGCCTCAATTGCGGACGATGGGATTATATTTTCAGTTTTATTAAAAAGTTCAGAAATCATGCGGATTTTGTTCTTCCTGACCGACAACAAGTAACAATGACTACTCATTTTTTACAATCTTATGTGCGTTTATTAATAGCAACCTGTCATCGCCGCGCCGTTCATGCAATGGGCGGAATGGCGGCACAAATTCCAATTAAAGGGGATGACAATGCGAATGCTATCGCCATGGAAAAAGTCTTTGCTGATAAAAAACGTGAGGCATCTGCAGGACATGATGGCACTTGGGTTGCTCATCCTGGCTTAATTCCTATTGCACTTGAAGCCTTTAATGAATTGATGCCCGGAGCTAATCAGATTGCAAAACCACAGCCTCAATATCCTATCGGGAAAAATGATTTATTATCTGTTCCAAAGGGTGAAATTAGCGAAGCAGGTATTCGGTCAAATATTAGTGTTGGCATACAATATTTAAATTCCTGGTTAATGGGAAATGGTTGTGTCCCAATCAATAATTTGATGGAAGATGCAGCCACGGCAGAAATTTGCCGCGCCCAGTTGTGGCAATGGTTAAAATTTGCAGTTGTCCTTGCTGATGGTCGACGATTTGAAAAAAATCTTTTTGAAAATTTTGCGGAAAATGAATTAGGGAAAATTAAGGCTAGTATGAGTGCAGAAGTTTTTCTAAAGTCCAAATTTGAGGAGGCGTTCCTATTATTTGTGGGAATGATCCTTAACGACGATTTTGATGAATTTTTAACGTTACCTGCATATACCTTGTTAGTTAATCAATACAGGAAGGAAGGAAAATGACTATAAACCAGCAAGAACAAATTAATCAATTAAACAAGGATTGGAAATCGAATCTTCGCTGGGACGGAATTAAACGCCCCTATAGTGCCGATGAGGTAGTTAAACTCAGACCCTCAATCAAAATTGAGCATAGCTTGGCTAAACATGGTGCGCAACGATTCTGGAATCAGCTCCAGGAAAACAAACCAGTAACAGCTTTAGGTTGTTTAACGGGTAATCAAGCTGTTCAAGCTGTTCAAGCTGGGCTACAGGCTATTTATTGTTCTGGTTGGCAGGTTGCAGGGGATAATAATTCTTCCGGACAAATGTATCCTGATCAAAGTTTATATCCAGTTGATTCAGTACCAAGATTAGTTGAATGTATAAATAATGCCTTACAAAGAACTGATGAAATTTATTCTTTAGAAAACGATCAAAGCATTGATTGGTTTGTTCCAATTATTGCAGACGCGGAAGCCGGTTTTGGTGGAAATTTAAACGCCTTTGAATTAATGAAACACATGATTAAGGCTGGGGCGGCCGCAGTTCATTTTGAGGATCAGCTTTCTTCAGCAAAAAAATGCGGACACATGGGCGGAAAAGTACTCATTCCCACAAACGAAGCAATCAATAAACTGGTTGCGGCAAGGCTGGCTACTGATATATCAGATGTACCCACCTTAATTATTGCTAGAACAGATGCAGATTCCGCCAATTTAATTACTAGTGATTTCGATAAAAACGATCAGTTATTCCTAACTGGCAAGCGTTCTTCTGAAGGTTTTTATTATGTAAAAAACGGAATTGAGCAGGCTATTAGCAGAGGCCTTTCTTATGCGCCTTATGCAGATTTGATTTGGTTTGAAACTTCCAAACCAGATATTGATCAGGCTCGCATGTTTGCAACCGCCATCCATGAAAAATTCCCCGGTAAATTGTTATCCTATAATTGTTCCCCCTCGTTTAACTGGCAGGCAAATCTAAACGATAATGAGTTAGGAACTTTCAGAGAACAGTTATTTGAATTAGGTTACAAATTCCAATTTATTACCTTAGCTGGATGGCACTGTTTAAATCTTTCCATGTTTGAAATTGCAAGAGCCTACCGAGAAGAGGGGATGTTGGCTTATTCTCGTATGCAACAAAGAGAAATGTCGTTTGAAAATCAAGGGTTTAGAGCCACCAAACATCAAGCCTTTGTTGGAACAGGTTATTTCGATGCGGTTCAAAACACGATTACACAGGGAGAGACATCAACTACAGCTTTGAATAATAGTACTGAAAGAGAACAATTTCATGAATAAAAGCTTTAATACATAAAAAAATGACTATACTCATTATTTAGAAAAAGATAACTCTAGGAGAGGAAAATGGAAAAATCGAAGACACCAAAATTAAGTGGCCAAGACGAAATAACGTCAAAAAATGGAAAATCAGGTCAAGACGAAAAAATCAAGCACGAAAGGGATGAAACCCTTGAGCATGCTGACGCCCTTTATAAACAAGTTAAAAATAAAGCCTGTGATATTTATGAAAATACGGTTTGTGAGGCTCATGATCAACTAAAACACCATACAGATAGTTTGGTTAAACATGTACAAGAAAAACCTCTTTCTTCCTTACTGATAGCAGGTGGTGTTGGCTTTATTCTTTCTACGTTGTTAAGAAAATGATAAATTTTATTAAACACGTAGAAAGCTTTGTTTCTAGAAAGCTGGATATTACTAAAGATATTTTTAGATTATCCATGCTGGAAGCAAAATTGGCAGCAATGAATCTTGCGCCTTTATTAATCAATTTGGGTACAGTCATAGTCGTTTTATTAACTATATGGCTTACTATAATGGTTTTTATAGGTGAGTTGGTTTATATTTTTACGGAACTACCACTCGTTGCTATCGGAACTGTTTTAGTTCTTAACCTGCTTCTTATCATCTTTTTGGCAAGGGATATAAAAAATCGAATTCAAGAAATGACCTTTTCCCGAACTAGAGATTGTTTAAGAGAAAAGCCTGCAATAGGGAGCGAAATTGAATCATCAAAAGAAAGAGCTATTAGAATCGATTAATGAACTTGAATCGAGGATTAAGCTTAATAAATATGCGGCAGCAGTCGAAAAGCGCTATTTTTCATCTCTTTTTGACAGAAATTTCTACAAACCCGGTGCCTTACTTTTTCCTGCGCTAATGCTTGGTTGGAGAGGCGGTAAAAAAATTCGTGGAAAGGCTGGATTTGGAAAATTCATCAAGTTTGTGTTCATGACCTTTTTTAACGTGATGCGTACTTATAAGAAATTGATGCCGAATAGAAATATTTTTTAAATAATAGTTAAAACAATTTATAAATCAGTCATGTCTGCTCTTGGGTAGGCATGGCAGATTTACTTCCAAGCATATATCTGAAATAGTTGCAATCGAAACTCATTATTAAAATTCAATTTATTACCCAGGTTGGCTAAGAACAAACTAATAAGGCATAATGGAATTTCTTTTTCCAGGAAGGAATAAAACCTTGAACGTATTGAATAGCATCGCAATTCTCTTATTCAGCTTTAGTGGTGTCATTTATGCCACGGTCAATGAGACCCCTATTAAAAGCAAAACAATGTCTCAAACCAAGCAGCAGGACATGTCGCCTCAAGAGGCGCTCCAACGCTTGAAAGACGGTAACCAGCGCTTTTTATCCAATAAACAAGTACAAAGAGACTATATACAACAAGCGCACCAGGCTTCCTATGGCCAATTTCCTTTTGCTGTAATTTTAAACTGCATGGATTCACGCTCCGTTCCTGAATTTTTCTTTGATCAAGGTTTGGCCGATTTATTTACCCTGCGTGTCGCTGGCAACGTTCTTAATAACGACATTTTGGGAAGCATGGAATTTGCTACAAAAGTAGTCGGAGCACGACTTATAGTCGTATTGGCACATACATCCTGTGGCGCTGTCTCAGGTGCTTTTAATGGGGTGAAATTGGGCCATATTACCGATGTATTGAACAAAATAGAGCCCTTGGTTCCTGCTAGCATGAAAGTGGAAAAAACCAAAGATTGTAAAGATTCCAAATTAATTGATGCAATAGCAAAGGCAAATGCTCTTCATGTAGTGTTAATGAAATACGGCAAAAGAGTCCTATTATCAAGGAATTAGTTGAGTCCAAACAAATTGGAATTGTCGCAGGCCTTCATGATATAAAAACAGGTCAGGTACAGTTTTTTGAGGAAAATCGTTCACTGCCACAGCAAAATAGCTAGGCATTTTTTGTTGCAACATGGAATCTAAACTATACTTTTAAATGTCAAACTAATTAAGGAAAAACCATGTTTTATAAATTATTTATAAATTATATTCGCCTCGTGCTTTTTAGAAAAATCTTAAGCCGATTTATGTCCAAAAACGCAGCTCGTGGCGGTAAATTATCTAAAATGGGTATGGTTCCTTATATTGCCGAACTCGCATTAACTTACTTTTTTGATAAAAAATCAAAAGTTCCTCTTTCTAAAAAAGGACCAAGGAAATAAGCCAGCTATGAATATTGCTCTAGTCTGGTTTCGTGAGGATCTAAGACTAAGAGATAATCCCGCTTTTTTTGAGGCCAACAATAATCACGATCTTATTATTCCAATTTATATTCTGGATAAAGCATCGTGCAGGGTTGGAGAAGCACAAAATTGGTGGCTTCATCAGAGTTTGATTGCTTTAACTAAGTCCTTGACTAAACTCGGCTTGAATTTGGTATTGCGTCAAGGAAGTGCTATTGAAATCCTTATCGAATTGGCTGATCAATTAAAAATCAATACTATATATTGGAATCGTTGTTACACGCCTTTGGCTATTAAGCGCGACAAAAAAATAAAAGCCTTGTTGATTGAAAAGGGAGTTGAGGTTTTAAGCTCAAACGGCAGCTTGCTTAATGAACCCTGGACAATACAAAATAAAAGTGGTGACTTTTTCAGAGTGTTCACTCCTTATTGGAGGCAATGTTTACAAAGAACTTCAATACCGATTCCTTTGAAACCAGCAATTAAAACTCAGAAAAAAGTAAATCTCAAATCTGATAATTTAGTTGATTGGTATTTAGAACCTAAAAACCCCAATTGGGCCTCAGGCTTTTCTCAACATTGGCAACCCGGTGAAGAGGGCGCTCAAAGGCAGCTTTGTGAATTTATTGAAAACAGTCTGAATGATTATAAAAACAATCGGAATTTTCCCGCAAAAAGCGAAACGTCAAGATTGTCCCCACATTTACATTTTGGCGAGATTAGTCCTTGTACAATTTGGCGCGCACTTGAGTACGCAAAATTGGAAAAAGGCTATGAGGCTTCAATAGAAGGTTATCTCGCAGAACTTGGATGGCGAGAGTTTTCCTACTATCTTCTTTATCATTTTCCTCAATTACCTACAGCAAATTTTAGAAAGGAATTTGATAACTTTCCATGGATTGATGATGAACATTCTTTGAGGTCTTGGCAAAAAGGGATGACAGGCTATCCGCTTATTGACGCAGGTATGCGCGAATTATGGGCAACAGGATATATGCATAACCGCGTGCGCATGATTACAGCCTCTTTTTTAACCAAAGATTTATTAATTGATTGGCGATTAGGCGCGGAATGGTTTCTTTACACATTGGTGGATGCCGATCTAGCCAATAACTCTGCAAGTTGGCAGTGGGTAGCAGGATGTGGTGTAGATGCAGCCCCCTATTTTCGAATTTTTAATCCAATCTTACAAAGTGAAAAATTTGATCCTCAAGGAACTTATATTCGCACCTGGGTTCCAGAGCTTGCCAACCTGGATAGCCAGTCCATTCATAAGCCTTGGCTTGTTCAAGATCTTTGTCCGGATTATCCAAAGCCAGTTATAGACCATAACGAAGCCAGAAAAAGAGCATTGCTGGCTTTGAAATCTATTCGTGCTGAAGAAAGGCCATAGATTTAAAAATCTCAGTTTTCTTTTGTACAAGCCCCATCAACACTATAGAATGCCATGTTTTTTCAAGCAGGTAAGTGAAAGAACGATGATCTTAAAACAGTTACTTAATTTATTAGATTGGTTCGAAGCAAGTGATGGTGATTTTCCAGTTTTCTTGATAAATAGTCATGCAGATTTAAAAAATGAACTTGAACAGACCATGCTTACCCAGGAAATTCTTTCCAAAGTAGAGCTTTTTCTAAATCACTATTTACAAAAGACCAAGTCTTTTAACGTGTATCAAGCAAGCCTCTTATGGTTGATCGATTCTCACAAATCAAACGGGAAGTTGCTGCATCGAATAAGAACTGAAAAAAAGATAGGCATTATTTTTTCTTCCTTCCTGGAAAAAATGCCTGAAATAGCTATAAATTTTTATAATACAGAAGTTGATTTAAAAAAAATTTATCCAACCGGCCTCTACTTAATTGCTGCGCTTGAAGAAAAAAATAAAGATTCTTCATTTGAACTTAAACAGTTAATTGATGATAAAAAAGCAAAACTAAATAATTTATCTGATCCACTTTCTATTTTATTACATATTAACTATTCAGATACCTTGAATTTTGCTGCCTATATTATCTGGCTACTACAACGAAAGGTATCGGAAGAAAGCATTTTTGCCTCAGGTGTACTTCAATCTTTTTTTATGTTTCATTTTTACCAGTTAGATGAACCCGATAACGAAGTTAGAAATCTTTATTCTCTACTTTCCACCTTCGAGGTAACGCAGCGTTTGGTCCATTTAAGTACTAAAACAAGTGCGGGGTCTAAGGCCTTCAAATATAACTTGCAAGGACAAATTTGTCTGGAAGAACAGTTAACAAAAATTGACTTAATTAAACCTTCATTCATCGGAGCAATAGATGAATCGCTATTTAACGAATTATTGTTCCTATTTGGAACAAAATTCCTTGATTCAGCACTCAATCATTACCACGATACCGACGACAATTCGGATCATTTAATTCAAGCACTTAATTTAAATGGAAAAGCGTTTTCTAGTCTCCCTCAGCTAATAAAAAACATACGTTCTTCTTACAGTGAGTATTCACGAGAGAAACATTTAGATAGCCTGGCAAAACTCATTTCCAAAGAAACGCTTTTATCACACTTATATGTCAATAAAGAATGGTTAATGTTATACCTCCTGCCTTTTTATAAAACAGAATCTGTTCTTACAAAAAATGAATTAATGGGTCATATCACGCAATTTGTTGAATATGAAAATATAAGTCTCGACTACAAATTTGATATTTTAAAATTTTTGCAAAATTGGTCTAAAGAAAAAAAATATTTGGAATGTAGTCATTTTTTTTATCAGCAGATACTAACACTAACCTTATTAACAGCAGAAAACTTAAATCAAGAAGGGGACATAGTTGATTTTATATGCAAAGAATACACTGAAATGGTTCAAGATGATGCAGATTCAAGTTCAAGCTATAGCTATAGCGATGATGAAAATTACCCGCTTAGAGTTTCTGTTGGAAATATTCCTAATAGTATCGACCTCGAATCAAATGAAGAAAGCAGTGAGGATACCAGCCTGGATGAAGCCTCTAGCTCAAGTGAAAACAGTTCTATAGATGATGTTGCTGAAACTTATAAAATAGAAACTTCTCAATGCATAGAAGCTCTTTGCCTTGATTTGAAAACTCAATGGCAAGTTCTTATTAATGAAAAACTTGGAAACTCAAATTTTAATCATCGTGATTTTCAATTTTTGCAGGATAAATGGAACATATATAAACAAAAAAGGGACATTTTTAGACGTCTTGGTATAGCTATAAATGAAAATTGGACTTTAAAGGAATTATTAATCAATGAACGTTTTAGATTGGTGGGAGATACCTTTATTCTTGCAGATTTTATTGCAATTTTATTTGATTTATCAAATGAAAAAGAAATTTTTAAAAGCCAAAAAGCAATTGTAAAAGTGTTGTTGAACAATCAAAATTTATTACTGACAAATCAGATTATTTGTTCTCTGACTGAAGTGAATCGATTTTGGCATCTTATTCCCTGGCTAACAGGAAAAAGTATTATCATTGAAGCTGTTAAACAACAACATTTCCAACTCACAGCTTATCTCTTACACCAGTTCAGTCTTAACCCATTTGAAGAACACTTTTTACATGGTGCTTTGTTAACAGCAATTGAAAAATCAAATCCTAAAATTTGTAGTTTATTTTTTATACCGGAAATAATAAATCAATTCGATGATAATCAGATTTTTATGGTATTTCTTAAAGCTTTAGCTGATCAAAAAGCGTTTGAATTACTAATGGATAATAAAAATCTGTTCCATCTGTCCAATGAAACCTGCTCATCACTTATTTATAAGGCGGCTCAAGAAGGTTCAGATTGGGTTTTTAGTTATTTATGCAATAAAAAATTTGGTTATGAACCCAATACTCAAACTATGGATAAGGCGCTTTTAAACGCAACAAAAAATAAAAAGTGGCATTTTATAGAAAAAATGTATAGCTTGGATATTCAAAAACCTGGTAATCAAGGGGTTTCCGATGCATGGGAATATGCCGCTACATTTGAACAAGATGATCAATTAAATTTTCTTGCACGATGTTACACAAGTTTCAGCAAAAATAAGATTTGGACATGTATTTTATTTTTACTAACTACCGATCACCTCGGATCTTTAGATTTTCTGATTCAATTGGCTGAAAAACACGAATTATCGTCTGAAGAATTAGAATTTCGCCAAGCGTCAATCCTAGTGAAGATTAGAGATCATATTATTCCAAACTCAAAATTTTTAATGCTCGATACTATTTATAAAAAATTTAAACCTGAATTTCATCCTAATCAAAAAATCGTACAAGAAGGTTTTAAGATAGTATTTAAAAACAAATCGAAAGAAACCTTTAAGGTATTTTATAAATACGGGATTCAACATTTAGATAATGAGATATTGTTATCTAGTTTTGCTCAAGCGATCTTGGAAAATCACCCCTTTTCTCGCTATTTATTAATGGCGATTAAGAAAAAAGGGGAAATGAAGGGGGCTGAAATTGCAAAGAATTTACTGAGTAGAGTGGGGCCGAATGCTAAATCTAAAATTTTTGAATATATTTATCCCAATTTTCCCTATTTATACCCTGATACAGCTACGGTGAATGAACATTTTAAATATGCATTTGTGAACAAAAACAATGAAACTATTAAGGTGCTATGTTCTCACGCACATGCCCATCTTGATAATGAGATTCTAATTTCCAGCTTGGCAACTTCGCTACAGAATCTGAAAATTAGTGGATATATTAAAAAGGCAATTAACAACAAAATTATAAGTCCAACCCAGTTTGGTAATTTGATAGTTACTTTTGCTAAAATAAATGATTTTATTTCGATTTCACTAATTAAAGATGCTTCTCCCAAGATAACAGAACTTGAAGAGGCTATTTGTATAACGGCCAGGGCTGGATTTTATGAATCCTTTTTGGAACTTTTACAAGCTTCTCAATTAATTAATGAAAACGCTAAACTTATTCCTAAAATCTTAAAAATAGCCTTACAACACAACCAGACCTTATTCATTTTCAATTTTTGTAATTCGGTCTATTTCCAGTTTGAGAATAAAATACAATTTATACCATTATTAATCAAATCTCAGCATTATGGCTTGTTAACAACCCTATGTAATTCTGATAGCCATCAATCGAGTGAACTGTGGTCTTACGCATTTATGCAAGCAGTTAAAGCAAAAAACATTCGTTCCTTAGGTTTTTTGTGCAAATCCAAATATATTCATCTCAGGGATTGGAAAGTGGAGTTAGAAAAGGCCACTTCTCACGGAGAGTTAGAGCAAGTTCAAGCGCTAGTTATTGCTGCAAACTCAGAATCATTTTCTATCGACTTCCATCTTTTAAAGCAAATTGCAGAAAAGGAAGGGCGGAGTGAACTAATTGACTGGTTTGACCAAATCAAGGCATTGGAAGCATACAATAAATTAGCTTCAACTAAAAATCCGGTTTTGGATAAGGCCTATGAAATACTCAGTGATTACACAAAATCCGGTTCTTCATTTATGCGCTTTTTTACAGGCCATTGGAACCGCCATTATATAAAGGAGATAGACGAGTTATTGGAAACTTTTCCCGATTCAATAGATGAGTTGGTTTCAAAACTAAAGCGAATTAATATACAGAATCCTAAGGGCTCGCTCGCTAGACGAATAAATTATATTTTTGATTTTTTGCTGCCTTTCGCTGATGAATACCCCGCGGTAAATCTTCAGGATAATAATCAAATTACATTTATTTAGCAGGAATGAAACGTTCTTTTATTTTACTCAAAGCACGACGTAATTTTTGTTCCGGACGTGGTTTAAAAGATGGCGCATCAAAAAAATAGTCGAGACCTTCAGGCGATTTTTCTGAAAAATAATAGTTAAAAATACAGCAGCGAGGTTTATTAGATATAACCGGATTAACTGCATGCCAGGAGCTTCGATTGGTTTCCATGACTAACAAACGGTTGAAAAGTGAAGGTACAAGAACGCGATTGGTTACGGTTTCATCCCATAGTTCATAATTGCCGCCATTTTCAATAGACCAGTCTGGGGATACATAATATAAAACATTCATGGTGCGATAAAACCGTTTTGTCTCTACATCATGGGAGTTATCTAAATGTGGATTTATAAAGTAGCCTTTAAGTAAAGTGCTAATTCCACCAGCAAATCGGGTTGGATCCGGAATTTGATTTTTAACGCCTGTGATTTCCTCAATGAGGGCAACGACTTTTGGATCTTGAATGGCTGCATTAAGATCTTGTAATAAAGGTGCAGCATCTTTTAAATGAAAATATTTTAATTTTATTTTCCCAAAACTTTTCAATGAAAACATTTTTTTTGGTTTGGGAAATTGTGCATAAACTTTTTCTGCAAGATTTAAAGGCAAAAGATTATCAACGACAAAATAGCGTGAAATTTTAATAGGCTGTACTTTTAAAAAATCCTTTTTTAATTGTTCTTTCGAATCGTTTAAGCGATTGACTATGAGATCAATTAATTGATTTTTCATTAGGTCACCTCTCTTAAGAATTTGTATATATAGCTTAGAATCGATTCGAGAGCTTCTTTTTTTAAAAATAGACTTTGCTTTATTTCGATTTATCAAAGATACAATTTGTAGCTATTTTCTCTTTAATTTTCGACAAGCTACTGAAGGCAATACCCTCAACTTTTAAAGTCAGTTGTTCATTAGCCAAACCAATTATACCTTTTACAATTGAAGTAAAAGGAGATTTTGGCTTATTAAATGGGTAGTCGGAATGTTCAAAGCGAATAGATGTATCTTCAAATAGAAGTTTTGTCCTGTCGTCGTTCCAATTAATCATGGTGTGCGAAAACTCAGAATGTGATTTATTAGAGGTTGACTCCGTTTTTACGTTACCTAAATGAAATTCCTGGTCATTGATTTCAATCAAAACATCATCGTTCCGGATGGTGATGCTTGATGAACCCGATTCATTTTCATCGCTAGTGCAGGTACCTACCCAGGTACCGGTAAAATCAGTGTAATTATTTTCATTGGAGTTTGTGGATTGTGTTGCTGATTTAACAGCGTTTTTATGAATTGAGAAAAGATTCAAAGCCAAAGCATTGTTCGTGATGCAGGCACTCAACAAGGCTGAAGCCAGGATTATATTTTTCATTTTTAACCTTAAATATAAGCAATGACTTGGAATTTATCTCAAGCATGACTAAGAGTCAAACGCTTCTACTTTACCATTAATGTATTATAATTGTTCATTTGAATCATTAGCCTATAACAAATTTATAAAAATCTGTTCTGAATTTATATTTACTGTGATAAATTGCGCCCCTTTTACCCAAATCTAAACAAAGGTTATGTCTTATCATAAAATGGAAACTACGCTAGACGCTGAAGAGAAAAAACAGCAATAAAGTCTTCAGCTCAGCTACAGTTCTTAGCCCCACAAACTCTAAATGCATTAAGCCCAAATTCAATAAAAGAAATCGAAGCCAATTATAAAATTATTTCATCGCTAATAAATCACTAATCAGTAATCACTCTCTAAATTAGAGCCCATGTTTTTGGTAGATTCAGAAAAGATAAAACCACCAATCAGCATATATGTACTGCCTGTAAAACTTAGAAGGGCAAAGGCTTAAGCGAAGAAGCTAAAATCAGAAATTCTTTTATCCTATCCGAGGTTAACTTCGAATAAAAACTCGAAGATATAGTGGATGATTGGGTTGAAGGAGGAGGGAAGCTGGAAAAGAAGTCAGGGATTTTAAAGGTATTAATATAATTAATACTGCCTCGGGTGCAAGAAAGGCTAGCATAACCTTAGTTGGATTCTTTGAAGATAAAGAAAATGCAAAACCCGAAGATAAGTGGGCTATGAAATTAAGATCTGCCTTTACCATTAATGCTAAATTTTAAAATTAAAGAAATCAGAATTGTTCATTCAAATTGATTCTTGGACTTATCTGTTATTCCAGTTCTTTTAGCAAAGAAATAAATCTCTGATCCTTCATAATTTCATCGGCAGTCTTTATATAAATTCCTGTATCTACAGTGGGTACTGGAATTTTCAAAGCATATTCGAATAGAAGATCTGCAAATTCTATAGTTTTAGGGTCATAACCAAATTTCAGCCTTTCATAATACGCTTTAAAATAAGGATTTTGCGCCCAGGTTAAAAAGGCCCTTAGCCAATACGTCAAAGGTGTTTCATCATATTTCCGGATTGTTATACATTCTACCCAAGCGAGCATCATTACATTTGAAATAAACTGTTCCTCAACATTGCCGCTGATTGTCAAAATTGATTTTTTATCAGGTTTGATAATTTTATTGTATAAATCAAGGTTTGACATAAAAAATGAAGCCAAAAATTCAGGTCTTATGTTTTTACTGGATGCAAGTAATTGATTAGGATAAAGCCATAACTTATCTGCTGCTTCCTTTGTTTTGTTAATACGGGCGAAATGTTGATTGTATTCGAAAGCAATTGAAGTCAAAACAATATTAAAGCCAACAAAGATAATGGCTACTGAGGCAAGAGTAGAGAAAAACACATTAATACGTGTCTGTTTATATTGCTCCGGATTTCTGTATTTTATGGTTACATAAAGACTAAAAATTAAAATAGAAATCACCACCGTTGAAATAATTATGGGTACTAATTCAGAGGTAGTTTGATTAGACATACATTTCCTTAAGTAAAAGCCTACTCGCAATTCTTAGAGTAAACGATTCAATAATCATGCCAAACTCCTGGTGGTACCTATTGAAGCCCCAATACACTTATATTTAATTAATCTATTTAATCTTTAGGCCAATGTGGAATCTAAGTTCTGAATTTTAAAGGAATTTACTTTAGCCGCGTAAGAAGGTTTTTTTTGATATCAGATTGCCTCAATTTTGATTTGTATTACTTTTATGTTAAAATATCAGTTTAGAATTAAAAAAGTTTTGAAAAAACCCATTTTTAATTTAATCAATTAAAGTGCCTTCAAAAGCATTACATTCCGGGTTGAAATTAACTTGAACGAAAAATTCGATAATAAATCAGACGTAAAAACATTAGCGATAATTGGCGCCGGCTGGTACGGCTGTCATCTTGCGCTAGCACTAAGAAAACAAGGGCATTCAGTTACTCTTTATGAGAAAAATCCCTTTATTTTTAGTGAAGTTTCGGGCAAATGTGGTGTCAGGCTCCATCGTGGCCCCCATTATCCTCGTTCTCCCAAAACTCGCGAAAACTGTCAGCGCGGGCTTGACCAATTTATTGAAACCTATCCTAACCTGGTTGTCGAGCATGAATACTCTATTTATGCCCTTGGTAATAAAGATGCCAATGGTAATCCACCCAAAGTTAGCCAGGAGGTTTTTGAGTCAGTTGGTAAGGAATGTAAAGGTTACAAACCAGTAAATCCCGTGAATTATGGATATACAAATTTACTTAATGCCTACTCTGTTGATGAACCAAGTATCGTAGTAGGCGATAGATTACGTGAGGCTTTTACTGAATATTTAAAAGAAGCTGGTGTAGATGTGATCTGTAATTATGAGATAACCAGCTGTGAAAACAAGGGTCAAAAAACGGCTGTTTTTAATAAAAAGGATTCAAAATTATTTGATAAGGTTATTAATACCACAAGTTACCAGGCAATGGTTTCCAAAGGTGATTTTCCTTTTGAAGTTGATGTTGTCTATCAACCCTGTGTTGTTTTGATTTATGAAGATAACAATCCCGGTCAAAATCCCTTTTCTTTTACCGTTATGGATGGCTGGTTTCCCTGTGTCATGCCCTATGTTGATGAAGACCTGCAGAAATCCACTAAAAGAAAATATATGTTATACCATGCAAAATGGACTCCCTTAATGTCCTGTCCTACTGCGAGTGAGGCACATCAATTTATAAATGATGTGGTTGATGAAAAATTTATTCAAAACAAATTAAAAATACAATTTGAAAAAGAAATTGACAAATTCTGGCCTGATTTCAAAGAAAGGTTTAAATACATCAAACACCAGGCTACTGTTTTGCCCAAAATCTTAACCAACAGAGAATTTCGTAGCGCTGTTACCTATGAGGTTGCAAGCGGAAAACATGAAGGGATGATTTGCATGATTCCTGGGAAGATTAATAATATTTTTGATGTTGAAAGAGAAGTCAAATCTTTAATATTCAGACAAAATCTAATTGAGACCGGCAATTGCCGTTATGTAAAAGGTGGTGTACTAGATTCAGCTAATAATGAACTTACAGAAAAAGTTGATTACACTAAACCTAATACCTGTCTACTTCAATCCTACTATGAGTTAGTTAAAGAATCTCCCAAAATTCCAATTTACGAAAATTCTAAACGTTCGACCTTCTGGTCTCATCCAGACGCAAAATTACCCCTATCAAATAGTCCTCCTGATCAGGTTCCAAAGGATTTTAACTTTTAAAACTAATTGAGACACTTATGCCTTTTACAAATGAGCTGAGTTGGGAGTATTCAATACTTATGCAACTACCTTGTTGCATATTTTGGAAGAATAAAGAAGGTGTTTTTTTAGGTTGTAATTACGCATTTGCAAAATCAATGGGGTTTTCTTCACCTCAAGAGATCATAGGAAAAACGGATTATGACTTAACTTTCCCCCGAGAATTAAGCAATCAATATCGATCCTGTGATAAAGAAATCATAGAAACGCATCAACCCAAGACCAATTTTGAAGAAGCACAAGTATTACCAGATGGGTCAACCATTGATTTGCTAACCTCTAAGGTTCCTTTACGTGATATAGACGGTGAAACAATTGGAGTTTTGGGTGTTTACGTTGATATCACTGAGCGAAAAAATATAGAAAAATCGCTTGAACAGGATAAAAGAAAGGCCGAGGATGAGAATCAGGCGAAATCTAAATTTATCGTCGATCTTTTGGAACAATTACCTACTTATATCTTTTGGAAAGATAAAGATTGTGTGTATCTGGGATGCAATGAAATATTCGCAAAATCTGCTGGTTTAACCTCGTCAGCGCAAATTATAGGTAAAACAGATTATGACTTGGTTTGGAAAGATCAGGGTGATCTTTATCGAGCCGATGACCAGGAAGTAATCAATACTGGATTGCCTAAACTGAATATTGAAGAACCCCAAACAACGAGGGATGGGGGACGGATTGATTTGTTAACTTCCAAGGTTCCTTTATTTAATAATCAAAATAAAGTAGTAGGCATTTTGGGAATTTATGTAGATATCACTGAGCGCAAACAAATTGAAGAAGACCTGCGCATGGCAAAGATTGCTGCCGAAAAAGCAAGTCGCTCCAAAACTGAATTTATAGCTAACATGAGCCACGATATCCGTACGCCGCTTACTGGAATCTTAGGTTTAATTCAGGAAATGATTAATACCGCTGATGAAACCCAAACCTTTTTAGGCCGGGTATCATCCAAGCAAGAAGATCAATATTTAACAATGCTCACAGAAATCATAAACCAGGTGCAGCAAAACTCTAATCTTTTAATTGGTGCTGCTGATGAGCTTCTACAGTTATTAAACGAAATATTAGAAACCATGCGCTTAGAGTCTGGAAGTCCGCCTGAAAAATCAGAATCATTTAATTTACGTGAGCTGGTCAAACATAATATGGACCTCATGCATCCAATTGCGCATCATAAAAATCTAGATTTCAGCTCGGAAATTGATGAAGCAATACCCGCTTATTTCAGCGGATTGCGTAGTTACATTGATCGTACCTTACTCAATTTGCTTAGCAATGCGCTTAAATTTACGAAAAAGGGTTCAGTAAAATTAAAAATTGAAACATTAAACAAACCAAATACTAGCTACAGGGTTGGCGATAAAATTAACTTAAAAATTTCTGTGAAAGACACAGGTATTGGTATACCAGAGGATAAATTCACTACAATTTTTGAACATTTTTCTCGTCTTACTCCTTCCTATCAAGGTTTGTACAAAGGAGCAGGGTTAGGCCTTTATACTGTAAAACGTTATATTGAAGCGATGCAAGCCGATATCAAACTAGAATCCATGTTGGGTAAGGGCTCTTGTTTTACAATTTCGCTTCCCTTATCCGTTTCCGACCATTCTGACCGTGAAAAAATTTCCTTTCGGGAAGAAAAAACATTTAAAAACCTGAAACCTGAAACCTGTCTGAATTTATCAATATTAATAGTGGAAGACAATTTGCTTGCAGCTAAATCAGTTCAAGCGAATCTAAAATATTTAAATATCGAGAATACTGAGGTTGCTGAGAATGGTCTGCAAGCACTGAAAATGGTGCAGGAGCGTGACTATGATTTGATATTAATGGATATAGGCCTGCCCGATATGGACGGAATTGAGGTCACTAGAAAAATTCGTGCTTTAAACTATCAGACACCCATTCTGGCTTTAACAGGCCATGGCAGTGAACCAGAAATTAAAGAAGAGGCCTTAGCCGCTGGTATGCAGGATGTGCTGCTTAAACCCTTACAAATTCATAAATTAAAGACTGTTCTGGAGCTTTATTTTGTTAAAAAAAATGAAGTCAAAATCTTAGTTGTAAATAAAAAAAGCTGTTCTGAAAAACAATCAAAAGTCATTGATTGGAAAGCAACGGTTCTTAATATGAATGGTGATGAGGACTGTGTTCGAGAACTATTAGCCATTTTGGCTGAAGATCTCAAGCTCACTAAAGAGAAATTGGCCGATGCTTATGCCTCTAAAGATATAAAAGCTCTTTGTGAAGAATTGCATAAGGTGCAAGGGGGCTTAGCTTATCTTGTTTTGCCTCAACTGGATTTTACATTAGTTAAATTTCATAAAGCTTTGAAGGAAGTTCCACAAAATCAGTCAAAATTAGATAAAACTTATTCCCAACTACAAAAAGCCATGGAAGATTTTTGGTTAGTTTGGAATGAATTCTATTAATCAGCATATTTATGTGCTAATTCAAAATCAATATTTACCTCTAGATTAAACAAACCCGAACAAATTAGTGTCCTAAAAGTACTTATTTTTATCAGGAGAGTAAAAATTGATCCAAGTCGATAAAAAATGTACACTATGGTTTGTAATATTAGGAGTTAACATGAAAGACAAAAAAGACATTAAAGGCAATATAGCTGGCTCTCAGGAATCTGAATCTGAATCCTCTTTAGTCCCTAACCGATCTGATGAATCATCAAAAAGCACACAAAGCGATTCAGTCAATTTTAATGGAGTGGATACATTCTTTTATATTTCTAAAAGACGCGTAGATACAGAGATTGGAAACTCTAATATTATCGCAACTAGGAATGGCAAAATAGAGCAAGACAGACGAAATTCTTGCTGTTCAGTTCAATAAGGCTATATTGAGTGATTAATTTGGGCCTAGATTTTATTCATAAAGCTAAGCCCAAATTTAAAGGCCATAGTTAAAAACGATTAAAACACCTTTATCAAACTTCTTTCCACTCGATTAAATCCCTTTAAACTTAATTTATTTGACCTTCAAAGTCTCAAGAACCCTTATTTCTCGAACGACTATATCTATTGGTGAAATGAGACCCTCTCCGGTTGGTATACAATTGTCAATATTGCTTTCTGCAGAAATCGTGCATCTCGAAATATAAGTACTAAAAACATTGGCAATATAAACCAGGTTTTTGGAGACGTAATTAAAAATTCCAGTAGGGCCAGCAAATCCAACAGCAGAAAGGGAGCAGTTTGTCAGATTACCGTTAGAAGCAAATTGACATTGGGTTACAGTCGCTCCACCCTGATTAGTTATATAAGCTATAGTACCTGAAGAATTGATAAACAAGTCAAATGGATTGAATAACTGAGTCCCAGATTGAGTGCAGTTCGTTAAATTCCCATTAGGTAAAAAACTACATTTTGTTACTTGATTGGCAAGATAGTTAGTTATATAGGCATATGTCTGGTATGCATTGATATAAATTCCGGTAGGTCCTGCCAGGTTAGAGCCAGAGGTTGTACAGGAAGTAAAATCACCATTAAGTGTGACTGCGCATTTTAAAACATTATTTTGATCAAATTGGGTAATGTAGGCTAGAGTGCCTGGTGCATTAAATACAATACCGAAAGGCTGCGATATATTTGTTAAGGCACTAGTGCAATCCACAATATCACCGGAGGTATCAAAACCGCATTTTGATATGCTATTTCCACCCTGGTTTGAAATATAAATTAGATTCCCAGCAGGATTAATTACCAAAGAGCGTGGATTATTAAAGTCAGTTGCAGTAGGGGTGCAAGCAGTTAACAGACCATCAGAATCGATAGAGCATTTTGAAACAGTACCAAATATAGAATCTAAAATATAAGCAAAACGCTTTACACTATAAGTGTTAGTGAAGATATTTACAGAATAACGCTGGCAAGAACGTCGACCATAGCCCGACAAACACAAATCAAATACTACAACACCTGATTTCCCTTGCAAGCTTATAGTAGCAGGCGAGCTGTTTCCCACCTTAAACAGGCAGAGACCATTTCCGTTTAAAAAACATTCAGACCCAACCTTTGCCAATGAATAGCCACTTAGCGAATTGATTTGAATACCAGCATCAAATAGTTGCGGGTGATTAGGAACATTAGTGGTAATAATTAAAGTTAGCCCATTTGAGGAAACATTAAAAAAACTTCCAGGCAAAGCAAAGCAAGTTTTCACTAATAAAAAGGAGACTAAGGCAAGCGTGTAGATGCGAATTCCGTTCATAAATTATCCTGATTTGAGGGCTAGAAGACGAAAAGGGTAAGAATTCATAGCAAGAGATTTATTAAAGTTTTAATGACTGTGAATGCCGACTATATAAAAAAAAGGAAGTGAATTCAAGAAATTAGATTAAGCCTTAATTGGGATTGCCGGTTAGCAATTCTAATGTTCATCTACATACCAGGTTGCATCGAATTAAGAGTAAAAAGAGTTGTTAAGATAGCACCGGTTGCGCGATTTGGTGCCAAGCGCAATGGCATAATCTTCAGTATTAACCATCTCATCAAAGATTTGAGCACGCCCGATAAATAGCTTCTCAGATAACCGCAGCTCACAGATAGCGGCAGGAATATCCATAAACCCGCCGTTGATGGAGCCAGGTAGCTGTACTAATTGGTGTGCAAATATGAGCATCAATCTTAGAAGGATCTTATCCTTTTAGCTTATTTTTATGAAACATTTCTTTGCTTTTCACCGGTATAAAGCTGGCGAGGCCGACCTATTTTAGATTTTCCGGCAACCATTTCCATCCAATGCGACATCCATCCTACTGTTCTTGCCAGAGCAAAAATTACGGTGTACATGTTTGTCGGAATACCGATGGCGCTTAGCGTAATTCCTGAATAAAAATCGACGTTAGGATATAGTTTTTTCTCAACAAAATAGTCATCTTCAAGAGCTATGCGCTCAAGCTCCATGGCCAATTTAAATAAGGGCGCATCATGAGCTCCAACTGCTGTAAGTACTTCATGGCAGGTTTTGCGCATAACTTTGGCGCGGGGATCGTAACTTTTATAAACACGATGACCAAAACCCATTAGGCGGAAAGGATCATCCTTATCTTTTGCACGTTTAATGTAATGATTAATCTGTTTAATATCGCCAATTTCTTTCAACATATTTAAACAAGCTTCATTAGCTCCACCATGAGCAGGCCCCCATAAAGCCCCAATTCCAGCTGAAATACAGGCAAAAGGATTCGCACCCGTAGAACCCGCCAGGCGAACTGTAGAAGTTGAAGCATTTTGTTCATGGTCAGCATGCAAGGTAAAAATGGTATCAATAGCATCAACAATCACAGGATTTGGAATAATTTCTTCGGAAGGTACCCCAAACATCATGTGCAGAAAATTTTCGGCATAGCTCATTTTATTTTGTGGATACATGTAAGGTTGGCCAATTGAATATTTATAACTCATTGCCGCAAGTGTTGGCATTTTAGCGATCAATCGTATTGCGGAAATATAGCGATCATGCTGATTCGTCAAATCCATTGATTCATGATAGAAGGCAGAAAGCGCACCCACGATACCCACCATAATTGCCATTGGATGTGCATCACGGCGAAATCCATTGAGGAAATTGTACATTTGCTGATGAACCATCGTGTGATTATTAATTAAACTAATAAACTCTTCTTTTTGTTTTATATCGGGTAACTCGCCATTTAAAAGAAGATAACTCACATCCAAAAAGTCTTTCTTTTCAGCTAATTGCTCAATTGGATAGCCTCTATAAAGCAAGATACCAGCATCACCATCAATGAATGTTATCTTGGATTCGCAGGCAGCTGTTGAAACAAAACCGGGATCATAGGTAAACATACCATTTTCGCCCAGTTTATTGATATCGACACAATCATTGCCAAGGGTGGGGGTCAAGATAGGTAATTCAATTGAATCATGGCCGTCTATGCTCAGTCGTGCAATTTTAGTAGTCATCGCGGTTCCTCTTATTATTGGCTTGACAGCCTTCTTTCGTCATTTGGGCAGAACTATATAAAAATGCATACTGACAGTCAATTTATCACCTATAAAATCACAGAAGGCAGTGTTTGAGTATGAGGCAGTTTCATGATTATTAATATAGAGTTTATCTACCCGCCTTTTATTTAGCCAGGTTTGAACAGTACTCAAGACATTATTCAAATAAAACTGTCTCTATGGTATCCTCTTACGCTAGTTTCATTGTCAACATTTGCCTAAGGATGCGTCCCCAAGATGGTTTATTCAGCAAAAGAAGTTATCCCAGTTAATATCGAAGACGAATTAAAACAGTCCTACCTCGATTATGCCATGAGCGTTATTGTTGGCCGTGCCTTGCCTGATGTGCGTGATGGACTCAAACCAGTCCATCGGCGCGTGCTATTTGCTATGAGAGAATTGGGTAATGACTGGAATAAGCCTTACAAAAAATCAGCAAGAGTAGTCGGGGATGTTATCGGTAAATACCACCCTCATGGCGATACTGCCGTCTATGATACTATCGTTCGTATGGCTCAGCCTTTCTCAATGCGTTACATGCTGGTTGATGGCCAGGGTAACTTCGGATCGGTCGATGGCGATTCCGCAGCTGCCATGCGTTATACCGAAATCAGAATGTCGAAAGTCGCTCATGCTTTGCTAGCAGATCTTGAAAAAGAAACCGTTGATTTTAGCCCAAACTATGATGAAACCGAATTTGCACCCGTTGTTATGCCTTCTCGAGTTCCCAATTTATTAGTGAATGGTTCTTCAGGTATCGCAGTGGGTATGGCAACCAACATTCCGCCACATAACCTTACAGAAGTCATCAACGCCTGCCTCGCTTTAATAGTCAATCCAGATTTAACCATTGATGAACTAATCGAACATATACCTGGTCCTGATTTTCCAACGGCAGCAATAATTAATGGCCGCGGCGGAATTTTGATGGCTTATCGCACTGGTCGAGGTCGAATTTCAATACGAGCTCGAACAGAAATTGAAACAGATAGTCATACCGGACGCCAGGCAATCATTATCAATGAACTGCCTTATCAGGTTAACAAAGCAAGACTGGTTGAAAAAATAGCGGATCTGGTTCGAGAAAAAAAATTGGAAGGCATATCCGGATTACGTGATGAATCCGATAAACAAGGAATGCGAGTCGTTGTTGAATTAAAGCGAGGCGAAGTTGCCGAAGTTATTCTTAATAATCTTTATGCCCATACCCAGATGCAGAATGTCTTTGGTATTAATATGGTTGCCTTGGTTGATGGCCAACCCAGAACCCTTAATTTAAAAGAAATTCTCGTAGCCTTTATTAAACATCGTCGCGAGGTAGTTACACGTCGAACTATCTTTGAATTGAAGAAAGCTCGTAATCGCGCACATTTATTGGAAGGATTGGGTATAGCTTTAGCGAATATCGATGAAATGATTGAGCTAATCAAAAAATCAGCTACACCAAATGATGCTAAAGAGGCACTTTTAGCAGGGATGTGGCAACCAGGTCTGGTTGCATCCATGTTAAAAAATACGGGTAGTGATGCCTGCCGACCGGATGATTTGTCAGCTGAATTTGGCTTAAGTGAAGCGGGTTATCGTTTGTCGCCCAATCAGGCACAGGCAATTCTTGAGCTAAGACTGCATCGTTTAACGGCGCTTGAGCAAGACAAAATTATTTCTGAATTTGAAGAATTATTAGAGGTTATAAAGGAATTACTCATTATACTTTCTTCTCCTGAACGCTTGATGGAAGTCATTCACGAAGAATTGGTCGATGTAAAAACTCAGTTTGGGGATACACGTCGCACTGAAATCACTGCCTCTCAGGAAGACCTGACGATTGAAGATTTAATCACTGAGGAAGATGTCGTAGTTACCTTGTCGCATCAGGGCTATGTGAAGTATCAGCCCATCTCCGCCTATCAGGCACAACGCCGCGGAGGAAAAGGGAAATCAGCGACCAATGTAAAAGATGAAGATTTTATTGAGCGCCTGGTCATTGCCAGTACTCACGATACACTTCTATGTTTCTCAAATCATGGCAAATTATATTGGCTAAAAGCCTACCAGCTTCCGCTGGCGAGCCGTATTTCCCGGGGTAAGCCGATTATTAATATTTTACCTCTTGCGGCAGAAGAAGCGATTACAGCCATACTTCCAGTACGTGAATTTAAAGAAGAATGTTTTGTATTCATGGCTACCAAGCATGGAACAGTCAAAAAAGTCTCGCTAGAAGCGTTCAGCCGTCCTCGGTCAAACGGTATTATAGCCGTTGATTTAGACGATGACGATCGCTTGGTAGGCGTTGATATCACGGATGGATCAAAGGGAATTATGTTATTTACTGATGCAGGAAAGGTCATCCGCTTTGATGAAAAATTAGTTAGAGCAATGGGTCGAACCGCACGCGGTGTAAGAGGAATTCGATTAGGCGCAGGCCAATCAGTTATTTCATTAGTAGTTGCCAAACCTGAGGGAACAATTCTTACAGCCACTGAAAATGGCTATGGAAAACGAACCGATGTAGAAGAATACAGAGTTTCTGGACGTGGAGGTCAGGGCGTAATTTCTATTCAAGTTACTGAACGTAACGGTAAAGTAGTTCGAGCTTTACAGGTCAGCGATACCGATGAGGCCATGTTAATCACTGACAAAGGAACCTTGGTACGCTTCAAAGTAGGCGAGCTATCAATCATTGGTAGAAACACTCAAGGCGTGCGTTTGATTAATGTAAGTTCCGGCGAGCATGTGGTCGGGATGCAGAGAATTGATGAAATTACTGTCAACGATTTAGAAATTACCGATGAAATAATAGATGGAAATTTAGAAGTGGAAGATGGGGAAAACACTTTAGAAGAAGGGAACAATGACTAGAGGTTTTAACTTTGGTGCTGGCCCCTCGATGCTGCCTGATTCTATTTTAACGGAAGTTCAAAATGAATTATTGGATTGGCAGCATCTCGGTATGTCAGTGTTGGAAATTGGGCATCGCTCAGCGCCATTCACTGATATGATGCAAGAAACTGAACATTTATTGCGCGAACTATTGGCTATTCCTAATAATTATCATGTTCTTTTTTTAAGCGGCGCCGCTCGCGCTCAATTTGCTATGATTCCGATGAATTTCTTAGCAAAAGGTGAACAGGCAGGCTATTTGATTACTGGTATATGGTCAAACTTAGCATATCAAGAAGCGTTTCGACTGAAAGAAGCTTATTGCATAACCAATGGGGAGAAAAATGGCTTTACTTTTATACCAGCTTATGAAGAGTGGCAAATAAAAAAAAATAGCCGATATGTTTATTACACGCCAAATGAAACTGTCAATGGAGTTCGATTTGTTAATCCACCTAAACTAAGTGGGACACCTCTAATTGCAGATATGACTTCCTGTTTACTCACTGAACCAATTAATATCGACGATTTTGGGTTGATTTTTGCTGGAGCACAGAAGAATATTGCCAACGCTGGTTTAACTATCGTCATTGTAAGTGAAGAATTGTTATCCACAATTTCCAATGAAAAAATTCCAACGATGTTTGATTATCGAACTCACAGTTCAACCCATTCCAGTTATGCAACGCTGCCCACCTTTAATTGTTATCTAGCTAATAAAATGTTTCGCTGGATAAAAAACCAAGGCGGTGTTAAAGCGCTTTATCAAATAAATCGCCAAAAAGCGGAGCTTATCTACAATTGTCTCGATAACTCAGATTTTTATTATTGTCAGATTGAAAAAGAAGCTCGTTCTTTAGTAAATGTTTGTTTTACCTTGAATAACTCTACCTACGAAAATCTCTTTTTAGAAGAGGCAAAAGCAAAAGGCTTATTTTCTTTGAAAGGCCATCGCTCTGTGGGCGGACTGCGGGCTTCAATGTATAACGCAATGCCTTTGGAGGGTGCTGAGCGCCTCGCTGAATTTATGACTGATTTTGCAAGGAAATACAGAAAATGACTCGTCTAGACTTTATAAGTAGTCCAGTAAAATCTTTGCGTGGTGAAATTACTATCCCAGGTGATAAATCCATCTCACATCGATCCATTATATTAGGCGCAATTTCTAAGGGAGAAACTAGGGTAAGTGGTTTTCTCGATGGTGAAGATTGCCTGGCAACTTTAAAAGCATTTCAGGCTATGGGAGTTAAAATTGAAGGTCCTTTCGAGCAACGACTTATTATCCACGGTGTGGGGAAACATGGATTAACTAAGCCTGATGAAATTATAGATTGCGGTAATTCAGGCACTTCAATGCGTTTACTTGCCGGCTTGCTTTCAGCCCAGGCTTTCGATAGCCAATTAACCGGTGACAAAAGTTTGGTAAAAAGGCCAATGGAAAGAGTTAGCCGCCCATTAATTCAAATGGGTGCTGATGTTTTAACAACAGCAGGTAGACCGCCGTTACAAATTCGCGGTGGACGTTTATTGCAGGGTATTGCTTATAAAATGCCCGAGGCTAGCGCTCAGGTTAAATCCTGTCTTTTGCTCGCGGGTCTTTATGCGAAGGGTGAGACACAAATAATAGAGCCAGGCTTAACAAGAGATCATACCGAAAGAATGCTGAAGGCTTTTTCTTATCCTGTACAAAAAAATGGAAACAAAGTTGTAATTAATTCAGAAAACGAAGGCATTGGGACCAATATTAAAGTTCCCGGTGATATTTCTTCTGCCGCATTTTTTATTGTAGCTGCAAGCCTTATTCCCGGTTCTGAACTTACCATAAAAAATGTGGGTATTAATCCTACCAGAACGGGAATAATTCAAATATTAGCTTTAATGGGTGCTGATATAAGCCTTGAAAACCATCGTTTATATGGTGATGAATTAGTAGCTGATGTCTATATAAAATATGCAGAGCTGAAAGGTATAGAGATACCTGCCGATTTAGTTCCGGTTGCTATAGATGAATTTCCAATTATTTTTATTGCTGCCGCCTGTGCCAAAGGCCAGACTTTATTACATGGTGCTAAAGAATTGCGTTGTAAGGAAAGTGACAGAATTGGAGCAATGGTTGAAGGGTTACAATGCCTGGGTATTGAGGCACAGTCTTTTGATGATGGATTATCGATTAAAGGCGGCAAACTAACAGGTGGCGAAGTGTTATCTCACCATGATCATCGCATTGCTATGTCTTTTACTATTGCAGGAGCTGTCGCTGAGGAGCCGGTCATTATAAAAGATTGTAAAAATGTAGGAACTTCCTTTCCCGGCTTTGTAGAAACAGCTAATCATATCAAAATGGCAATTAAGGAATTGCAAGATGAAGACTGATAACACCGTTTCTGTCATAACAATAGATGGGCCAAGCGGAACAGGTAAAGGAACAATCTGCCACATGTTAGCCGATCATTTGGATTGGCATGTTTTAGATAGTGGCAGTTTGTATCGGGTCCTCGCATTTGCAATAAGTAAAAAGGGCATTGATTTTAGCGATATTAAATCCATGGTAGCGCTTGCTCACTCGCTAAATTTGCGTTTCGAGACCGATCCTCATCAGCAAGGCCGAGTTCTGCTTGATGATATTAATGTTTTAGATGACTTAAGATTAGAACAATGCGGACAGGACGCTTCCAAAATTGCAGCAATACCTGAAATACGTGAGGCATTACTTGCGAGACAGCGAGCTTTTGCAACTAAACCCGGTTTAGTAACAGATGGCCGAGACATGGGTACAGTTGTGTTTCCAAATGCTAATTTAAAGGTCTTTTTATTTGCTTCAGCCGAAGAAAGGGCCTTAAGACGATATTATCAGTTGAAACAAAAGGGAATAGATGCTAGCCTCGCCGAAGTTGTTGATGAATTAGCTAAGCGCGATGCAAGAGATACAAACCGTTTGCACGCTCCGTTAAAACCTGCAGAAGATGCGGTGCTGATTGACACAACTGGATTAACAGTTGTACAGGTGTTCGATAATGTATTAAAATTAACAGATGAACATGTGTTCAGTTGTTAAATGCAGCCCACCTAAGTTTATCAAATGAATTTTTATCAAAAAATTTCATAACGTTCTTAGAAAGGTTTATTGGGGAAAGGTAAGGCGGACCTTATACTTTCATTTTTTTACTAAAGAGTTTATTAACATGTCTGAAAGTTTCAAAGAATTATTTGAGCAAAGTATCATTGGCGCACAGTTTTATCCCGGTGCAATCATTAATGCAAAAGTTATTGATATTGATGACGATTTTGTAACCCTGAATGCTGGGTTAAAATCTGAGGGAATAGTTGCTGTTGAAGAGTTCTATGATAAGAATGGTGAATTAGAAGTTCATCTAGGCGATATGGTTGAAGTAGCGCTTGACTCCGTTGAAGACGGTTCTGGCGAAACAATATTATCTAGAGAAAAAGCCAAGCGCCAGGAAGCATGGCGTAGATTGTCCAAGAGCCATGAAAATAATGAAACCGTAACCGGTTTAATTTCAGGTAAGGTCAAAGGTGGCTTCACAGTCGAAATTGGTACCATTCGAGCATTTTTGCCTGGTTCTTTGGTTGACGTCAGACCCGTTCGAGATCCATCTTACCTTGAGGGTAAAGAGCTTGAATTCAAAGTTATCAAAATGGATCTAAAAAGAAACAACATCGTTGTTTCACGTCGTGCGGTTGTGGAAGAAGAAAGCAGCGCCGATAGACAAGCTTTACTTGATTCCTTACATGAAGGTCAAGTACTCAATGGTATTGTCAAAAATCTAACCGATTATGGTGCCTTTATTGATTTAGGCGGCATTGATGGCTTGCTCCATATCACTGATATTTCCTGGAAACGTGTAAAACACCCAAGCGAATTATTAACAGTTGGCCAAGATGTCAAGGTTAAAGTATTAAGTTTTGATAGCGAGCGAAATCGCGTATCCCTAGGTATGAAGCAGTTAGGCAATGATCCTTGGGTTGACCTAGTAGAGCGCTATCCTGTCAATAAGAAGCTACAGGGTAAAGTGACAAACATTACCGATTACGGCTGTTTTGTTGAGATTGAAGAAGGTGTGGAAGGCTTAGTACATATGTCTGAAATGGATTGGACTAACAAAAACGTTCATCCAAGTAAAGTAGTATCTATGGGTGACCTGGTTGATGTTATGGTTCTTGAAATTGATGAAGACCGTCGCCGCATCTCTTTGGGTATGAAACAATGTGTAGGCAATCCATGGCACCAGTTCTCTCAATCTCATGCCAAAAATCAGAAGGTTCGCGGAAAAATTCGTTCAATTACTGATTTTGGTATATTCATTGGCTTGGATGGCGAAATTGATGGCTTGGTTCACTTGTCTGATATTTCATGGAATGTTCCTGGAGAAGAAGCAGTTAAGCAGTTCAAAAAAGGCCAGGAATTAGAAGCGGTAATTCTAGCTATAGATGCAGAGCGTGAGAGAATCTCATTAGGTCTTAAACAACTTGAAGGTGATAACTTTACAAGTTTTGTAGAAGAATATAGCAAAGGCTCAATAGTTAAAGGCAAGGTGACTGCAATAGACTCCAAGACTGTTACTGTCGAATTAGCTCCAGATGTAGTTGGAACTATACGTGCAAATGAACTGTCTGAAGAAAAAGTTGAAGATGCCTCTTCCTTCTTTAAAGAAGGCGATGAAGTCGAAGCGAAAATTATCAATCTTGATAAGAAAAATCGCACTATTGCACTTTCTATCAAAGCAAAAGATGCGCAGGATCAAGCTGAGGCCATAAAGAAATACTCACGTAGTGGCGACGTTTCTGCAACCACTTTAGGTGATTTACTGAAAGAGAAAATGGCAAATAAAGAGGCTGACTAAGCACTTTAGAGCTCTAAAAAGCGTAGGAAACTACGCTTTTTTTTTAATTTTGAAATAAAAGTGAGAAGGCAGTCGCAGACAAAAGATTCTGAGGTCTCCGTCGAGATCTATAGCCTATCTAATTGAAGCTTGGAGGTGAAAACCATGCGTCTATTAATGCTGTTAATTTATTTAATTTTAATATTGCTTGGTGTTAGTTTTGCGGCATTAAATGCGGCTTCTGTTGAAGTTAATTTATATTTTAAAACAATCCATATGCCTATATCGGTTTTGATGATCATCATGCTAGGCTTTGGCCTTTTACTAGGATTTTTTGTCTTCATTTGCCGATACTGGCGACTCAAGGTTGACTTTTTAAGACTAAAAAATCAGTTAAAATATACAGAAAAAGAAATAAAAAATTTAAGAGCAATACCCTTAAAAGATCAGCATTAACAGAATTGACCTTCGTTAATGCAGAAATTATTATTAGGTCTGCTTATCAATTCAGACATTTCAAGGAAAAACGGTTTTCACGATTTGTTTATAAGCTAACCTTCAAAATAGCTCTGATCCAGTATTTGAGTATTCTGGATATAATAAAATGGAGAATTTAATGATTAATTTATGGCCGCTACTTTTGCCTGCCGCTGCTTGGTCTGGTTGGTGGGTTGCAAGCCGTAATTATGCTAATAAGGAAAAGCGGATCGATAATCGTTTATCTCGTGAATATGTTGTGGGTTTAAATTATCTTTTAAATGAACAGGCAGACAAAGCAGTCGATGTTTTTATCAAATTGTTAGAAGTAGATAGCGAAACAGTTGAAACCCATTTAGCTCTAGGTTCTTTATTTCGTCGCCGCGGTGAGGTAGATAGAGCAATACGAATTCATCAAAATTTAATCGCAAGGCCCCAATTAAGCCTACACGATCGTAAAGAAGCCCTCATGGCATTAGGTCAGGATTACATGAGTGCAGGCGTTTTTGATCGGGCTGAACGCATTTTTCTTGAAGTCGTAGAACTCGGGGGGAATCGTGAAATTTCAAGTTTGCATGGCCTGCTTGCTATTTATCAACAAGAGAAGGCTTGGGAAAAAGCGCTAGGCATTACAAAAATGCTTGAAAGTTCCGCCGGCCAAAGTATGCATATTCAAGCCGCCCATTATCATTGTGAAATAGCAAATCAAGCCATAAAAGATAATGCTTTTGAAAAAGCGCAAAATGCTGCCAAACAAGCCTTGTTAGTCGATAAATTGTCTGTACGTGCTAGCCTCATCCAGGCTTCTCTAGATATGCAAAATGGACGTTTTAAGCAAGCTGTGCGCGCTCTAAAACGCGTTCCTCAACAAGATCCAGAATTTATTGGCGAAATCATTGAACCCTTGGTGAATTGCTACCGCGAATTAAACGCTATGCATGAATGCATCGAATTTTTACAACAAACCTTAGCTGATCATCCACGCGCTTCAACCATCTTTGTAATTGCTGAATTTTTAAGACGTGAAAAAAATATGGATGAAGCAATAGATTTTGTTTCTGAAAAGCTTGGGACATATCCTTCAATCCGCGGGTTAAATCGACTTATTTTCTGGCATCTTGAAACAGCCAGTGGAAAAATACGGGTTAAATTACAAATGTTATACGATATTACCTCGAAATTTTTGATCAATAAACCAGTATACCGCTGTGGGCACTGTGGTTTTGGGGGCAAACATTTGCATTGGCATTGCCCAAGTTGTAAGCAGTGGGGTAGAATGAAACCAGTTCACGGATTGGAGGGAGATTAGACCTTCAGGGCTTTATAGATCTAACTGAATGCAGAGAGTTTTCCTTCCAAGACATCTAAACGAATAGGATCATGCTTCTGCCTAACTAAAATTGAGAAAAATATGCAATTCATTGATTTAAAAAAACAATATAAATTAATTGAAACGGAAGTTCTACAATCTATTCAAGCAGTTCTTGAACATGGCCAATATATAATGGGTCCTGAAATTCCTAAATTAGAACGGCAACTCGCTGATTTTATTGGCGTAAGACACGCGATTGTTAACTCAAGCGGTACCGATGCTTTATTTATGGCATTGTTAGCTTTGGATATTAAACCAGGTGATGAAATTATAACCTCACCCTTTAGTTTTTTTGCTTCTGCAGAAGTAATCGCACTCTGCCATGCCAAGCCAGTTTTTGTAGATATTGATCCGCTTACATATAATATTGATGCAACGAAAATTGCTGCTGTCATAACTCAAAATACCAAGGCTATCATGCCGGTTAGTCTCTATGGCCAATGTCCTGATATGGTAATGATCAACAACATTGCAAAACAATATGGCTTGCCTGTAATTGAAGATGCCGCCCAAAGTTTCGGCGCTACTTACAATGGAGTTTACTCTTGCGCATTATCAACTATTGGCTGCACTAGCTTTTTCCCTTCTAAACCTTTAGGTGGTTATGGCGATGCAGGGGCTTGTTTTACTGACGATGATAATCTTGCTGAAAAGTTAATTGAAATTCGAAATCATGGACAACACACAAGATATAGTCACAGTCGGATTGGCATTAACGGCCGCATGGATTCTATTCAGGCTGCAATTCTTATTGAAAAAATGAAATTGTTCCCTGATGAAATTCTAATGCGTCAAAAAGTTGCTCAACGATATAAAAATTTACTCGATGGTTCTGTAATCACACCGCATGTTTTGCCAGGTCACACATCTGTATTTGCTCAATATACTATTGAAGTTCCAAACCGCAACCAGTTTCAAAAAGACATGCAGGATCTTGGGATTCCCACAGCGGTTCACTATCCGATTTCCATGCATGAGCAACAGGCATTGGAATACCTTGGCTATAGAACTGGTGATTTCCCTCATTCTGAAAGAGCAAGCAAGCAGGTCGTATCCTTGCCTATGCATCCTTACATGACTATTGAAGAACAACAACGAGTTGCTGATGGGGTGAAAATCTGTCTTGCAACTGAAATGGCCGAGGCTCTGTGAATTCAAAATTAATAATAGCGCTTGATTTTGACAACGAGGACGCTGCCTTAGCACTTGTTGATCAATTGAATCCAAGCCAATGCGCTTTAAAAGTTGGCAGCGAAATGTTTAGTAGCTTCGGTAATAGCTTTGTGCGCAGACTTGTGACCCGAGGATTTAAGGTTTTTCTGGACTTAAAGTTTCATGATATACCCAATACCGTTGCGCAGGCCTGTCGTGCCTGTGCTGAATTGGGAGTCTGGATGATAAATGTTCAGGCATCCGGTGGGTTAGCCATGATGCAAGCCTCACGCAAAGCATTAGAACCCTTTGGTGATAAAAAACCTCTGCTTATTGCTGTGACTTTGCTAACCTCTATGGGCGCAGAAGATTTACCCTCAATAGGTATTAATTGCTCACTAGAGGAGCAAGTAAGCAGGCTCGCTAAATTGACTTTGGCAGCAGCTTTGGATGGCGTAGTTTGTTCAGCTTATGAAGTTCCATTGATTAAGGAAACCTGTGGGAATAATTTTTTAACCATTACCCCAGGAATCAGGCTTGTGAATGATGACAAAAATGATCAAACCAGAGTCCTGACACCCAATCAAGCTCTAGAACTCGGGAGTGATTTTCTAGTCGTTGGGCGATCAATTACTGCTGCAACCGAACCGGCTAAAGTGGTTAATAAAATTCTCAGGATGATGGCGAGTTGAAAGAACAAGCTATTTGTATGAAATCAATTTCAACGATTAAAATCTTATGTCAAAGACCATAACCCAATATTATTTACAAACAATGGGTATTGAAACCTGGATAGTCCGCCAAACAAATTCGCCTAATGATTCCGAAGACTCCTTAGAAAATCTGAAAAAAGAGGTTGCCTCTTGTATCCGATGCCCGCTTCATAAAACACGAACTCAGACTGTTTTTGCGCGCGGTAATAATCAGTCAAAATTAATGATAATTGGTGAAGCTCCTGGATTTTATGAGGATAAGCAGGGTTTACCCTTTGTCGGTAAGGCAGGCGCTTTGCTGAATCAAATGATAAAAAGTATTGGTCTTACGGAGGCAGATGTATATATTGCCAATGTCATAAAATGTCGCCCACCTAATAACCGCGATCCTGCTGCAGAAGAAATTAGCCAATGTTCTGGTTACCTTGCTCAGCAAATTAATCTGATTCAACCAGATTTAATTATTGCCTTGGGCCGTTTTGCTGGTCAATTTCTGCTTAACAAGCAACTCCCCTTAAATCAGCTACGGAAACAATTTTATCAATACCAACAAATCCCTTTTATTGTCAGCTATCATCCGGCTTATCTATTGCGAAATCCTATTGATAAAAAGAAAGCTTATGATGATCTAGTTTCAGCACAGCAATTTTTAATGAATAAATCGTGTTAGAAAATCGGGGTTTCAGCCTCATTGAATTGGTCGTTGGTTTGCTAATTGTCTCTATACTATTCTTTTTTGCCCTTCCTTTTAGCTTATCAATGATGCAAAAGAATCAACTTGAGGTGGTAAAAAATGAAATTATCTCAGCAATTCATTTTGCCAAAACAACTTCAGTTTTAAGAGGATTACCCTTGGTTCTTGCTCCATTGCCGCAGGCAGACAACTGGTCGGCAGGTATGCTTTTATACGTTGATAATGACAAACATGAATTTAATGAGAAATCTGAGCTTATTTATGAGTGGCATTGGAAGCATCCAGGGATTAACGTAAGTTGGCAGGGGCTTTATACAAAGAACTATTTATTGTTCTCAACTACTCTGCAATCCAGGGCTTTAAGTGGCCATTTTATTATTTCAAACAAGCAGGGAAATAGAGTTCAATTAATAGTGAATCGTTTGGGCCGAATTCGCACAGCTTGATCCTCTTAGTCATGGCAGATATGGTATAATCCTGAAAATTCTTAAGCCTCTTTCTCATGATCAAACCAATTGACCGACTCCTTCATTTAAATCATTCACCTCCAGAAGCGATAAAGTCCTGGCTATTCCACAATTCTTCCTTAACAGAAAAGCTCAAAACTGAAAGCGGAGAGGCTAAACTACAAGTGCTAAGTCAAAACTGGATTAGACCAAATTGGTGGGAAAAATTTACCTTTGAGATAGCTGTAGAGTCTGTTATTCATCGCGATATTCTTATGTTTTCCCAAAATTTACCCTGCTGGTTTGGGCGAACAATCATTCCTCATGATACGTTTCAGGCTAATCGCTTCTTTTTTGACAGACTAAGCAATGAATCCATAGGTTTAATTATATTTAATGAACCCAAAATTAAACGGGACCTATTACATGCTTATTCAATTGATAAGGGCTTTTTAGAATATCAATGGCTTCCCGAAAGTTTAAAAAATGGGAATGAACAATTTTGGCTCCGACTTTCTGTTTTTTCTTTACCCGATGAGCATTGTTTTTATCTTGTCGAAATATTACTTCCTGGCCTAATGAGAGTTAAAGAACAATGCGCGCTTATTTCAGATTAATGCGTTTCCACAAGCCTGTTGGTATCTGGCTCTTATGGTTTCCTACAGCTTGGGCCCTATGGATCGCAAACCAGGGGAACCCACCTATAAAACTGGTTTTTTTGTTTCTACTTGGTACTGTTATTATGCGCGCGGCAGGATGTGTGATTAATGATATTGCAGATCGCCACGTGGATATGCACGTGCTAAGAACTCGTGAGCGGCCTTTGGTAAAAGGAGAGATTGGCTTGATCCAGGCCTTTAGTCTCTTGGCAATTTTATTAGTTTTTGCCCTGGCTGTATTGATTCAATTGCCTTCTCAATGTTTTTATTATGCAATTTTCGCTTTAATCATTACTGTTTTATACCCTTTCTGTAAGCGTTATATACAAGGGCCACAGTTAATTCTTGGATTAGCCTTTTCGATGGGAATTCCAATGGCATTTTGCGCATCAAATCATTTATCGTATATAGAGATGCTTGCTTTGTTCCTGATTAATTTTTTCTGGATTCTTGCCTATGATACGGAATATGCAATGGTGGACCGCGAAGATGATTTAAAGATTGGTGTTAAATCTACAGCCATTTTATTCGCTGCGTATGACAGAGTCGCCATTTGTTTTTTTCAATTTTGTTTCCATATGATTTGGTTATTTCTGGCGCTGGAATTGGAATTTTCCCGGGCCTTTTTTGTTGTCTGGTCGCTAGCAATTTTACAATTACTATTTCAACAAAAATGCTTGGCAAAACGTGAAAGGGAGGGCTATTTGTACGCTTTTTCTTCCAATAGCTGGTATGGATTAATTATGTGGATTGGCCTGATGTTAGCTTAGGAAAATTGTCAGCGATTTAATTAGCCATTTCTAACTTCTTTTTAATTAGAAATGGCTATGATATATTTGTTTTTTTCTACAGACGTACACCTAATGACCTCTAATTTCATTCCGAATAAACAGTTAAAATCAGATGCATTTGGCTCCATAGAGCAGGGAATTTTTATTACCGAACTTGGAATTTCGATTCCTGCGATAAAAAGAAATTATTCTAAAAATAAATTTTTCCGTCCTTTGGCTCTTTATTTAGCAACTAAGGAAAAAAAAGCTTTAGAAATTTTAGCCAAAGCCAATCATCCTTCTTTGCCTAAATTGTTAAAGCTCTCGAAACATTATCATATTCGTTCATTTATTCCTGGTGAATCAATGCATCGATGCCCAGATAAACTCAGCCCAGAATATTTCAAACGCTCAAAACAATTGCTAACTACAATGCGTCGTTTTGGAATTGCCAATAATGATTTGGCAAAGGAAGCCAATTGGCTCATAACTGAAGATGGGATGCCAGCAGTTACAGATTTTCAATTGGCTCTTTCTTTTAAAAAAAACAGCAAGCTTCTGCGAATTTTTGCACATGAGGATTTGCGGCATTTGTTAAAACATAAAAGAAAATATCTTTCGGTTACTGCTAAAGAAATTCAAATTTTAAATAACAAAACTCTAATGTCGAAGGTCTATAAGAATACTTTTAAGAGGATGTATTTACTTATAACGCGAAAGATTTTGAGATGGCAAGATCGAGTTGGACCTGAGGAAAGACACATTTAATATACATAGCATAGCAAAAATAACTATCTTGCCATCGCAGGCAACATAGTTAGTTTGTGGTGAACCTCAAATTTAAATTGATTTTAGACATATGCAACGATATTAGATTCTTCGGGGCTTTGACTCTCTTCTAATATATTCAGTGCCCCGCAATTATAGCTAAATAGCTTATCAATAAAGGTATCAATTTCTTCAACTTGCTTACCTGCTAGGTATCGCCCATCCACATATAGACTATAGGCAGCTAATAATAGTAAGCATGTAGATATAAGAGCCGATCCTATACCCAAAAGTGATATTCCGATGGGGCCAGTGCAGATCATCATTGCAGCGATACACACAGATGCTAAAAAAAGAGCAGAATAAATCGATTTGGTTATTAAATTACAGATAGAAGCCGATTTATCTAAAACATTTTCCTCCATCATTGCGCTTTTTATTAGGGCAAAAGAATTGCTGATATAGTCTTTACGATCGGAAATGTCTTCATTTCTGAGTATCGCTCTAACCGCTTCCAAAATATTTTTTTCTAATTTGTCGAGATCATCTTTCTTAACGAGAGATCTTTTAAATAGGCAATTTAATTGTGAAAAACTGGCAGCTGCTTTAGAAGCGTGGATCTTAAGGTTTAATAAATTTAAATAGTTATTTTTATCCCAATTCAAGGTTTCTTGATCTTTCAATTTTCTTTCAATAAGCGTTTCATAGTGTTTAAATTCAAAAGTCGGTGTGTAAAAGGTATTTAGAAAAATCATAAAATTAGAGAACCCATGGGACTAAGAATCGCACATAATAACTTGATAATGCACAGTTGTAAATTGAATTTATTTTCTTAAACCTGCGAGAGCAAAGCTTAATAAATAGACGTTAATTATTTATTAAGCTTCAAGCTATTTACTATATTAGCCTCAAAGATGAAAAAGGAAATTTCAGCGTTTCAATGCTTTTTTAATATAAGCACCTTCCGACAATCCACTATAAAAATTAGCCTTATTTATGTCAGATTTATTTTGTATAAAGTTTGAAACATAATCCGCCGCATCTTGTAGCGAATCAGAGTTGACCAAGGCCGATGCTTCCAGCCAGGCACCATAATAGGGGAGGCTGAGTCCAGTTATAGAACTTTTTAAACCACTTGAATTATAACGGTAGGATAGTGATTGCAAATGATTGGAAATTAGATTTTTGGATTCAGCTTCAAGCGCATTAATTCCTAATTTAGACAATCTTCTTACAACAAATTGGTTAAAGATATCATCTAGATCGGGATTATTTTCTCGGTTCAATAAAGAAAGAATTTGAGGAATCGATTGCCTCTCCAAATTTTTTGATTTCATTGCAAGTTCTATCCAAAGTCCAACATTTGCATTTGAATTGAGATTATTAATAATGAAATTAAATTTGTTCATTTTCGATTCGAGTTCGACGCTAGAATCAAGGTTTATCAATCCACGCAGCACTAATTCCGAATCCCGTGCTGATAACTTTTCAGTTAAAAGTCTTGAATAAAAATTGTGTAATTCATTCCGTTCATTTGGATAGTTCTTTAGCCATAAATATTTTTGATAGAGGGTGAAGGTAGAACGTAACAACATGGATTTTAATTCTTTATTATCCACTTTTGTGTATTCAGCTATAAATTTTGGGATTAATTCCACTGTCCCTGCAAGTCCTAAATAATCGATAATGAGTACTTTTTTCTCGACAACTAATGCTGGATTTTGAGCAAAATTCCAAGCCTTATCGATCATTTCTTTAGTCAAATTAGCAGTAGGTTGATCAATAGTGGCCATGAATTCTTCAAAATTCATTTGCGCTAATTCATTAACTTCAACATTCTTAAGAGAAAATGAGGAAGATACAGGGTTTAAATTCTTGATTATAGACTGAGCCTCTTGAGCTAAAGGCCCATCACCGTGGCCTTTTGGAAAGGCGCTGAAAACGGTAACCGGTAGAGTAAAGCTGTTATATGTTGGCAAATCATAACCAGCGGTGTGAAAAACGTAATTAATAAATGTATCACAACGAAAAACACCGCAATGGGTTGGTTTGCCTTCTTCATCATAACCGGTTCCCGGCTCATATGCTGCGGTCATCGTATAGATTGGGCATAGGCCTCTTTGAAAATTAGCCTCATTGATTATCTTTGTGCCCTGTTCCCCTCTGTCTGAAATGCCATACCGGCTCCCCCAATAAGTGGTTTTTAGTTTAAATTCCAAAAGGGAATGAACTTGAATTACTGGAGTATCATTCATTACTTCAATAACTTGATTGGAAGGTTGAGAAATATCAGCGGCTGTAGTTATACCAACATGTCCGGCCCAGCCCATTCCAAAGACATTAAGATTGCGACCAACGATTTCAGCGGGATAAATAAGAGTAGGAAGCGAATAGGTTTCAGTTGTTAAAAGGGATAAAAATGTGAGGGAGATCACTGTAAAATGCTTTTGCATTAATTCTACTCTTTAACCAAAAAAAAGAGCATGAAGATATCATATTCAGAAAATGAATAATATAGACATAATGGATAAAAATTATAAAATAATAGCTTTCTTACTGACCGATGAGTTCATTTAAAAGACTTGAAGCGCCAATCCGAAACCATGATTTATCAACTTTATTAGCCATTATTAACTCAGCAATTTTAATATAGTTAAATGCTTGCTCGGGTTTTTTTATACCACCTGAAACTTTCAATCCACATTGTTTTTTGGAATCTTTAATCGCTAAAAGAATTGCAAAAGCGGATGATAAAGTGGCTCCTTGTGCAATTTTTCCTGTAGAGGTTTTTAAAAAATCACAGCCATGATTGATCACTTCAGCGCTTAGCTCATAAACCATTTCTAGTGAAGGTAGTGCACCCGTTTCTAAAATCACCTTAAAGACCTTGCCATGTTTTCGGCAAAGTTCATAAGCTTGCTGACATTGAGCAAGAGCTTCATTTTTTTGGCCCTGAAAATAACTTTTGTAGGGAAAAACATAGTCGATCTCATCTGGCCGATAATTGTTTAAGATTGTCTCAATATTGGCTAATAGATTTGAATTCGGTTGTTCTCCCTCAGGAAAATTTACAACGGTAGCCCGTTTAATAGTAGGAGAAATTTCAATTTTTTGCAGTTGCTCAGGAAAAACACAAATAGCTGCGACCTCATGTTGTGTTGCTTTATCCCCAAGTGCTTTAAGTTCTTCTTCAGAAGCAGTCTCTTCCAGCAAAGTTAAATCTATAAGAGAAATTGCTTGCTTTGAAGAATAGAGTTTTGGCTTGGCTTTAAGCTCATCAAGTACAGTTAAATAGCGTTCTTCCAGATTCATAGATTAGTCGATTTCTTTGATAAATTGCTTGATAAGAGCGGCTAATTTCCCAGCTGTCTGAGCTGCCTTTTCCACAACTGCTTCGTGGCTATGAGCTGTAAAATTTAGTCCAGTAGCATAATTAGTAATAATCGCAACAACGCCTACCTTCATTCCACAATGGTTGGCTACTAAAACTTCTGGAACGGTTGACATACCCACTGCATCAGCGCCCATTATTCGAAAAGCTCTGATTTCTGCAGCTGTTTCATAGTTAGGTCCAAGTACTGAAATATAGACACCTTGATGCAGTGTTATTTCTTCTCTTTCTGCAATTGCTAACAATTTTTCGCAAACCGATTTGTCATAAGCATTATCTAAAGGAAAAAAGCGAGGACCAAATTCATCGTCGTTGGGACCTGCCAAAGGATTTCCTGGTTGTAAATTAATATGATCTCTAATCAACATTAATTCACCAGGACCTACCTTTTCTTGTAGGGAGCCTGAGGCATTAGTTGCTAAAAAATAATCACAACCTAATAAACGCAAGGTGCGTACATAGGTTTTAACGGTTTCATCATTAGGTCCTTCATAACTATGAGCACGTCCTTGCAAACAGGCTACAGCGACGCCTTCAAGATAACCTAACACCAATTTATGTCCATGGCCATAAACTTTGTGTCTTGGAAAACCAGGTAATTCTTCATAACTAATGGATATAGCATCTTCCAACTGTTCAGCAAAACCACCTAAACCTGAACCAAGCGCAATGCCTATTTTAGGTTGAAAATCAGGGAGTAATTTTTGTATTTTTTCTGCTGCTAAATGGGCCTGCGTTTTATTGTTTTTTGTCATTTCTATCCCTCAATTTAAATGCATGGGGTAATAATTCATTCACAGTGTACGATCTGATAATCGATTGGTGACTACAAAGGTGAATAACTGTATTTTTTTGTGCAAACTCAGCAATGCGCTGGCGACAGGAACCACAAGGTGGGCAAAGAGTTCCTTCAGCGTTGATGACAACCAGATTGACTATATTTTTCTTTCCTGCAGCAATCATTTGGCAAATTGCAGAGGACTCCGCGCAAATTGTTAAACCATAAACAGAGTTCTCAACATTTACGCCGGTAAAAAGGCTACCGTCTTCAGTACTTAAGCAGGAAGCCACCTGGTAATTTGAGTAAGGTGCATAGGAGTGACTTAAACAGGATTTTGCCCTTTCTAACATTACGGTGATTAAGTCACTCATTATTTACCTCTGCCAAACTGGCGCGAATTATATTCAGTATCCAATTGGGTTACAACTTGAATACTTTCCTTCTCTAATTATACGCTAAATTTGCTAGTATCAATTTCGATAAAGGTTTCTTGTTCGACCGATAACTTATTTGCCAATTGTCGGGGTGTTATTTCATTTTGCCAACGGCTTATAACCACAGAGGCAACTCCATTACCTATAAAATTGATCATTGAACGGCCAACGCTCATGAACCGATCGATACCCAGTACCAGCACAATACCTACCGGAGGGATAATCGGGACTGCTGAAAGCGTTACTGCAAGGGTAATAAATCCAGCACCAGTAATTCCGGCAGCACCTTTTGAAGATAACATTGCGGTTGCAAACAAGGTGAGTTGTTGAACCATGGTCAAATGAATACCAAGCGCTTGTGCAATAAACAAGGCAGCGAGAACAATGTAAATATTGGTTCCATCCAAATTAAAAGAATACCCAAGCGGTACAACAACACCGATTGTTTCGCGTTCACAGCCAAGCTTTTCCAGTTTTTGCAGTAATTGTGGTAAGGCCGCTTCACTGGATGAGGTGCCCAAAACCAGTAATAATTCGGGAGCCATGTACCTTAAAAAACTTAAAAGTGAAAAGCCTGAAAAGCGGGCGATTAAGTTTAAAACGATAAAAATAAATAGAAATCCGGCTAAAAAGAAGGTTCCTATCAAACCAAGAAGGGGTAGGAAAAATTGACTGCCAAATTTAGCAACTGTAAAAGCCATTGCTCCAAAGACGCCGAGAGGAGCGGCATACATAATAATTCGTATCGTGTTAAATAAAATCTTTGTGAGCTTGTCCATGAACTCCAGAACCAATTTTGCACCTGACTGACCTACAGCTAGCAAAGAGACTCCAAATAAAATACTTAAGAATAAAATTTGTAAGATGTCACCTTTTACAAAAGGTTCAAAAAGCGAGCCAGGAATAATATTTTGAACAAACTGGATGAAACTTTGGTGTTTTGAGCTTTCTAAAAATTGCGCGATGGGCTGCTGATCCATAGTGTTTATATCGACATGAAGCGAAGAACCCGGAGTAAATATTAAAGCGGCAGCCCATCCGATAAGAAGAGCGGCGGTTGAAACTAATTCAAAGTAAATAAATGCTTTAAGGCCAATATTGCCTAATTTGGAAAGAGAGCCAGTTTGGGCAATTCCTGTTGCTACTGTCAGAAATATAATCGGACCAATAAAAATTTTAATAAGCTTAATAAAATCAGTACCTAGGGGCTCCATTGCCAGACCTAAACTGGGACTTAAAATTCCTAGCGCGCAACCGCTAATGAACGCAAAAAGAATCCAGAAATATAGTGTTTTAATAAATTTCATTTAGTTAAACTTCCTGATTGACTAAGGTAGGGAAAACAATTCTTACCAATAAACCGCCATTTTTACGGTTCATTGCTTTTATGTAACCATTATGTAATTTAATAGCTTGTTGGGCTATAGATAAGCCGAGTCCGTAACCTCCTGTTTTTTTTTCTCTTGATGGATCGACCCTATAAAAGGGATTAAAAATTTTCTCTAATTGATCTTCTGGAACCCCAGGACCGTTATCTGCTATATCAATGTAAAGTTCCGACTTTGATTTAGCCCAAAATAAACGAACATTTATTTTCGGATTAGGAACAGAATAACGAAGGGCATTGCGGATGATATTTTCAATTGCTCGATGAATTAAGCGCTCATCAAGAAATAATTCGAAGGGTAAGGAAGGCTGAAAAGTTACTACTGGACTACCTGTTTCAAAGTTGGCATCATTGACTACTTCCTGGACTAAGTCAGGTAAATTGATTAGCGTTTTATTAAGTTGATTTGAAGAAGTATCTAGCCTCGCAAATTCCAGTATTTCACCTATTAGCGTATTTAAGCGTAAACATTCCGTTTCCAGTCGGTCAAACTCTGGTTCAGCAGCTTTAGTTGTTTTATTGCGCCCCAATTCAATTGCGATTTGCATTCTTGCAAGAGGAGAACGTAATTCATGGGAAATATCTTGTAGAAGACGTTCTTTAGAATTCATTATGGTTTCTAATTGTTCGGCCATTTGATCAAATTCATCACTTAATTCAGCAATTTCATCATGATAATGGCCTTTTAGATGACCAACTCTTGTATTAAGATTGCCTGTTCCGATAGATTTTGCGGCAAGAATCAATGAGCGAAGCGGTTGGGTTAGATAAATGGAGAGTAAATAGCAAATGAAACCGCTAATAATTATTGCAATTAATAGTCTAATTGTCAGACCCGCCCAAGGGATTTCGACAAAATGAGCCAGAGGTTTCTCACTGACAGCCACAAGCCGATAAGCTGTTCCTGTAATGGAAACAATCTCGTGGCTTACAATAATATCCCCAAATTTTAATAAGCCATCGTCCAACTCATCTTTGGCAAGATTAGTGGATATTTGTTGAACAATTGCTGGTGGTTGCTGATTGCCGATTATTTCACCGGTGTTTGTTAACAGATACAAGGTCATCTGTTTTGAAGCACCCATATGGGCAAGCCATTTTTGCAAAGCGGCCTGTCTTCCTGATTCGTAGGTAACTACTGCAGCGTGAGCGTAGCTATCCATAAATACTCGCTCACGCGCTGGAATTGAAGACTTCTGGGTTATTTCGCTAGTAACCCAGGCTGTAGTTATAATAATCAGTATTGTTGCAAGCCAAAACGATAGAAATATTTTCCAATACAAACTACGCATTAAACATATATCCAAACCCTCTAACCGTTTTGACTAGCGGTTCGCCTTCCTGGTTATCGCCAAGTTTGTTACGTAAGTTTGAAATATGGACATCAATGCTACGATCATAGGCAGTGTATTTCCTGCCCAATGCATATTCAGTGAGTTCTTCTTTCGAAAATGCTTGGCCAGGTGATTTAATCAGCATTTCAAGAATATTAAATTCAGCATTGGTAAGTTCCATGAGCTGGCCCTCGTGCGTTGCTGTTCTTTTTGAACAATCAACTACAATATTTTGATGTTCAATTATTGGACGCTGGGTGGGGATTTTCTGTGTTCTTCTAAGAATTGCCCGCAATCTCGCCACTAGCTCACGAGGATTACAGGGTTTGGGTAGATAATCATCAGCGCCAATTTCGAGACCTACAATCCGGTCAATATCATCGCCTCTGGCGGTTAACATTAAAACCGGCGTCTCTAAGTGTTCACGAATAGCTTTTAAAACTTCAAAACCGTTTAACTTAGGCAGCATCACGTCAAGAATAATGGCATCAAATGTTTTATTTAGTGCAATCTTGACGGCATTTTCACCATCGTGGACGCAGGTAACGTTGAATCCTTCGGGTTCAAGATATTGAAGTAAGAGATCAGTTAATTCAGTGTCGTCATCGACAATCAGGATGTTGCTGTTCATTCGATCTTGGTCCTTTTTTAGTTCTGCTATATCAAGATAATGAAATCATCATATTTTAGAGCGTTTATCATAACAAGCCAGCAGCTTGATTCGCCTTGCATCAGCATTGATGACCTTAAATTCGAAGGAATTAATTGTAATCGCTTCGCCGCGTTTAGGTAAGTACCCAAAATTAGTCATCACAATTCCACCAATGGTGTCATAGCTTTCATCACTGAAATTGGCGTGCAGTTGTTCATTGAATTCTTCAATTGGCATATGCGCTTTAACGATATAATAATCATCATTATGAGCCTTGATGTAAGCCTCTTCATCGATGTCGAATTCGTCTTCTATATCGCCAATTATCTGCTCGATAATATCTTCAATCGTAACAAAGCCATTAACGGCCCCATATTCATCAACGACAATAGCCATGTGATTGCGATTATTTCGAAATTCACCCAGTAAAATATCCAAACGTTTGCTTTCGGGCACAAATCGGGCTGCGCGGATAATATCATCAAGATCAAAATCAGGATCATCTTGTTTTTTGTAGCGTAATAAATCCTTGGCGTGCAAAATCCCGACGATTTCATCGCCATGATCAGCTGTGACAGGAAAGCGGGAATGGCCGGAATTGGCCACTGTTTCTAAAATTTCTTTTAAACTGTCATCTTGTGAAATACAGGTCATCTGCTTTTTGGGTAACATGATGTCCCGAACTCGCATATGAGCAAATTGTATAACCCCTTCAATCATCGCCAGGGTTTCGGAATCAATTAGTGAACGGTTATGCGCGTCACGTAATAAACCAATGAGCTCTTCTTTATTTTGGGGCGCTACTTGTAAAAATTGCCACAATCGCGCAAATAAAGAACTACTATCATCCTCTTTACTCAACTTCTTCTTCCTCTATTGGATAGGGATTAGTGAAACCAAGTTCTAAAAGCAATTTTATTTCTTCCACTTGCATCAAAAAGGCATCATCGTCCTTTATATGATCATAGCCTAATAAATGTAAAACCCCATGAATTACAATGTGCGCCCAGTGTTCTTCTAAAGGTTTTTTAAGCTCAAGGCTTTCCTTTTCCAGGACTTCCGGACAAATAATCACATCACCAAGAAGCGGGTATTCCAGTTCGATGCCGTCAGGGATAACTGATGGAAAAGCAAGAACATTGGTTGCTTTGTTTTGATGTCTATAATCGTTGTTTAATTGCTGTATTTCGTCAATATTAACAATACGAAGAGTCAGCTCAGCTGATTCCTGATGTTCAGATAGAGCGGATTCAGCCCATTTAATTAATAAATCATCTCTAACCGGCACTGGATTATCGCAGGCATGTTGAATATCAATAACAAAACTCATTGTTTTTTATCCTTTTCGCCTTCGTCATAGCAATCCACAATAAGTGAAACCAAAGGATGACGTACTACTTCCCGGCTGGTAAAACTATGAATAGCTATTTTATCAATTTTATTAAGCAATTTGACTGCGTGAGCTAGGCCGGAAGGCGTACCGTTGGGTAAATCCACTTGGGTCATGTCGCCAGTAACAACGGCTTTAGATCCAAAACCCATCCTGGTAAGAAACATTTTCATTTGTAAAATGGTTGTATTTTGCGCTTCATCCAGAATGATGAAGGCTTCATTCAAGGTTCTGCCACGCATAAACGCAAGGGGAAGCACTTCAATTACATCAGATTTTATTAATTTTTGGGTTTCTTTGAAACCGATCATTTCATATAAGGCGTCATATATTGGTCTAAGATAGGGAAGCACTTTTTCGACGAGATCACCTGGCAAAAAGCCTAGCTTTTCTCCTGCTTCAACGGCTGGCCGTACAAATACAAGGCGCTGCACTTCGCCTTTTTCAAAGCTTTCAATCGCTTTTGCAACGGCGAGATAAGTTTTTCCCGTGCCTGCAGGTCCTACGGCAAAAATGATATCTTGTTTATCTATACTTTTTAAATATTCAGCCTGTGGATTGTTACGTGGATTTATAGCCTTTCGGCTTAAGCGAATTGGGTCTGTCATATGTAATTTTGATCCCTGATCCCGATCATTTAGTAAAGAATTAACCAGTTCTGCATGAATTGGATGATTAGTTAATTGATGAAGGTGAGTGATGACATGCGCAGCTTTGTGATTAAGCTTATCGGAATGACTATGCAAAACCGCTTCACTATGGCCAATTTTAATTCTTACATTAAAAAAACTCTCAATCATTTTAATGTTTTGATGAAACTCGCCACAAAGGTTTGCTAACTGCCTTGAGTTCAAATGAGAATAAGTAATTTTAGTGTTATGCGAAGTACTACTCAAAGTGATATAAAAAATAAGTGTTCTGTAAGTGAAGAATAGTTCATAAACTGGTTAGTTTGCAAGTAATTGGATCCTCAGGTTTTGAAAAATCGCATTAACCGGGTCGATGATAACTCGGTGTAACATCAGGAATTCGTTCATTTTTTTCTTGAAAGGCGTTTGCTATCTTATCAATAATTGGCGTTAAGACTGCTTGAATATTCGATTTTCTACATGGTTTTTCAATCTCAGGAACTCTCTTTCCAAACACTTTATCAAAGCTATTTAACTTTTCCGGATCATTGCCAGTGCAAAGAACAACCGGAACTTCTATCCCTTTTTCCTTCATTGCCGCAGCGATGTCGGGTCCATTAACGGGGGTGATAAAGGTTTTTGGAAATGGATCTAATTTTCCATCTATGATTACCAAATGATACTTATTAACAGGCGTAAGGAGATAATTCATTGCTTCAATGCCATGAGCGATAGTTTTGACTTGGCAATTAGGAAAACTTTCTATTAGAAATTGTTTCATTTTTTTGCGTTGATGAGGATTGTCTTCGACAATTACAATCAAAACAGCGTCACACGGTTTAGTAGTTTCAATCATAATTAGTCCAAAATTTGGCAATCCTGCCTAAAGTATAGCACCTCGGATAAAATTATTCGGAAAAGAAACATTTGACATGTGAATTTGCTATACTATGCCTTTTCCCTCTTTAACCCCTGACCCGATTGCTTTCCATGATTGATTTACATTGCCATTCTTATTTCTCCGATGGAATCCTTAGTCCTGAAGATTTGATAGCTAAAGCCTTACAGTCTAATATTCAAATTTTAGCGCTCACTGATCACGATACTGTGGCAGGACTGGAAAAATTTCGGGAAGCTGCGAGACATCATCCCATTCAAATTATTAATGGCATAGAATTTTCAACTCGCTGGAAAAAATACGATATTCATATTCTTGGACTAAACATTAATCCAGAAAGTAATCAAATAACCACCCTTATCAACCAGCAAACTATAAGCCGCATAAACCGTGCACAATTAATCTCAGAAAAATTAAAATTATGCGGAATAGCCGATGCTTATGAGAAAGCCTGTGCAATTGCTGGACATAATCGGGTTGGACGACCTCATTTGGCTCAGGTAATTATAAAAGAAGGACTTGCTGTAGACATGCAAACAGCATTCAAACGTTATTTGGCAAGAGGCAAGCCGGCCTATGTTGCAACGCCCTGGATTTCTATTCCTGAAGCGGTTGAAGGAATTGCGGCGTCGGGAGGTCAGGCAGTCATTGCACACCCTTTAAAATATAAATTAACCAGAACAAAATTATTTGAGTTAATTACTGAATTTAAAGAAGCGGGCGGTGTTGGTTTGGAAGTCGTTTCCGGTGAGATGACAACAACGCAAATTAAGGAAATGACAGGCCTTTGCATTCGGTATGAACTACTTAGTTCTACGGGTTCTGATTTTCACGGAGATACATTATCGCGTATTTCTCTTGGAAGACAGGCGCAACTACCAGTAAACTGTATGCCTGTCTGGCATCAATGGGCTACTAAACAGGGGACTTTATGAGTCAGTTTTTCGCAATTCATCCTGATAATCCACAATCTCGGTTATTAAGACAAGCGGCTGCCATTATCGATGAGGGTGGGGTTATCGTTTATCCCACTGATTCTGGTTATGCATTAGGCTGCAAATTAGGTAATAGGGCTGCTTTAGAACGAATTCGCCGCCTTCGTCATTTGGATAAAAATCATAATATGACGCTGGTTTGTCGTGATTTATCGCAATTAGGCATGTATGCAAAGGTTCCAAATGCTATTTTTAGATTGCTAAAAGCATTCACCCCAGGTTCTTATACTTTCATTTTAAATGCAACGCACGAAGTACCTCGGCTTATGCTCCATCCCAAACGCAAGACGCTAGGTCTTCGGGTCCCGGAAAACAATATAACTTTAGCCCTGCTTGATTGTCTTGAAGCGCCGTTAATGAGTACAACCTTGATATTACCAGGAGCAACGGCTCCCCTAAGTGAGCCTGAGTCGATTAAAGATCTGCTTGGTAATCAAATTGATTTAATTATCGATGGTGGGAATTGTGGTCATGAACCTACCACCGTAGTTGATTTGACTGGCGATTATCCTGTTATTCTTCGTGAAGGAAAAGGAGATCCTGAGCCTTTTCGATAAGAAATTGGAGCCTAAGAGGTTCCTTTAAGAATTAAATTTAAGTTTAAACTTTTTATCTTGAGGATTTTGATGTCAGCTTTATATGGTGCTAACAAGCGCGTTGTTTCAGGTATGCGAGCCAGTGGCCGCTTACATCTTGGTCATTATCATGGTGTACTCAGAAATTGGCTTAAGCTACAACATCAATATGATTGTTATTTTTTTGCCGCCGATTGGCATGGCCTCACCACACGCTATGATGAGCCGGGTTTTATCGAAACAATTCTTTGGGATATGATTGTTGATTGGCTTGCTTGCGGTATAAATCCCAGTTTATCAAAGGTTTTTATTCAATCCTGGGTACCAGAGCATGCCGAACTTCATTTATTACTTTCAATGATTACTCCAGTAGGCTGGCTTGAACGAGTGCCTACTTATAAAGATCAACAAGATAAATTACATGGCAAAGATTTATCCACCTATGGATTTTTAGGCTATCCACTTTTGCAGTCTGCAGATGTACTTCTTTATCGGGCTGATTTTGTACCCGTAGGTGAAGATCAGGTAGCTCATATTGAATTGACCCGGGAAGTTGCAAGACGGTTTAATCATCTTTACGGCCGGGAACCTAATTTTGAATTGCTTACGGAAGAAGCAATAAAAAAAATGGGAAAGAAAAATAGCAAACTTTATGCGGAACTGCGAAAAGAATTTCAGCAGGATGGCTCGCACGAATCACTTAGCACAGCTCGAGCCCTAATTGCTAACCAAAACAATTTATCGATTGGCGATAAAGAGCGCCTGATGGGTTATCTTGAGGGTAGCGGAAAAATTATATTAACGGAGCCACAACCGCTTCTAACAGAAACCTCAAAAATGCCAGGGACGGATGGACAAAAAATGTCAAAGTCCTATCAAAATACCATTAGCTTACGGGAAGAACCTGCCCAGGTTGAAAAGAAAATTTTAACAATGCCTACTGACCCAGCGCGTGTAAAACGAACTGATCCTGGTGATCCGGAAAAATGCCCTTTATGGCAGTTTCATAAAATTTATTCATCAACAGAGGTTAAAGATTGGGCATATAACGGTTGCGTTACCGCAGGGATCGGCTGCCTCGATTGTAAAAGGCCAATTGTCGATGCAATCAATGAGGAATTAAAACCAATTCAGGAAGGTATTAAAGAATATGAATCTGATCTGGGTTCAGTTAAACGAATTGTTGCTGAAGGATCAGAAGCAGCCAGAGAAGAAGCGAATAAAAATATAAACACGATTCGCGAAGTTATGGGTTTGGATTATTAATGGAAGTTGCAGCAGAATCCTTTCCCGTGTTAGCGGTAGTTGCAGGACAACCGCTAAGAGATCTGCCTGCTGATTTATTTATCCCTCCCGATGCACTCGAAATTCTATTAGATTCTTTTTCAGGCCCCCTGGATTTATTGCTATATCTTATTCGCCGTCAAAATATCGATATTCTTAACATACCTATCGCCCATATTACCCAACAATACATGCACTATATTCATCTGATGGAAGAACAACGCCTGGAATTGGCCGCTGATTATCTCGTAATGGCAGCGATGCTTGCTGAAATCAAATCACGGATGTTATTGCCTCCTAGCACTTGCCAAAATGAGCAAATTGAAGACGATCCCAGACTCGAACTAATCAGAAAATTGCAGGCTTATGAGCAAATTAAAACAGCTGCGGATTTATTGGATAGTTTACCAAGGGCTGAACGGGATGTTTTTCGATTTTCTATAGCCTGCGATAAAATAAAGCAATTAATTAGTTATCCCGATGTTGAATTATTAGATTTAACCCAGGCAATGCGCGATCTCGTTACGCGTCAAAGTCATTTAATTCATCACCAAATAGCCCGAGAGACTTTATCTGTTAGAGAACGGATGACTGCGGTATTAGATAGGTTATCCAATAATAGAACGCTAAGTTTTAACCAATTATTGATCCATGCTGAAGGGCGAATGGGATTAACAGTAACCTTGTTAGCTGTTTTGGAACTTGCCAGGCAATCATTGTTAATTATTACCCAAACCAATCCTTATGCTGCAATTCATTTGCAGGCGGTTCAACATGAATGATTTCGATCTTAAGTTAATACTTGAAGCTTTATTAATGAATGCATCTGAACCTATATCGTTAGATCAAATTGAATCTGTATTTGAGGTTTGGCAAAAGCCTGGTCGTGATCAATTGCGAAAGGTTTTAAATGAATTGGCAAAAGATTATGAAAATAGGGCAGTTGAATTAAAAGAACTAGCATCCGGTTTTTGTGTGCAAACAAAAGCAGAATTTAGCCCCTGGATTTCCAGTTTTAATGCTGAAAAACCGGCTAAATACTCGCGCGCTCTTTTAGAAACTCTAGCCATTATTGCTTACCAACAGCCCGTTACCCGTGCTGACATAGAAGATCTCCGCGGCGTATCGGTAAGCTCTGCAATTATCAAAACCTTGATCGAACGAGAATGGATCCGAATTGCAGGCCATCGTGATGTACCTGGAAAACCCGCAATTTATGCAACAACAAAAACCTTTCTTGATTATTTTAATTTAAAGAACCTTAATGATTTGCCTGCAATGCAGGCAAGCTTAAATTTAATTCCAGTAGCAGAACCAGAAGAGTGTGTTGAATGAGTGAACGATTACAAAAAATATTAAGCCAGCTCGGTTTAGGCTCCAGACGTGAAGTAGAGCGGTGGATTGAACAAGGCCTTGTTGCTGTAAATGGGAAAATAGCAAAATTAGGTGATGGAGCAACTGCCGAGGATACCCTAAGTGTCAGAGGACAAATTGTTGCCAATCCACTTAAAGGGCAGATGAAAACCCGAATCATGATTTATCATAAACCAGTTGGTGAAATTTCTAGCAGAAATGATCCCAAACATCAGCGAACTGTTTTTGATAAATTACCGCCATTAAGACAAGGTCGCTGGGTACAAGTGGGTCGCTTGGATATAAATACCTCTGGACTATTAATTTTCACAAATAACGGTGATTTAGCGAATAGATTAATGCATCCCAAGTTTGAATTGGAACGAGAATATTCCGTAAGAGTTCATGGTCAGGTTAAAGATGAAGCCCTAAAAGCCATGCTAAAAGGGGTAGAATTAGACGATGGCATAGCAAAATTTAAAAAAATTCAACTAAAAGGCGGGGAAGGTACCAATACTTGGTATAACGTGATTTTAACTGAGGGACGAAATCGTGAAGTGAGGCGTTTATGGCAATCTCAAGGAATCGAAGTCAGTCGCTTAATCCGCATTCGCTATGGAAAATTAACAATGCCTCGCTCACTAGCGAGGGGAAATTACAAAGAATTATCCATCAAAGAAGTAGAAGCATTTTTATCAACTCTTAACAGTTAGCTTCGCAGACTTCTTGGAACAAATTGGATGTGACGCTTTGTAAATACTAATAGTGAATCATAGCTATCTAATGGAATTCGAATATCTGATTTTGCGCTTTATGCGCAGAATCTCAATTAATTTCCGAGTTAATCTAATATATAAACCTCCAAAAATAGGTTTTTCTAGAATTCATAATGATTCTATATTGGTCTAATCTATAACGCATCTCCCAGCTACTTTAGCCCATTTCCCATGACATCAATTAACAGCCTGTGTTATCCTCCCTAATTTTCTGTCCAGACTTATGAATTTTCCTAGGTCAATAATGAAGTTATAAATTATGTCAAAAAAACGCCAACGCATGCCTGCAACGATTGAAACTGCCGAAGTAGAAAAATTCTCTCATGACGGTCGAGGAATCGCACGAATTTCCGGAAAGATTACTTTTATCGAAGGCGCTTTGCCTGGTGAAACTGTCTCTTTCCAATACACGCGGTCTAAAAGCGATTATGCTGAAGGGCGCGTTACAGAAATTCACAAAGCCTCTCCTATGCGAGCTAACCCTCGTTGCCTACATTACAGTCAATGTGGTGGCTGTTCCCTGCAACATCTGGATGAAGAAACACAAATACAGGAAAAGCAAAAGTTATTGATTGATTTGCTACAACGTACAGGCCATTGTGAGCCAGAAAGACTTCTTGAACCACTGAAGTCAAATAGCTGGAATTATCGAAATAAAGCGCGTTTAAGTGCTCGATTTGTCATTAAAAAAGGAATTGGATTAGTTGGGTTTAGAGAAAAATCAAATCCGCGCTATATTGCTGAAATCAGTGAATGCCCAATACTCAATGCTAAAATTGGAACCAAAATTCTTTCGTTGCGAAGTTTATTAGAATCATTAGAAAATCCGCATACAATAGCCCAAATTGAAGTCGCAGCCGGAGACGAGGATCTAGCTTTAATTTTTAGAAATCTCGAACCCCTATCTGAAGCTGATAAAGAAACACTTCGTAATTACAGCCGGGAAACACAATTCCTGCTCTTTTTACAACCCGGAGGCCCTGATACAGTTCACCTTTTCTATCCCGAAGGTAAAAGTGAATTTTTAAGCTATGCTTTACCGCAGCAAAACATTGAGTTTCAATTCCACCCAACTGATTTCACCCAGGTTAATCCGGGCTTAAACCGTTTAATGGTTGAAAAAGCTTTGGCTTTGTTGAATCTTTCTAAAGAAGATGTGGTTTTGGATCTATTCTGCGGTCTGGGAAATTTTTCCTTACCTATTGCCAAACATTGTAAAAAAGTTATTGGCGTTGAAGGTTCTGAAACGATGGTTTCCAGAGCTAAAATGAACGCAAAAGCGAACGGGATTAATAACGCTGATTTTATTTGTGCAGATTTGGAACAAATATCCGCTTTATCTCTGTTATTAGGCGAGCAATTTACTAAACTTTTAATAGATCCTCCGCGTTGTGGAGCACTGGAAGTCGTGAAGCAAATCGAAAAATTGAACCCTGAACTCATAGTTTATGTTTCCTGCAATCCTGCAACTCTCGCAAGAGATAGCGACATTTTAGTTAATCAGAAGGGATATCGACTCCGGGCAGCTGGCGTTATGGATATGTTTCCCCACACAGCCCATGTTGAATCGATCGCTTTATTTGAAAAGGATAAATCGGATGGTTAAAGTCAAAGAGCATACTCCCTGGTTAACTGAAAACGGTATCGATGTTGAGCAATGGCTGCACCAATTGGGAGCCAAGGGATATTTTCAGGATTTGGATCTCATCCGCAATGCCTGCACTTTAAGCCAGTTAGCTGGTGGCGATCATCCCACTGAGACTGGTATTTCCTGTCTGCAACAGGGTTTGGTTATGGCCGATGTCCTGGCTGATCTTGAAGTTGACCAGGAAACACTAACCGCAGCAATTATCTTTGAAAACGTTCACTACGCAGAATTATCCCTGGATGATGTAGAAGAACAACTTGGCCCAAATATAGCAAAATTGGTTATAGGTATAGAAAAAATGAGTGCTATGCATAATTTGCAAGCCCTCAATCGCTATCCCCAAAATAGACACCAAATAGATAATGTCCGCAAAATGTTGTTGGCAATGGTCGATGACGTGCGAGTTGTTCTTATTAAGTTAGCCGAGCGGCTTTGTGTTTTACGCGCTTCCTCCGAATTACCAGAATCCCTGCGCAAGCAAATTGCAACAGAAGCGATGGAAATTTATGCGCCTTTGGCAAATCGACTAGGGATTGGAGCTATCAAATGGGAAATGGAAGATCTGGCTTTTCGCCATTTGCATCCTGAAGATTATAAATCCATTGCCAAGGGTTTAAAATCCAAGCGTCTGGAACGTGATAGCTACGTGAATTTTATTGTCGATGAACTTAACAAACAAATAAGTGCAGCCGGGATCCATCATTTCGCAGTTTATGGCCGTTCAAAACATATCCACAGTATTTACAAAAAAATGAAACGTAAAAATGTTTCCCTAGATGAAATTTATGATGCCACCGCCGTACGCATTTTAGTAGAAACCAGTGAACAATGTTATCAAGTACTTGGAATGGTTCATTCCTTATGGCAGCAAATTCCTGCGGAATATGATGATTATATAATCAATCCTAAATCAAACGGCTATCAGTCCCTTCATACAGCTGTTGAAGGACCACAAGGGCGAGTCTTTGAAGTGCAAATTCGAACCTTTCTAATGCATGATCTAGCTGAAATGGGAGTGGCTGCTCACTGGAAATATAAGGAAGGAGCGACCAAACCAAAAGAAAGCCATGAACGAAAAATCGAATGGCTTCGTGATGTATTGGCTTGGCATAAAGAAATGGCAACCTCTCGCGGCGTTTCTGAAGCCATAGAAACTGAATTTCTTGAAGACAGAGTCTATGTTTTTACGCCAGACGGCGATGTGCTTGATTTACCACAGGGCGTAACACCGCTGGATTTTGCCTATCATGTTCATAGTCAAATCGGCCATCGTTGCCGTGGTTCTAAAGTTAATGGCTCAATCGTTCCTTTAACATACGCTCTCAAAACCGGAGATAAGGTTGAGGTTTTAACCGGTAAAGAGGCGCGGCCCTCAAGAGACTGGATTAATCCCCACCATAATTATCTTAAAACAGCACGAGCAAAAGCCAAGGTTTTGCATTGGTTTAAAATGCAGGATTACGAAAAAAATAAAAGCGAAGGCCACGAAATCCTTGATAAAGAATTAAAAAATCTAGGTATTAAAACCGAACGTTTACAAGAAGTCGTAAATTCGCTGAATTTCAAACGTTTTGATGATTTGCTGGCAGCACTCGGCCGTGGGGATATCAAATTAAATCAGATTATTAGTCGTCTTAGCCCAGCTGAGGCTGAAGTTCCTCTAGTCCTTCCAAGTCATAAATACCAGGTTAAACCTGAGGTTCGTGGCAGTGATTTACGCATAGAAGGCGTAGGTAATCTTTTAACTCATATGGCAAGATGCTGCCAACCTGTGCCCGGAGATGAGGTGGTTGGTTACATTACCTTGGGACGAGGCGTTTCTGTTCATCGGCAAGATTGTCCTAATATTATTCATGCAGGCGAAAAAAAGCGGCAACGATTTTTACAAGTCAATTGGGGAAGTTCAACAAGAGAACATTATGTGGTCGATATATCCATTAAAGCCTTCGATAGACCCGGGCTGTTGCGGGATGTGACTTCACTTCTTTCTAATGAAAAAGCGCATGTTTACGCGTTGCAGACTCAAATTAATAAGCAGGAAAATGCTTCATTGATTACATTGTCAGTAGAAATCGACGGGTTAAATAGCCTTTCTCGCTTACTTAACAAGCTTGAAAAAATACCAAATGTATTGGAAGCCAGACGACAGATCAATTAAATTGGCCTAAATCTTGAACTTAAATTCTCATAAATAAACAAAAGGGTAAATTTATGAGAAAGTGTTCGGTACTCCTCGCAAGCGTTTTTTTATTAGGTTCCATAGGCTTAGCACCTGCCCAAAATAATACTGATTCGAACAGAATCCACAACCTTATTCAATTTTTAATTTCAGACCGAATGCTGACTCTAAATTCCAAGGGCCAATCAATTCCATTGAGTTTTTATGTAGGCAATGAAGAAGATATTTCTAACTATTTTGGTGATTATTTATGTAGAAGGGAAAATACCTGTGCCGTTGTCGATTCAATATCTAACGCTCCTTTTGCAATATCGGCTCGTGGATTATCCGATTTGAATAGTACAGAATTGGAATGGAAATCAGCTCAAGCGCAAATTGAGCGAACTCAACTTAAATATGGAACGGATATATATCATGGGGCAACTTGGCAAATTGCCTTGGCTTTGGCTGCGAAGAATGGTTTTTTAGATTTGGCAAAAGCAAGGGAATTAATAACCAATCAATTAGAAAATGTAACTAATCCGGCTAACCGCGCCACTGGTCTAACTTTTAAATACGGCGAGCAACCGCTTTTTGCTGAAACTCAGGCTTTCACTTTCCGCTGGCTTTCATCGAGTTTTTATAATCAAGATCCTTTTTTTAAGGGACGCTATCAAAATTTAATCAGCTCTGATTTTGATGAAGCCACAGCTTCAAGACTAGATCCCATGGGTAAAACGCCCGAATTTTATTCCTATATAACGACCTGGTCAGATCGTAAACCTTTGACGGGGAAAAATGCCTGGGCTCAGTTAATCGGTCCCTTGCAAGCCGAATATCTTTTGAATGATGGAATCATCCCAGTCAATTCACCTGCCCTAATAAATGCAATGAATACATTAACCAGCTTTTCACTGATGCAATCCGGTATAGGTGCTTTTTATTTTGCGCCTGCAGGTACGGAAGGTAATCAAAGCCATATTTCGCCAAGAGACATCGTTATAGAAGATAATTTTTCAGTTTTGGCAGGCTTGCAGATAGTAAAAAACAGTTTACAAAATACTGCCCAGACAGCTGAAGTAAACCAAGCCTTGGAGCGTATCAACATCATGTTAAATGGTGGAATAACCATGAATGGGTATAGTACCAATGGCTTACTGAGTTTTTTATATAATGGAGCCTTTGATTATCGGAACCGAATTTTCTATAACAGTGGAACAGCGCCAAGCCCCTCATCTAATGATGATTGGCGTCCTAATCCTTCTGATTTAAGAAGTTATACTGCTATTACTGCTAATTTATGGGCAATTTCTACCTTAGGTGTAGAAACCATTGATAATTGGTTTGGCAGCGGGACAGCTTTGGGAATTTGGCAAACAGTTCGTGAACGGGCTGGTTATTTCGACCCAATTAATAATTCAAACACAATTGCGGGTGAATTATGGGGTTTGGGGCTTAGTTTTTCAAATAATTTAGGCCTGCGTCCTGAAGCACTTATGAGCACAGAAGAAACTGCTGCCGCAATTAATGCACTTAATTCGTTGATAGAATTTTACGGCGATAGCACGGAAATCCTTAGGATTAAAGAGGATTTGGATGCCCTTAAGCAAAATATTATTCACCTGCGAAGTGATTTGTATCTGGATTCACATTTTGTTAATGGAGCGGATAGGGAATATTTTATTGATTTACCGACTGACCTAGGCCAAGCATACCTTTATGCATCTAAACGCTTTACCAGGCCGCTTGACTGGAATGCGAATCCCTTGGCGAGCCTCAATGCAACGGCATGGGTAATATTAAATCATTTTAATTTTAACCCCTTTCAATACCGTGGTAAGTTGGAAGGGGAAAATTATTTAAAACCTGAAACGGTTAATATTTTAAATTCAGATCTTGAATTAGCAGAAGGAGCTCTGACTAAAACCGTCGTTGCTCATTTTAGTGCAGGCGATTTAGGGCCATTTCATCGTTTAACGATAAAATACAATTTGGATGGTTCGGATACTAATTGGTTAACTTCAGTTATAACAACCCAACGAGAAGGCTTTGTCACACTACCTAAAGGTGCAAAAGGCATATCAATTTCCTATTTTGGAGATAACTTGGCAAATGCCTGCCAGGTAATACCAGCCAGAAATTTGTGCATAGATCTGAATTGCATGAATGTAAGGACAATTAATGCACGCTGGAGTTCAAATGGGATAGGACGCTGTGATCTATCCCCCAATTGATTTAAAATATTGTTCTATTGACATTTTGCTATTCTTGGTGAAATATCAGGAAGTTCTCGTCCCAAAATAATCCATAAGGAAATGTTATGAAATTGAAAATTTTATCTTCATTAGTGATAGGTGCTGCAGTTCTCGTTTCTGGTTGTGGTTTTAATTCTCGCGCAGATTATGCTCCTCCAGTCAATTACACCTCAGTTCAAACGGAAACAGACGCTAGAGTATTAGCCGCGGTCATGGCAATTGATAAAAATGAAATATCTGCCTCAGCCTTAGCGCAAAAGAAAGCAGTAAATCCTGAAGTAAGAAATTTCGCAACTTACCTCTATACTCAACATACTCAAGACCTTCAAATGGTTCAAGGAATTAGCCAAAGACTGAATGTCGTACCAGCTAAAGGTGAAGTAGCCCGAATGCTGCATGCTAAAGGCCACCACACAATGGTAAAATTGAGACATTTAAACAATGCTAAGTTTGACAGAGCTTATATTGCTGAAATGGTGAAAGGCCATTCAGAAGCTTTACATGTTATTGACAACAAATTAATGCCAGTTGCTATCAATCCTTTAGTAAAAAGAGAGTTAGTGACTTTAAGAGGCCATGTTGTTATGCATTTACAAAAAGCTCAAGCAATTCAAGCTCAAATAGGCCGTTAATTTAATCTTTCAAATGAAGCAATCTTTCTGTAGATTGCTTCATTTTTTTAATTTGTCTTAAAACCATCCATAATTTGCACCTTGGACGGTTCTTTCATGTATTCAAACGTTTAATTCCACGTTAATTAACCTGAATCAAATTGAAAAAATACTAAAATATATCAAAGCTTTCCAATATTTGCTTTTTTTAAGAATATGAACTATTCCTTAAAGGCTACATAAACTAACGGAGAGTATATTATGGACAATACAAATCGACCAAATCAAAACCCACAAAGTCAAAATCAACAAGGTCAAGGCCGTCAAGGTCAAGATAAACAAGGCCAAGGTCAACAAGGTCAAAATAAACAAGGTCAAGGCCATGACAGACAAAACCAAGGCCATGACAAACAAAGCCAAGGTCAAAATCAAAAACCACAACGATAAGATATTGTTTTTTAATTAATGCATTGGTTAGGGTCTTCTTAACTTCTAAATTTTTATTGGAATTTAAGAAACCCTAATTTATAAGCTCTAGATCTAAAGATTAATCAACTCTAATTCCAATTTCGTGGATAAAAAGAATTCTATATAATTAAAAGTTTTTTTTATTAACCGCTTCTAGTACTGATAGGTTAAATAAAGGTTAATCGAATACCCACTAGACATTTAAGTGTCGCTCTTTAGTATTAACCATCTAAGCTACAAACACCTATACTCTGTTTTATAAGAATGATTATTGCTTGCTACTATTTTATTTTGAAGTTAATAAAAAAAATCTAGATCAGTTTCTTTAGGTGGGTAGAGTAAGCCCACTTTCAAAAGCAAGTCGGACTTTTGTTAACGGCAATGTAAAAATGACCCACTAGCTGCAACTGAAAAATGATCCACTGTTGACTAAAGTTGGAAGAAGGCCCCAAAGCTGGAAACCGATATGTTAGGAGAAGAAACAGTGGTAGAAGT
>JACCVV010000065.1 GCA_013697955.1 Tatlockia sp. | reverse complement strand
TATTCCCACTTACAAGACGCAATGAAAGCCTTTTGGAACGTTTGGGAAAAGAAAGCGTTTTAGGTCTGTAACCCAAGAAGCCACCACTAGTCTCAGGAAATGCTCCCTTACCCCTTCTCACCACCCTCTTCAAGCCGCCTTTGGAGTCGAGTAGGCCAAAGGAACCTCCCCTTTAACCTCTCACAGAACCGTACATGAAACTCTCGCCTCATACGGCTCTTGTTATTCAACCTTTCTATCTCAAACTCCAATGGGAAAATAGTTTGGGATTTTGTCTTTGAATTTGCTTCAAAGCATTCCAAGCCCGTATTTTCCTTTGCCTATACCGTTTGAATTTATGCATCAACCATTTAACAAGGCGATAGTTCATCGCTTCATATAGAAAGTTCATCTCAGATAGATGAAATTTCCCATAGTAATTAATCCACCCTCTAATTTTTGCATTTGTATGCTTAGCAATATTTTCAATTGTTCCACTGACCGGCGTTGTTGAATAAATCAAATTACGGTAAATATCACTCCAATCAGATGCTTTCTATTTCACTTTTACAGAAACCGGCATACCAAGAGATGTCATTCGGTTTAATGCGCACGTAGCTATCCCACCCTCTGTTTTTTGTTGAGGAATCTTTCTGGCTTTCATGCTTGCACCGATAATTTTCTTGTATCGTAACATGCACAATTCAACGTGACTTCGTAGCCCATAATTATTTTCTTTTTGCCATGCCATACGCCCGATATCTTCAAGTTGACGGATGTGTTGATCACGTTGAGTAGTACCATCCTGACTAATAACCGCATCTGATGGAGGAGGGATAATCATACTCGCATCAGGTTGTTTATTCAGGATGGCGTTGGTGAGCTTAATGCTATCATAAGCGCCATCACCCATAACCACGTTGAATGCATGCTTTACTTGATCCAGTAAATCCACGGCAGTTGTTGGATCGCCTTTTGAATTGTCAGTGATATCATAAGCAATGATTTGATGCTTTTCATCAATGGCAATATGAAGCTTACGCCAGGTACGGCGGGCGTTTACGCCATGCTTGTCTTGATGCCATTCGTCCTTGCCATATACCTTCAGTCCAGTTGAATCGATAAACTCAAATGTTTCCTCTACATTAATGAAAGTAGTCACTTAACTGGTTACTAAATTATCGTAATTTAAACCGTGCTGCAAGTTGATTATATGGTTCATAACATGAGAACCTGAAATCGCCCTATTATACAACTTTCCCCTACCGACCACTTAATACTTCCTTAATAATACTCGAGTACAATTTATACAAAAAATCGCAAATTGAATCCAGGAAATAAGAATGAACGAAACTACAAGACACGCCATCAGCCAGCTGCTCCGTGAGCGAGTCGCTTTAACCCAATCAAATCATGAAGCGCCGCATGACTACGTCAGTGTCATTGAATGCATCTTACAAGCTGAATTAAAGCAGGAAATCACAGCACTAGAATCCATGTTATTTGACTTAGAGACTTTTGAAGAGCACTTTAAAGAGCGTTGCGCTTTGCGTGAGACTGACATCGAGCATGCTTTTGTCTTGTCGTCCATGCCTGAAAGCCTGAGCAATCAATTGTATTGTGAAATAGCCCTACTGGTCTTTCAACCCAAAAACATGAAGGACATTCTTGAGATTATGGCACCAAGCATCACGCAACATCTAAAAGTTGATTTAAGTTATTCACCTATTCACTCCTCAAGACAGGACATTCAAGTGATGGGTGTCACCCCTACTTTGCAGTTATCTCATACCCTTGATGCATTTGAAAATGAGGAGCCTAAGATTGAGGCATTCACTCATTACGTTTTATCAGACAGCACCTTGTTAAACGCCAAAGAAATAAGCCAATTTCCGCTTATGCTGCAGGCAAAACTTCAGAGCATGTTAACCGATGAGCACCCAGTATTGGCCAAGCAATTGGTTGGACATAATTCCAGCTTAAACGTACTTTCCCAAGATATTCTGGCTTTAAACAACAAGGGAACTACACCCAAAGCCGCCATAGAGCAATTGATTCTCGGATTGACTGTGGGTGGTGCAAAAATGACAGCGAAAGAGTTTGCAGGCAAGTCAGCTCGCAAAGCCGTTAAACGATTTTTTGCCTATTTTAATGCACTGCCTATCGGCATAAAAGAGCAGTTAAGAGCACTCCAAGACCATGACATTACCTTAGGACACATCATTGACGAAGAGATTGGCAAAGGACAATGCGTAGAAACCACAGCAACCCACTTAGCGCGTATTCTTCGGGCAAATAGTAATGAGACTCTATTAACTTCACCACCTGAATTAAGTCCTCAAGCTGTAAAAGAATTGAAAAATAAATACGGACCTAAGCACGAGCTAGATACAAAAAAAGACGCAAGTCTTGTGCTGGCACTTCCCGTGCAATTAGCTCATGAGGTTATTGGACGTATTGCCCCTACAACAGATGAGGACTTAATGACTCTCCTCTTAGACTTTCCTCCTGTATTTTATGACACGCTTTGGCAGCACATCACTCTACACAACCCAGCTAATGCCTTTAATAATC
>JACCVV010000064.1 GCA_013697955.1 Tatlockia sp. | reverse complement strand
TAAAAAAATGCTCTTTTGTCCAACTAATGAGCAGGAATCGATTTTCTCGTAATGAAGTAAAGGTTAAATAGGTGTCGAGGCGCAGGCTAAAAAATAGAATAAGTAAACCTAGTAATAGAATTAGAGGAAGCCAGTAGTGACATTTTTTTTAATTATTGTGCCTACCTTTGACAATTAATTTCTCCCTCATATGAGGTATTGAGGTTCAGTATTCAGTTACCTTTAGATTAACCGGTTATCAGTTAGTGAGCATATGATAACGTCAAGTTTTACTAACATGGAGATGAGTCGCCACTCTTTGAAATATTTCTACCCAATAGTTTGTTAAATAGGTATTCTATTTTGGAGTCGATTTCTCGCATTACTATTAAGAGTAGAATGATAAATTTAAGAATTAAAAAAATATCACCTGTAATTTTCTACGCTTTGATTGCAATATTGGGCCTTTGTAGCTTTAAACCCCTAGACCTCCTGAATAAAATAACTTCAGGTAAAGGCTATTCCGTACATTACAATATTGCATACGGAGCTAATCCGCGACAGACGCTGGATATCTATGTCCCTGAAAAATTAATCAAACCTTTTACTACAATTGTTTATTTTTATGGAGGAAGTTGGCAATTTGGTGACAAAAACATGTATCGTTTTCTTGGTCAAGCATTTGCCAGCAAAGGGTTTATTACTGTCATTGTAAATTATCGTCTCTATCCAGAAGTCTATTTTCCAACGTTCATTGAAGATGGCGCAAAGGCAGTACACTGGGTTCATAGACACATTCAAAAATATGGCGGAGATTCAAGCCATGTATTTTTAGCAGGCCATTCCGCTGGTGCTCATATTGCGGCCTTATTAATGTCGGATGAACATTACCTTAAAGCAGAAGGAGGTAATCTCTCATGGTTAAAAGGCATGATTGGAATTGCTGGACCCTATGATTTTCTACCATTTACAGATCCTAAAGTTAAAACACTTTTCAGCAAGAAGAGTGAAGCAAAGACTCAACCGATTAACTTTGTTAAGGGGGGCTTACCCTCTTTTTTACTAGTTACTGGAGATGAAGACAAGATAGTATCTCCTAAAAATACCTATAATTTTGCTTATCGACTACGTAGCTTTAAGGTGCCTGTGACAGAAATTATTTACCCTAACATTGGCCATATAGGCATTATTCTCTCTTTAGCGACAGGTTTTCGCTATAAAACTTCTCTTCTGGAAGATATCACTCATTTTATTGAATCGGTAAATAATAAAAAATAGTGTTCTTCAACTTGGGAAAACTTAACAAAGAAGAAGCATCATAATCATATTTGCCATTCGAGTCGAAAATATTTCGGGCTAAATTCCTATTAGAATTAGGTTCACCAATTTTTTTAGATCACTAGAAAAGATAGAGGGATGATATCAAAAATTGTGTTGTTAAATTAATGGGTTTCTTAGTGAAGATGGGAATAAAAACTGGCTTTTTGTAAGCCTTGCAATATCGCAAGAATAACGTTCGTTTTTCTTGCGATACGCCAGCTATTTTTTTACAGAATAGTTCTTCACTTCCAAAATGGTTGGACTTGAAAAAACGGTCAGAATTTGAGATATTAGTCGGCTGTCGACCTCATTATCTTACGCACTGTTGCCTGTTATTAGGGAGCGATTATTTTTTGGATGTTTTGAAGATCTTCCAGTTTCTGATTAAGTCGTTTTATCGATCGGTTGTTAAAAAAGTTTAGTGGGATTCTGCCTAGGTTATACACTTCCGCTCCCGGCGGCATATAAGATGACCCGATGGGGATAGCAACAGGGAGATGGTTTAGTTGATCATTGGGTTGTATTTTTTGCATTTTATATTCTTTACGACCTATTTTTATTTGGATTTGTTTTATCAACCCATCCAAAAGCAATGCTCTTTCGGAGGAAAAGTTAATATCTCTATTAATGGCATTTCTGAACGATTGATTTACTTGTAAGAGACTTAATTTATCCTGAATTTTTAAATAAGAGTTTAGGTTAAAAAGAATATCATCATTTAATTTATTAAAATCCCATTTTGGGGATGATGATTTCTTTAATTCCGCTTTTTTATGTCCCATTTTTAATTTACTCACTATAGCCGGCAATGATTCTTAATTGTTATCTCAGACATTGAAATCGCTGTATATTCGCGAGTCACTCGAGTCAGAGTCTGTATTTTGAATGTCCAGAGATTGTGTATCTTCAATAAGAATTTTATTTTTATTTCGCGAGTTCCAAAAATTGTCACGAGCCTTCGATAATTTTGCTTGTTTTGGAATAGGTTTAATTGATGAAATATTAATACCCATTTCCTCGCATAGCACATTTAATTGCGTATAAAAATAACCCTTTTTATTCATTAATTCGTCAAAATTGCCCGCTTCTACAATTTTTCCTTCATGTAAATAAAGAATGCAATCAGAGTTGTAAGTAGTATGTAATCGATGAGTAATCAGAAGCGTTGAGGCATTCTGTGTCAAACTATCAAGTAACCCTTGCACCTCTCTTTCCGTTTTTGCATCAAGTGCCGAGGTGGGTTCGTCCAGTAAGAAAACTGGCGATTGTTTTAATAAGGCCCGCGCGATACCCGTACGTTGAATTTCCCCACCAGACAGAAGTCCTCCTTTTTGGCCTACTGGATCCTGAAGTCTGGAGGTATTTTCTTTTATAAGTTCAGCTAATTGAGCAGCTTGAACAACTTCGTAGTCTTGAGAACTCAAATCTCCATAATGGATATTAGCTGCTATCGTATCATTAAAAAGAGAAGCCCCTTGAGAAACTACTGCCATATAGCTTCTTATCGATTCAGCAGTCAATGCAGTTATATCATGACCATTAATCAAAATCTTGCCACTGTCGAGGGGATAAAAACGAAGGAGTAAATTAATAAGAGTAGATTTACCTACCCCAGTAGCACCTACTACAGAAATCTTTTTCCCTGGAGGTATGGTAAAACTAACGTTATCCAGAATTATCTTATTACCGTAGCTAAAACTGACATTTTTAAACTCTATAAAAGGAGGATTATTAAGTTGTAATATTTTAGCATTGGGAATATCAGAGACTGTGGATTCTCTACTTAGAAAATTAACTAACTTTTGAGAATCAATCAAAGCGGTGTTAATAGTACTAATTGAGCCCGGTAATGTGGTTAAATTTGCATTAAAGCGAGTTAGATAATAGGCAATAACTGCGAAATCTTTTAAGTTAAATGAACCATGAGGTGGACGCAAAGCTGTAAAAATTAAAGAACCAACAAATCCTATTCCATTGATTGCCGATAACAATATTGCAGTCACATCTTCTTTGACGTAGGTTTTATTAAACGCTTTTTCAGAGTCGAGTAGTGAAAGAGAGACTTTATCCAATTCATATCTGGAATTTCCAAATAGTTTTGCATTTTGATAGTTTTGTACGGTTTCCAGTATATCGCCGAATGATTTAGTGGATTGATTTGTGCTTTCCACACGAGCAGCGTGCGCTAAATTTTCTCCAATAGCAGTGAAGAGGAGAAAATTTATCAATATAACAAATTCAATGTAACCTATCTCACCGTAAAAAAAACTCAATAGAGCTGCACAGGCTAATGCTTCTAATATGACTGGAAACGCCTCATTGAAAACAGAAGGAATCATCCTGTCAACGGAGGTATAGTTTTTTGAAAGCGCTTGCATAAAATCACCCGTACGGGTCGTTAAATGAAGATCAAGTTCCAAATCATAAGCCTTTTCAATCATTGCAGCCGCTAATTCTTTTTGCACATTTGTGCGTACATCATTGGTAATAAGCTTACTAACTTTAGGAAGTAGTTGTGCGAGCGTAATAGCGGATACACTAAGCATGGAGGGCCAATAGCTAGATATAGGTTGATCTTTGGAATAGGTATTTAAATTATTAGCTATCACCATGGGCGCCGCTACATTTATGGCGGAAACTGTTAAATCAATTGCAGTGGCAGCAGCCATCTTCAATCCATTATAATTGTTTTTGCTAAAGACGTAGGGAATGAAGGTTGATAAAATTTTGCCTACTTCTATTTTGTCGTACATGAAACCACCATTTTTTCTTATTATAAAATTTATTGCGAATTGATATTCTCCAAGTGCTTAACTTGTTTATAGGAAAAACCTAAAAGAGAGTACATTTACACCTCCTGGTCTCATCCTCATCTTCTGAGTAATCAAGTTGATTTTCAGCTTCCTGCTTAGATGAAAATTCCTCATCCTCTTCGACCACTTCCTCTATTATCGGAACATTCGCGTAACCCGTGGGTTTCTTAAAAAACCCAATACAGCTTACTAAAGGGGTAGAAATAGTATTTTCGATAGAATGAACTTCTGAGTCTTGTATTTGAGGCTGGTCTTTTTGACTATACCAGCGCCCCATATTGAGACCTAAGCTGACGGCGGTCCCTATCATTGGATAGGCAAATACTGACAAAGCCCCGTCATCTTTTGCCACAAAATAAATTAAAGGAAACGATACTAGCCAGGTAGTCATTATGCCAATTATCATAGGGAGGGCGGTATCTATTAAACCTCTCAATGCGCCCACACTTATAGTATCAATAGACTCTAGTATTTGGCCTCCCATAAGTACCATAAAAAAAGGGCGTAGCAAGGCGACTATCTCAGATTTGTCAGGATTGGTTACATCAAGAAATGGTTTGGCTAATAAAGTAGGAATAGCAGCGCATATTCCAAATAGCACGCTGGTATGCAATAGCCCCATTAAAATACCAATATTCCCGTAGCGCTCAATAGAGTGGAATTTCTTTTTCCCGTAGGCTATGCCAATTAAGATGGAAGTTGATAATGCAATAGCCTGCACGGGTAAAATAGAAATTGATGCATATCGTGACACAATTTGAAGGCTAACCAGGGTGGATATACCAAATTTTCCAACTAACATAGTACCAGTAAACATAAAGCCCATTTTTGAAATGGTCTGAAGCATAATAGGTAAAGATATTCTTAAAAAAACCGTCAGTTCAGAAAATACATTTTGTAATGAAAGATTGAATAAACGATAAGGTGCAAATTCTTTATTTAGTATGAAGTATAATTTATACGCACAAAATGAAAGCCAGGCACGAATTGCATAGGTGTAGCCTAAACTTGCCACTCCTATAGCCGGGAATCCTAATTCACCATGTAAAAATATGTATGCAAGCCCCAGAGTTACAACGAGATCAGCCATGCTCATAACTAAGTAAAGTAACTTTTTATTCTGTGCGAGCAATAATTGCTCATCAGCAGATACTAAAACACTTACAGGCAAGCCCCATAGAGATGCACGAAAATAGGCTTCTGCATGTAATGCCAATCTGGGAGATTGACCTAAAGCTAATAATAGAGACCTGGAATAATATCGAATAAGTATGGATGGAATGCTTTCAGCTAAACCTAGTAAATAGCCTTGCTGCATTATTTTTCCAACTGTTGTAGGCGATATTTTCTTATAGCGTCCAATTAAAGGTGAAATGGCATTTAAGGTAGATTGACAAATTGTGGTAAGAGGCGTTTCAAGTGAATCAATAATAGCCATCGATGCGAGCAGCTCGGTTGAAATTTCCGCCAGAAATATTCCTGTTACAAAATTAGTAGCAAAGTAGATGCCTAATGTGCCTGTAATAGGAGCGGCAAGTTTTAATATATCTACTATTGCCTTGGTTCGAGTAATCGTTAAGTCAGTTGACTCCGGTACGAGGGAAGTATCCTCTGCAAGAAACTGATTGCAAAGTATTTTCCAGCTTCCATGTATCTCACTTTTAGTTGCTTCAAAATCAACAATATCCTGGTCTGTTTCTATTTCATAAAGAGTGCCCTCAGATGTTTCTAAAACTAGCAACTCTCCAAAATTTAAAATTGGAATTTGTTTATTTTTGATGGATGTTTTTTGTGCATCATCCAGGTTTTGTAAGTTGGTAATAGATTGGGGGTTGGCGATAAGGCGCATTTAGGTTCCTAAAGTTCAAATTTAATGTAGAAAAGTATCGCCAGATTTCAGCTTTAATAGTCTCAGTTTCCATAAATGGCTGAAAATGCAGCACATAATAACTTAAGGATTGAATTGGATAAAGGCAAACTGTGAAAATAAAGGATAATTTATTTCGCGCTAATCATTGACCTTGATATATTTTTCATTTATTTTTTGGCGCTAAATGAATCAACACTACTGTTGGTTAAGTCTAAGAAAAATCATATGGAAACTGGTTGCGATCGCAAAACATTCAATAGTTCTACTGGGCAAAGTGGCTACCCTAGACCTGTATTTTCAGCAGAGCTTTTAGGATCCGCTGAATTTCGAAAAGCTTACAATATTCGTTTTGCCTATGTTACAGGCGCTATGGTGAAAGGGATCGCCTCTAAAGAACTTATAGTTCGTATGGGTAAAGCTGGCTTGATGGGGTACTTTGGAACGGGCGGTTTGAAACTACCTATAGTTGAGCAAAATATTCAGTTTATCCAGAATCAATTATCGTCGGGCGAATCTTATGGAATGAATCTTCTTTGCAATGCCATAAATCCATCCCTTGAAATGGATATGGTTAATCTTTTTTTAAAATACGGAATTTGTAATGTAGAGGCTGCAGCTTTTATTCAGATGACCCTGGCTTTAGTCAAGTATCGTCTTAAGGGATTAGAACGCAATCATAAGGGTGAGCTTGTTATAAAACATAAGGTCATGGGCAAAATATCCAGACCAGAGGTTGCTCATGTTTTTTTAAGTCCAGCCCCTATTTGCCTGGTTGAACAATTGTTAAATAGGTCTGAGATCACAGAAGAACAGGCTATCTTGTCACAAACAGTTGCCATGGCGGATGATCTCTGCGTTGAAGCGGATTCGGGTGGGCATACCGACAGGGGAATTGTAGCGGTATTACTTCCGACAATTATTCGGCTACGTAATGATCTAAGTCTCAAGCATAATTTACTGCATCGTGTACGTGTTGGTACGGCAGGGGGAATAGGTACTCCTGAAGCGGCAGCAGCGGCCTTTGTTTTAGGAGCTGAGTTTGTGATGACCGGTTCAATCAATCAGTGCACAGTCGAAGCGTCTATTAGTGATGAGGTAAAAGATATGTTGGCTGAATTAAACGTGCAAGATACTGATTATGCACCTGCTGGTGATATGTTTGAAATAGGTGCAAAAGTTCAAGTTATGAAAAAAGGAGTTTTTTTTCCAACACGTGCTAATAAATTATATGAATTATGGCGCAACTATAGCCGATGGGAAGATATCGATGAAACACTTCGCCAGCAGATAGAAACAACCTATTTTGGACGAAGCTTCGAAGAGGTTTATTCAGAAACTAAAAATTACTACCTACAGAGCTCTCCTCAGGAAATAGAGAGAGCAGAAAAAAATGATAAACAAAAAATGGCGCTTGTTTTCAGATGGTATTTTATTCACTCAATGCGCTTAGCTTTGAAAGGGGATAAACAGCAACGAGTTAATTATCAAATCCATACAGGACCAGCGCTCGGAGCTTTCAATCAGTGGGTTAAGGGCTCTTCCCTGGAGAATTGGCGCAACCGTCATGTCGATAAGATAGCCGAGAAATTGATGTATGCAACCGCAGATTGGTTGAATAAAAGTATAATTTGTTCCTGATTTTTTTAATAAATTCGTAATGGTTGATATAAGGATAAAAGATTTTGAAAACGGTGGGAATTTTTGGTGCGGGTACAATGGGTATTGGCGTTGCCTATGTTTTTGCAGAACATAACTATAATGTAATATTGATTGATAATCAGCAAAGTGTATTGAATAAAGTTGACGAATTACTCGAGCAAAGCTATAAAACGCAATGTTTTTTTGGCAATCCCAAAAAGAAGCTTGATGAATTAAAAAAACTTATTCACAAGAGCCAGGACATTAGTGAGTTAGCGTGCTGTGATTATCTCATTGACAATACGACCGAATCTTTCGAATTAAAAAGCTCTCTACTTAGCCAATTAAAAATAATTATCAAGCCCGATTGTCTGGTTGTAATCAATACATCTTGTATTTCAATTAAATCCTTAACTCCTTTTATAGATTACCCTCATCGAATGTTAGGGATTCATTTTATGAACCCTGCCCCCATCAAATCTTTTGTCGAAATAATCAGAACCAATTTGACCTCTCAAGAAACCTTGGATAGAGCTCGTGAAATGTTATCTTCACTGGGAAAGTCCGGAGTTATAGTCGAGGATAAAACTGGTTTTGTTATTAATAGAGTTTTTATGGTTACCCTCAATGAAGCGATCAAGGTTTTTGAGGAGAATCTATGTCAAACGGCCGCTCACATTGATGAATTATTTGTTAAATGTTTAGGTCATAAAATGGGGCCTTTAATGACTGCTGATTTGATTGGCTTAGATACGGTTCTTCATTCTCTCAATGTACTTTATTCCGAATTTCAACAAGAAATGTATATGCCAGCTAAATTATTGGTCGATTTAGTTGAACAAGGTCAGTTTGGTCGCAAAACAGGAATAGGATTATACCAATATGAGAGGATGTGATGAAATTGATCAAACAGTAGATGAATCCAGCTTTCTTAGAGCCTCGCATAGATTTGTTCAAGAACAAATAGCACCTTTTGCAAACCAGTTTGCCCTGGAAGCTAAACTCCCATTGGACTTGATTATAAAAATAGCCTCTCAGGACATGCTTGGGACGTTGATCAATAAGGAGTATGGAGGTTTGGGTCTAAGTTATACGAGTTATGGAAAATTAACCAGGATGGTAGGGAAGGCTTGTTCTTCTATACGATCCTTGTTGACAGTTCATGACATGGTTGCTGAGGCGATCCAGGGCTTTGGTAATGAAAGTCAAAAACGAGCCTGGTTGCCACAGTTGGCCGCGGGCAAAATTATTGCTGCATTTGCATTAACAGAGCCTGATCTGGGTTCTAGTATTGATAAAATTCAAACTATTCTGATAAAAAAATCTGACTATTATTTGAGAGGCAACAAAGTATGGGTGTCTTTTGGACAAGTTGCTGATGTATTGTTAGTTTTTGCAAAGTTAAACGGTGAACATCCTGTTGCTATTCTGGTGCCAACGGATTCGCCAAATATCAGTATCAAACCCATTCAAAATGCATTGGGAAAATCGGCTTCAATGCTTGCAGAAATATGTTTTGATGACGTTTTGGTTAAAGAAGAACAATTTATTGGTTCGCCCGGTATTGGCCTCAGTTTTGTTGCAACACGTTCGTTAACCTTAGGTCGCTATAGTGTTTCCTGTGGCTGCTTGGGCATTATTGATGCCTGCATTTCTCTTGTTCAAAAAAAAGTACAGCGAAGCCGTCCGGATGGATCCAGGCTCATTGATTTTCAATTAATTAGCGCAATGATTTCAGATATGCTCGCGAATCGAAAGATTGTCAGTTTGCTCTGTAAAAATGCAGGCACTAAAATGGAACAAAATTTTCTAGATGCCCTAGAGGATGTGATGATTGCAAAGTATGTCAGTGCAAGACTTGCCTCTCAAACAGCCAACGACACCCTACAAATTTATGGTGCAGAAGGCTATCACGAAAATTCTCCGATAAGACGTTTTATACACGATGCAAAAGTATGTGAGTTAATTGAAGGCTCTAATGAAATTATGCGTCTTCTTATCGGGAAAAGTTTTTTAGGAAATTATGAATAATGGACAAGATTAATAAAATCAAATGTATTATATGGGATTTGGATAATACTATTTGGGATGGGGTGCTTCTGGAAAATACGCCTGTTTATCTCAATCTAAATCTCGTTCAGGTCATAAAAACACTGGATAATCGCGGAATTCTTCATTCTATTGCAAGTAGGAATGATTATGTTTTAGCTGAAAAAAAACTAATTGAACTGGGGTTATGGGACTATTTTATTTATCCCGAAATTAACTGGAATGATAAATCAATTTCTATTGAGAATATTGCTAGAAATATCAATATTGCTGTGGATTCCATCGCTTTTGTAGATGATCAAATATTCGAATTGGATGAAGTAAAATCAAAACATCCTACCGTCATGACTTTTACCCCCGAAGAGGCTTTAGAATTCCCTAACAACCAAGCCTGTATTCCCCGATTTATTACTGCGGAATCAGCGCAAAGAAGAAAATATTATCAAATTGATGAAGTACGGAAGCAGGCTGAGCAATCCTTTGGGTCTAATATTGATTTTCTTAAAGAGTTGAATTTACAACTGTCAATCAATCGCATTTCAGAAGATGACTTAAAACGTGCTGAGGAACTAACTATTCGCACAAATCAATTAAATACAACGGGAATTACTTACACCTATGATGAGTTACATCATTATATGCATTCTGAAAAACACGAGGTCCTATCTTGCTCTTTAGAGGATAAATATGGGTCTTACGGTACCATTGGTTTAACTTTGATTGAGAAAACTGCTGAAGCCTGGGTGATAAATTTATTGCTGGTGTCTTGTCGAGTCATGTCGCGCAATATTGTGAACACCTTAATCGCATTTATACATCAACTTGCCTCTAAAGCCTCTCTTAAGTTGCAAGCTAAATTTATTTCAAACGATGTTAATCGTCAGATGTATATCACCTATAAATTCAATGGATTTGAAGAAATTCATTCGGACAATATTAACTTTCTTTTGGAGTGTAACATGGAGAATCCTTTGAATATTCCTGCTTATATTAAGATTAAGAGTACCCTTTTATGAAGCATATCGAAGAACCGGTTCGTAATTTTTTGTGCAAGCATCTCAATGTAGAATATCTTGATGCTCAGAGTGATATATTTCAGCTCGGCTTTGTAAACTCACTTTTTGCACTTCAAATTGTAAATTTTCTTGAGAAACAGTTTAGCATTAGATTTGAAAACGAAGATTTAAAAGTCAGCAATTTTAATACGATCCACAATATCTGTGCCTTTCTTGCTAAAAAAACTGAATACACTATGGCCCAGTCTGAGGAATGCTGCCGATGAGCAAACCGGGAATCGTTTTTCTTTTTCCCGGGGTTGGAGATCAATACCCAGGCAGTTTTAGGACACTATATGAGCAGCATGGTGTTTTTTGGGAAGAGATCTGTCGTGCGAATTTGGCCTTTAAAAAGCATCTGAATATTGATTTGATTGAGTTTTTGTACCCCGAAGAACTTCCTAAAAATAAGGTAGATTCAAAAACCGGGGAAACGGTTGATTTGCTTGCTTTATTAGGAAGAACCACTAATCAGGCTGACTTAAATGCCCAAGCCACAACGATAGCTCAGCCTGCCTGTTTTGCCATTGAGTATGCACTCGCGCGTCAACTTATGAGCTTTGGCATTAGACCGGATGCAATGCTTGGTCACAGTATTGGTGAGTATGTTGCTGCCTGCTTGTCTGGAGTTTTATCATTTCAGGATGCTGTAAAATTAGTGTCTGTAAGGGCTGCTGCGATTGATAAACTCCCTTCAGGTTCAATGTTAGCCATACCTTTAAATGTCCATGAACTTGGCTCGCTTGGCGAGGATATCTGGGTATCTGCTGTAAATGAAAAATATCTTACTGTTGTTTCAGGTACCCATGAATCTGTTGAACGTTTACGATCCAGGCTAGAGCGTGAGGGAATAGTTTGTCAGCGGTTAAGGACAACGCATCCTTTTCATTCGGAATTATTACGACCTGCTGCAAAGAATTTAGTCGATAGTGCAAGAAATATCCCTATTTGTCCGCCAGCAATTCCTTATATTTCTAATATTACCGGCAGGTGGATAACCGCAGAGCAACTAAGTGCTCCTGAGTATTGGGGCGAACATCTTTGTAAACCAGTGCAATTTGAAGCTGGAATCAATACTATTTGCTCCATGAATGACCTTAGGATTTGTGTTGAAGTAGGACCTGGTCAAACTTTATCAGGCTACACCTGCAAAATATCTTCATCGCTTCGGCCCGACTTAAAGATAATTCGTACTGGTGCATCCTGGTTTGAGCAGATTTCGGAAACTGATTTGCTTAAAGAGGCTCTGTCAGAAATTGAGGCACTTAATTGTCCAATCGACAGCACAGTTATTTATCAGAGTCCTTCGCTACTTAATCAGAATCTCTTGTCAAAGAAATCAGCACCCCAGGTGCTGGACAAGCAAGCGGCTATTGATAGTCAGCAATATTTGAATCAACTCGCAGAGCTATTGCTTATTCGCTATATCTTCGATGAGGAAGATTTTAATAAAAACTATAGCCTTGAAGTCCTCTCTGAAAAATTAAATATTAAGGATAAATACCAAAAACATTTCTCTGCGGTTATTTTTCTACTGGTTAAAAATGGATGGCTTTCTAACGAGACGCTAATTAAGCCAACATCTAAATTTATTCAGCAAACATCATACGAGCTTGACCAATTAATTACCGATCTAACTCGGAAAATTAAAAGAGAATTTCCAAATCTGGATAATCACATCATTTTAATTCAAAAAATATTTGCTCAATACCTGGGGGTACTAAGAGGGGATATTGAAATCGTCCAGTTATTTTTTGAAGGCGATTCCTTTTCTTTTATGGAAAAAATATATGGACAATCGCCGATTGCCCATTATCTAAACCAAGTGATGATTGAAGAATTAGATGAAATACTGCTTGAAAACAGCCAGAAAGGAGTGGTTACCCGTATCCTGGAATTGGGTGCGGGAACAGGGGCCAGTTCAATCGCTCTATTGCCGCGAATAGCAATGCATAAAGGTCTTGTTGAATATTATTACACCGATGTTTCACAGGCCTTTTTAAATCATGGTCGACAACGATTAACTCAACAATATCCTTTTATCCTGTTTAAAAAACTGGATATTAATAATTGTTTTGAAGAGCAGGGTTTTTTGCCACAATATTTTCATGCCATCTTGGCTACCAACGTTTTACACGTCGCAAAAGATATCAAAAAAACCTTAAAATTTATTGATAATATTTTGGAGCCAAATTCTAAACTTATTATCAATGAAGCTACTGCTGTCAGTTTTTATTTGACTTTGACTTTTGGTTTATTAGATGGTTGGTGGGAATTTACCAACCCAGAAGATAGAATCGAGCATTCTCCTTTATTTGATAGTTTGTACTGGAAAAAATTACTCGATGATGCCCATTTAACGGTTTCAAACTTGCATGGCGTCCCCTATGACCACAGTGAAAATAGTGTCTCACAAGCTGTGATTGTCGGGAAAAAAAATGCTGTAGATTCCAAAAAACTCTTTCCGGAATCCCTATCAAAACCCGAGGTGTTAAGGACTATAAGCGCCTGTGTAGCATCTATATTATATGTTGATATTTCAGACCTTAATGAGGCTCAAGCATTTTCTGAACTCGGGATTGATTCAATATCATTGATTGAGATGGTCAATAAACTTAATGTTCAATTGAAGATTCAGCTACAGCCAATGGATTTATTTGAATACGAAACAATAGCTGATTTAGCAGAATTTATTTGCAAAAAAACGATTCAAAAAGAAATTCCGGTTATTGTTTCTCCCGAACCTAGGCAGGAAAAAAAAGTTATTGTTGGAACTGAGGACACTTGCTTACAAGATATACGAGCGATTTTTTCAGTGCCCAAACAATTGCAAAGATCTGTTGTAAGTCACCAGAGTATAGACCCAGAAAACGGAGTGGATAGGTCTAATCACATAGCAATTGTAGGTATTTCCGGGCAATTTCCTGACGCTGAAAATATAGAAAAATTTTGTGACAATCTTTTAAACAAAGTTGACTCAATAAGACCGCTTTCTCCTGAACGTCAAGCACTACAAGACTGGCCGAATTACTGGCAACTAGAACGCTCCTATGAGGGTGGGTTTCTCAATGACATTGACCAATTCGATGCTGAATTTTTTAATATGTCGCCGCTTGAAGCTCAATATATGGATCCTCAACAAAGACTTTTGTTGCAAGAGGCCTGGAAAGCTTTTGAAGATGCCGGGTATACAGTCTCGCAATCTGAGACTCAGGAAATTGGAGTTTTCATTGGAGCTAAAGCCGGTAATTATCTGGATCCTCTGCAGGTTAACAGGGAAGAGGCAGGGACTTTCTTTTTAACCGGTAATGCGGCAGGGATGTTAGCTGCCAGGATTTCGCATTGTTTTAATTTGCGAGGACCAAGTCTGGTAGTGGATACAGAGTGTTCCTCCTCCTTAACAGCATTTCATCTGGCATGTCAGAGTATTTTGCGCAAAGAATGTCAATCTGCAATCGCTGCAGGAATCTATCTACTCTATGGACCAAAATCACATTTGGTTTTGGATGCGGCAAAAATGCTATCCCCCAGTCAGTGCAAAGCATTTGACAATAATGCTGATGGTATTGCCATGGGTGAAGCTGTAGGTTGCGTAGTATTAAAACCCTTACAAGATGCCATACGTGATAAAAATCATATTTATGGAGTCGTGCTTGGCAGTGCAATCAATCATGATGGGAAAAGCAATGGCATAGCAGCACCTATGACTGCTGCACAAACAGCAGTTCAAAGAAAAGTATATGAGCAATATGCTATTGATCCTGCAACAATCAGCTATATCGAAGCCCATGGTACAGGGACGAAATTAGGTGATCCTATTGAAATACAGTCCTTAACCAATACCTTTAGAAAATCAGTCAGCAAAAACCAGGTTTGTGCAATTGGTTCGGTAAAAACCAATATCGGCCATACAATGACAGCATCAGGTATTTGTGGTTTGCTTAAAATACTATGCGCATTCAAAGAAAAAAAATTATTTGCCTCATTGCATTATCAACAAGAAAATCAGTATTTAAATTTACAGCAGACTCCATTTTACGTAGAAACAGCCACGACGGAATGGAAACAGGCTGGCCCCAGTCCCCGCCGTGCTGCTATCAATTCTTTTGGTGCAAGTGGGACAAATGTTCATGTTGTATTGGAAGAGCCACCTATCATTGAGCAGCCAGTTTATCCTCACCAAGAAGAGTACTTGATAGTAATATCTGCAAAAACCACAGTTGCTTTGTCTAATTATTGCAAAAAAATACTGGATTTTTGTCAGTCAAAATTGAGAAGCCTCTCTCTGCCGGATCTTGCTTATACACTGGCAGTTGGTAAAAATCATTTTAACAAGCGCCTTGGATTTTATGCTTTATCTGTCTCTGATGTAGTGGTAAAGCTTGATTACTTTATTAAAAACGGAGATCTCCCCCAACCGGCGTTAACATCGGGTTCACCAGCAGCAAGAGAGATACTCAATGATTATCTTCTCGGGAAGGATATCTCTTTTAAAGAATTATTTTCCCGACAAGGCGGTAAAATCATACCGCTTCCTCATTATTCTTTTGCTAAGGAGACTCATTGGCACAGGGCTGCAAATACAGGTCAGGTCAATAAAGTAGAGCAGCAGCAAGTTCAATTCTATGATCAGAAGAATATAGAAAATAGTCTGGAAACCTTTTGGAAAAATTATCAGCCTGATGATCCAATCTTGCTAGGGCACAGCATTAATGATCAAAAATTACTGCCTGGAAGTTATTTACTGGATATGAGTTATCAAATCGCTTTTAGCGGAATGCAAGCAGAGCATTGGCAGTTAAGTGAGTTTGTCTTGGCAAGCAGCTTTTTAGTCGATACCGAGCCATGCCGCCTGCAAATGACTCGGGCACAACAGCAAGAATCAATAGTCATAACACTTTTCTCACAACAAGCTGAGCAGCATGCGCGGGCAGTTTTTATCAAACAAAAAAACGTCCCAGCTAATTATTTAACAGAATCGGTGCAGGCCATTTCAGAACGCTGTGACAAAAAATTATCGCAGAAGCTATTTTATCAACAGTTAAAGCAGCACAAAGTAGTATTGGGAAAGATGTTTCAGGTATTAGATAATATTTCCTATAATCGCAATGAAATAATTTCTGATATTAAAATAAACCGATTACCTTTTTCATTAAATACGACCTTACCCTGTCAATTAATTGAAGGAGCATTTCAATTGGTTGCTTGCTTGCTAAGTGAGACTAAGGATACCCATTATTTACCATTTTCTATTGAAAAACTGGTTGTGCATAAAAAGCTCGATGATGAACATAAGATTTATGGAAGAATCGAGAAAGAGTCAGCAGCTACCCAATTCATAACATTGAATTTATTTATATTAGGCCAAAATGGCGATCTATATGCCTCTTTATATGGTGTTAGTTTCAAAGGTATAGCAAAGGCTCTTCATTTCCCGGTAACTCAAAACCCTCATCTATATTATTTTGTGCCACAGTGGGACTCAGCAGAAGTTGAAAATAAGCAGAAGATGACAAGCCTTGATTATGAGGCCACTCTCTTTTTTGTTAATCACCTAGAACCCGCTTATCAACAGGGTATTGTGGTTGAACCCGGCGAAAAATTCTCACAATTTGGGCCCCGCCAATTTACAATTAATCCGTTGTGCCAGTCTGATTATGATTTATTGTTCGATGCTTTGCTCAAGGAAAAGGTGACGCTTAAGTCACTTATCTATAATTGGCAATTGTCCAGAGACTTTCAACAACAGGAACTATTTTTTAGTGAGCAGGCCTCTTCACCTATTATGGCTGAGATGGAAAAGCTTTTTTTATTAGTAAAAAGTTTTTTAAAAACAACTTGGCGTGCGAGCTGCAAATTGGCGATTATAGCTCCTTATAACAGCTATGTGGGAAGGCTAATCGCTTCATCAACCAACAGTTTTCTAAAAGTATTAACTGTTGAACATCCTGAATTAAAAAGCAAGTTGATTATGATTTCATCAACTCTTCTCGAGCAATCCAGGGACTTGCTAAGAACAGTAGAAAAAGAAATGGCTATAGAGTCTCCGCCTGGTGCAGTTTATTATTCAGAAAGCAACGAGCGACTTCAACGCCAATATAGGCTTATTGAACAGCCGACAGAACAATTACACAGCATCTCATTTCGTAAAAAAGGAATTTATTTACTAGCCGGTGGTTTAGGTGGCATAGGGCAGAAAATTTCTGCTTATTTATCAAAAGAATATCAAGCGACCCTGATCATATTAGGCCGGACTCCCATGAATCATTCATTGTATGAGTCTATTCTGTCTATTGAGCAAGGCGGCGGTCGAGTTTACTACATTAGTGTGGATATTAATGATTGTGTGGTACTTCATAAAACAATAATAGAAATTAAAAAACGATTTGGACCCTTAAATGGAGTTATCCAACTGGCTGGAGTACTAGCTGACAATTTCTTTCTCTATAAATCGCAAAAGGATTTTCATTCTGTTTTGGCACCTAAAATAAAGGGTACGCTAAACATCGATCGGGCCACGGCTGATGAGCCACTTGATTTTTTTATTTTATTTTCCTCACTGGCATCCATCGCAGCTATACCGGGACAGTGTGATTATGCAGCAGCAAATGGTTTTCTTGATGAGTTTGCAGGGATTAGAACAGAACTTGTTCAGGCTAAAAAAAGAAAGGGCCATACTATTGCGATTAATTGGCCTTATTGGCAAGAGGGTCAAATGCTTCTTAGTAAGCAGTTGCAAGTCGACATGCAGCAAGCCGGGCTGGATATATTACCTGATGAGCAGGGCCTTAAAGCATTGTTAACCTTAATGATGCAGCCCTATTCCCAGGCGGTAGTGGTTTACACAAATGATTTACAACCCATGGGCAACTGGTTAATGGGGAATGAAACAAAAATCTATTCCGCGCCTTCATTGGTGAATTCTGAGAAGAATGAAGAGGGTATTTTGTTAAATAAGCATGAAGAAGTTCTGGAAAATTATTTAGTATCTACCTTAGCTGATTTGATTAAACTTTCGGCAGACAGAATATCCTTATCAGATCCTATGGAAAAATTTGGACTAGATTCAGTATTGGCCCTCTCCTTCGTTGAAAAATTGCAAAAAAATTGGGGTCCTTTACCAAAAACACTATTATTCGAACACAATACTCTTGGGAAAGTAGCTAATTACCTCCAGCAAAACCATGCGCCAGCGGTTAATCAATTTAATCAACCAGTTGATATGACAATAAAAGAATCTGATTTAGTAAAAAAATTACCAGTTAGTCAGCAAATCGAAAGTTTATCAGAAGAGATGATTGATGGGTTGATTGAGATGCTATCCGATTAGTGCCAGATAAGGGTTTTAAAATGAATCTGAGTAAAATGAGTCTGCATGAAAAGAAGTTACTTCTTTTAGATCTTTTGACTCAAAAAGTAAAACAGGAAAGTCAGGTTGAAGAAATTGCAATAGTTGGGATGGCGGGGCGATATCCCATGGCGGAAAATCTTGAGGAATTTTGGCAAAATTTAAAGAACGCGAAGGATTGCATCACTGAGATTCCCAAAGAGCGCTGGGATCTAAGGCAATATTTTGATAAAAAACAAGATACCCTTGGAAAAACTTATGCAAAATGGGGCGGATTTTTAGCGGAAGTTGACCAATTTGACCCCATTTTTTTTAATATTTCCCCTGGAAATGCGCTTTTCATGGATCCTCAAGAACGTTTGTTTTTAGAGGTTGTATGGGAAGCCTTCGAAGATGCAGGGATCACACGTTCCCAGCTTATCGAAAGATATCAAAATAGTGTTGGCATTCCAGCTGGCGTATTTGTTGGTGTTATGTCGAGTGAATATCATCTGTTGGAATATCAGCAAAACACGGCGGACAGAATTATTTTACCCGATCCATCCTTTGCCTCTATTGCTAATCGGGTTTCTTGGTTTTTTGGTTTTTCAGGGCCTTCACTTGCTTTAGATACTATGTGTTCTTCTACGTTAACGGCCTTTCATTTAGCCTGTGAGAGTATACGATCGGGCTCCTCAGAAATTGCAGTAGTGGGAGGGGTTAATTTAGCCTTGGATGTCCACAAATATCTTACCCTTAGCCAATTTCATTTTGCTTCTAGCGATGGTCGCTGCCGTAGTTTTGGCAAGGGCGGAGATGGCTATGTGCCAGGTGAAGGAGTTGGTGTCTTCATCTTGAAATCATTACAAGCAGCTAAAGAAGACGGTAACCAAATTCATGGTATTATCAAAGGAACAGGCCTCAATCATGGCGGACGTGCTCAAGCCTTTACAGTGCCAAACCCGGATGCTCAGGCGGCTTTAATCTCTTCTGTTCTTAAAAAGTCTAAAGTACCTTTGTCATCCATCTCTTATATTGAAGCCCATGGCTCAGGCACTCCATTAGGTGATGCTATTGAATTAGCAGGTTTAGCGAAGGTTTTTAAAGCCTCAGATATGGGTGCTATTAATTACCATTGTTCTCTCGGTTCCGTGAAGTCAAATATTGGTCATCTCGAGGCTGCGGCAGGAACTGCTGCTATGGCTAAAGTGTTATTACAACTCAAGCATCGAAAATTGGTGCCCTCTTTACACTCAAATACTTTAAATCCTGATCTTGACTTCACTAATTTACCCTTCACAGTTCAACAAACTTTTGCCGATTGGAAGCCTTTAAGGTTAGGCAATGAGGTTGAACCATTAAGAGCGGGTCTAAGTGGCTTTGGCGCAGGCGGCTCCAATGCGTTCATTATTATTGAAGAATATCTATCAAAAAATAAAATTCCTGATTCGTATACCTTAAGGGTTGCACCCTTGACTATCCCTTTGTCTGCAAAAACCCTGTCCCAATTACAAGAAAATGCGCGTCGATTAGCTGTTTTTATAAAGGGAAATTCGGCTGAAGAACTGAATTTGAATGATATTGCTTATACTTTACAACAGGGTCGCGAAGAAATGGATGTACGATTAGCACTGGTTGTGAGTGATAAACAGGAATTAGTCACCAAGTTGTTGCAATTTTGCGAAAACCCGGTTGAAGATCTTAATGAGGGTTGCTTTTTTTATGATCCTAATTCTGCTCCTGATCTTCCTGTTCCCGATAATTTTATAGCCTATCTATGGACCAGAGGTAGCAAAGTCAAGTGGGACAATTCGGGGAGCTTTATTTCATTACCAACCTACGCTTTTGCGAGGGAACGCTATTGGATTAGTACTACTTCTGATTCGTCACAAATAGAAGCCAAACCTTCAGGTGAACCTTTATTAATTTATAATGACTGGGTCGATTCAAGAGAAGATTTTTCACAGGAAGCTGGGATTTTGCCAGGTTTAGTCCTAATTATTGGACAAGATGATGCTTATACAACAAGTTTTATCGACAAGCTTAAGCAGACTACCCCGTTTAATCTCTGTAAGTTTGTTTGTATCACCCCAGGACAACAATTTGCTATTCGGACAGAACATTTCATTGAGCTTAATGATGCACAAGAGAATCACTATGATGATTTAATGAGTCAGTTGGCATCCTATAATCAACCCATCAGAATGATTATTCATTTGTTGCATTACTTAAATCCTCAGGAAGGCAAAGAGTTAAAGTGCAAGGATGATTGGCAACAGTTGCTCAATCGAGGACTTTATTCATTAACATTGCTATTGCAAAAAGCTACTGCATTAGCTGGTGAATCTTTGATGCTATTTTATGTGTTTTCCTCTGCTCCAAAAGCCAATTGCTTATCCACTGCGCATCACCATGCGATAGGAGCATTCTTAAAATCCTATATGCAAGAAAATCCTCAATTTATTGGTCGCAGCTTGTGTATTAGTCCTGGGGGAGAAACAGTAGAGCAAGTTGCCAGAATAATTAGACAGGAAACAACCTGCCGTGACAATGTCTTTGAAAATTGTGAGGTCCTTTATAAAAATAACCAACGTAGGATTAAAGGGGTTTATTCCCTTAAGTCAGGAATGGGGAAAGAAGAAACCCAAGCGCCTGGTTTTAGAAAAAAAGGGACCTATGTGTTAGCTGGTGGATTAGGCTCAGTAGGTCAACAATTAATTCGCATTTTAATTCAGGATTACGATGCAACTATTATTTTAATAGGTCGACGTCAATTATCTAAGTCTGAGTTGGCAGAAATCATTGGTATAGATTGCAAAGGCATCCATTATATTTCCGCTGATATTAATCACTATGGAAGTCTGGCAAGAAAATGGGCGGATATGCGTAAGACTATCAAGACTGTTCATGGCATTATTCAGATGGCTACTGTTGTAGAAGACGGCCTACTCCAAACAAAATCAATACAGTCTCTTTCCCGGGTTATAGAACCAAAATTATTGGGAACCTGGCATTTAGATCAATTAACAAAAAGTGACTCTCTAGATTTCTTTCTACTATTCTCCTCGATTGCATCGATCACAGGATTAGGCGGAGGTGCAGATTATGCATTTTCTTGCGCGTTTCAAAATAGTTTTGCCAATTGGCGAAATGAATTCAGTTCAAAAGGGCAACGATCAGGTAAGTGTTATAGTATTTTATGGTCGCAGTGGTTTGAAGACAATCACCTCTCCCCAGCAAAAGCTGCTCAGCTTAGTGAATTAGGATTTGATTTCCTAGAGGGTAATCTGGCTTTTAAGCAACTCCAACGCTTACTCTCTACCGGATATCACGCAGTTGGAGTGCTTTATGGCGATCTTGAAAAACTGAAAAAATTATTTGCAATTGATAAATTACTTACGACATCACAATCTGAAGTACCCTCGACTAAGTACCTCAGACCTTTAACCGAAAAGGGCGGTTTGATAATAAAGTCTATAGAGAATTTACAACAAGCTATTTGCCGTGTTTTTGAATCTACTCTACGCATACCTACAAACCGAGTTAATTTATCGGATAGTTTTCTTGCCTTTGGATTAAATTCGCTTGATGCATCGACTATCTCTAAAAAATTGGATACTGACTATCAAATTAGTGTGGAACCCATACTCTTTTTTAGACATGCCAATGCACATGAACTTGCTGTGTTTCTTCATGACCGATTCCTTCTTAATCGCTCCCTAAGCGCTCCTTTAGCACAGGCAACTGAAAGTGCTTCTCAATCCTTGTTGGTCCCTTTTCGTCGCTCAGGGCTACAACAAGCAAGCTTTTGGATTCATGGTTCTACGGGTAACATCTCGTGGCTGAATCGATTAGCTCAGTGCTTTGGGGAGGATTATCCTATCTATGGTCTTAGAGCCCGTGGTTTGGAAAAAAATGAAGAACCAATCAATAATGTGCCGCAAATGGCTCACACGCTTATTGAGGAAATTCGCCATATTCAGCCTGAGGGACCCTATATTTTGGGGGGATATTCATTTGGTGGAACCATCGCATTTGAAATCGCACAACAATTATTTGAACAAGGGCAACTGGTTTCACATATTGTTTTACTGGATTCTTATGCCCCTGGATCTCAAATTCTAAAAGAAGCGTATCAAGCAACGAATTATAACTTGCGCATGCTAATCACAGCTAATGCATTAACTACGCTTTGGCATGGAGAATCCTTTTTAACCTCAGATGATTTATTAACATTTTCGCCGCACAAAGCACTAAAAATAGTCACTCAACACTTATTACAATATACTTCTTTATCAAATAATGAATTGGAAGCGCTCTTGAGCAAGATGGAATATATTCTCAATACTCATCTTATAGCTGAACAAAATTATCAGGCCAAACCTTATCTGAATCCTTCTGTAAAAATAATATTGGTTTCTGCAAATAAAGGTTTGATAGGGAGTGACAATCCCTTGAATTTACCAAAAATTCAGCTGTCTGCGTCAGATCATGGCAAGCGCTGGCAAGAATTATTCTTACCAGAAATAGAAATTATTGAGCAAGAAAGCGATCATTTTTCTTTATTATTAGATAGCGATTTTGGCCAGGTTATCGAGCAGATAAAATTATCAATGGATGAATTAGAAACAATATGAATATCAACGATTACAAGCTGGTTTTTTTAGCAGGCGGACAAGGTTGTCAATACCCGGGCATGCTTCATGAACTTTATCAAAATGTGCCTAAATTTAAACAATTAATCGACTACTATGATCAGATTTTTAAACGAATAATGGGCGAATCTTTAGCTGCTGTTCTCTATCGTTCTCCTATCGATTGTTATGCTGAGTTTTCAGATATTAGTTATACTCATCCCGCTATTTTCCTGACGCAATATTGTCTGGCTACACTCCTTATCGATAAAGGGCTTTATCCGGCCTGCTTACTTGGCTACAGTTTAGGGGAGTTGGTTACCTCTACTTTAGCCGGCGCCCTGACGGTTGAAGACGCAGCAACTATAGTGGCTTTTCAGGCGTCAGTTGTTAAGCAAAAATGTCAAACCGGAGGTATGTTAGTTATTCTTTCTTCAGTAGCGATGATGGATGACTATCCTCAATTATTCGAAGATTGCTTTCTGGCCACTATAAACTTCCCAGGTCATTTTGTGGTTTCAGGCACAATAGAAGCAATTAATAATTTGCGATCTCAATTGATACCCTTATCCATCACATCGCAAATTCTTCCGATACATTACCCTTTTCACTCACCTCTGATAGCTGATATCAAAGAAAATTATCAGGGCTTTATGGATTCTGTTCGTTTTTTTACTCCGGGTTGTTCAATTATCTCATCAACTTATGTGAACGAAGTATCAAGGGTCGATCCCGATTTTTTTTGGAACGTGGCCTCTCTACCAGTTCGTTTCGAAGAGACAATTCAATTATTAGAAAGACAAGGGCCTTGTTTATATCTGGATTTAAGTCCAAATGGCATGTTGGCTAATTTTCTTCAATATTTATTAAAAAATGTAGAAACAGAGTCAGTAATATTACCTGCAATGTCTATGCACGGTGGGAATGTAGGCAAGTTAAATGAACTTTACAATGTGAGATTACAAAGTTGACTACACAAAGAAAGCTATTGATCAGTAATGAAATTAAACGAATTTTTCAAGAAGATTTTGATGTTTATAAGGATGATTGGTCTCGTGGTGATACATTCCTTGAAATAGGAATTACCTCATTAAATGCGCTTGATTTTATTGCAATATTAAATGCATCACTAGGTATCAGCCTTGGGATTGAGGTCATGTTTGAGTATAGTGAAATTCCGGCATTCATCGACTTCCTGAACAATCACTATGCAAAAGAAATAGATAATAAAATTTACTCAACTTCTGCTGCAGATCCTTTGATGCAAGTAGAAGACTATTCCCGTTATTTTTTATTGAAACTATTTCAGACGCAAGGCGTATTTACAGAGCCTGATAGCCTATATCATTTTTCTGATATCTATCGTTTATTCAATGTACAAAATAAATATTACGACTATTGTCAGGCACTGATCTATATTTTAGCCAATCAAGGATGGCTTCGTATTATTGATGACAAAATTCTCACGCTACCAGCTCTCAACGATAAACTGTTAACTGTCAGACTGGACAACCTGGAAACTAGTTACCAGCACATAAACCAAAGACACCCTGAAATAGCTCCCTATCTACAACTGTTGCAAAACGCTTTTAATCATCTTTTACAAGTTATTTCAGGACAAACATCAGCAGTGGATGTTTTATTTCTGGATGGCGGTTTGGAATGCTTGGCTAAAGTCTACGCTGGCAATCCAGTTGCTGATTTTTATAATGAAAAGCTCTCTAAATCTATTGTTCAATTTGCAAAAGATTCTCGGCAGCAAATTCCGCGTAGTTCTGCGCTGCGAATCCTTGAAATAGGTGCAGGCATAGGTGGTGCGACTCAATCAATATTGGCAGGCTTGGAGCCTTTGAATTTGCCAATTGACTATTATTACACAGACCTTTCCAAATTTTTTCTAAACTATGGTGAGCAAAGGTTTAAAAACAAATACTCATTTGTGCAATTTAAAGAATTTGATGTCATGCAAAATCCGCTCTTACAAGGATATGAGCGGGAATCATTTGATATTGTTATAGCCTCTAATGTTTTGCACGCTACAAAGAATATTAAAATAACACTTGAAAATATTAAGCAAATGCTGCGCTTAAACGGTCATTTAGTGATAAGCGAGTTAGATAAGTCTACCGATTTTATTACGATTATTTTTGGATTAACGGAAGGCTGGTGGGGATGTGAGGATAGCGAATTACGAATTGCTAACGGTCCTCTATTAAAAGACGATTCCTGGATATCGCTTTTTAAAAAGAATCACTGGCAAGATGTCGAAAATGTTTCCAAGCAACCTTATTGTACCGATGCAGTTTTTTCACAAGCAATAATTACTGCTAAAAATGTATATGAAGAAAAGCAACAACTCTTTTCTCCGGGCGAATTAAGCGAGGACATTGCTGTCATTGGTATTTCTGGTCGTTTTCCTGGAGCCGATGATATTGGCCAATTTTGGCAAAATCTCAAGGCCGGTGATTGCAGCATTGGTAAAGTGCCCTTACAAAGATGGTCTGCCTCGGATAAGCCTTTGGATGATGAAGCTTACCCCAATTGGGATCATGGCGGTTTTATAAATAACATTGCAGACTTTGATGCCTCTTTCTTTAAAATGTCAGGTGTGGAAGCTGAAAAAACCGACCCCCAACAACGAATATTTCTTGAGGAGTGTTGGCGAACTATCGAAGATGCTGGCTATAATCCTCATCATTTTTCAGATTCCAAGCTTGCCATATTTGTAGCTGGGACAAGCAATGATTATCGTCAACAGGTAAAAGAGGAAGGCGCCTATAGTGAACCTTATGGATTCACGGGCACTGAAGCATCCATTCTAGCATCACGAGCCGCCTATTTTTTAAATACCAAAGGGCCGGTAATGACAATTGATACCTCTTGTTCATCTGCTCTGGTAGCTATTCATCTTGCTTGTCAAAGTCTGAAATCAGGTGAGGCAGATGCTGCAATAGTTGGCGGTTGTTTTTTAAATTTGACCAGAGATTACGCCCTAGCCTGGCGAAATGCTGGCATGCTGGCTCATGATGGTAAATGTAAAGCGTTTGATGACCGGGCAGATGGGTTTATCCCAGGGGAAGCAGTTGCTGCCGTCTTGCTTAAGCCATTATCAAAAGCGCTTGCGGATGGCGATCATCTCTACGGTATTGTTAAAGCAACAGGGATAAACCAGGATGGTAAAACTAATGCAATCACAGCTCCTAATGGTTTAGCGCAAACAGCACTAATTACCGAGGTTTTGCAACGTGCTGGTGTGAATGCTGGTGATATAGATTATGTTGAAGCCCATGGTACCGGAACAAAGCTTGGTGATCCGGTAGAAGTTCATTCATTAGCAAAAGCCTATAGAAAATTTACTGAGAAAAAGCAATATTGCGGCATAGGATCTGTAAAACCGAACGTTGGGCACACTATTTTTGCGGCAGGCCTAGTGAGTTTTATAAAGCTAATGTTAAGCCTCAAATTTAAACAACTTCCTCCAACTATAAATTTTGATAAACCAAATACCGCAATCAACTTCGCAGATAGTCCTTTTTTTGTCATTGATAAACTCACGGACTGGCCATTAAAAGAGAACAAACAACGTTTTGCTGCAGTGAGTTCGTTTGGTATAAGTGGCACAAACGCTCATGTTATTGTCGCTGAAGCCCCCACCCATTTACCTGATATCAGGATAAATGACAGATCCACGTATCTTGCCTGTTTTTCGGCTAAAACAATTGAAAGCTTTCAACAATCATTAAGCAACATGTTGGCGTACTTAGCCGAACAGGGCGCTTCTGATTCAATTGCAAGCCTCTGCTATACCTTATCCGTTGGCCGATGCCATTTTGATTATCGAGTCGCTTTTCTTGTGAACTCTGTAAGTGAATTAATTAGTCAAATAAAGAATTATTTGGAAAATTTCACTTTTCCCGCGGAGAAGGTAGATACTTACAGCGCTTGCGATATTGAACAACTTATAGCAGAAGGTTCTCTTGCTCAATTAAAAAAAGCTTATGATTGCGGTGTCACTATACCCTGGGAAAAATTGTATCGGTCCAGGAACTATCAACGATTGTCCTTGCCTTCTTATCGATTTGCCAAAACTCATTTTTGGATTAAACGGAACAAAGTAAAAAATTCTACGCTGAGTCTGTATAGACCTATTTGGCAGGATATTGCCAACTTAAAACCCTTCATACCCACAACACGAGGGACAGTACTTGTTTTTGATGTTGATGAGAATCGGGCAAATCGTATTAAGGAATACCTTAGTCTTTATCATTGTTCCTGCATCTGGGTTCATCCGGGAATAGAGTATGAACAAATTTCATCAAGCCGATATGCACTGACCATAGATAAAGCAGCTGATTATCAGCGCTTAATAAAGTCAACCGCTCATTCTGATGTACAGGCTATTATATTCAATTGGCAGCAAGACATTCATAAGCGCTCTGGCATCGAAGATAAATTAACCACCCTGAATCAGCAATTAACTAATGGCCTATACGCGCTCTTTTTACTGACCCAAGCCCTTATCGCTGAAAAAAATACTGGCAATCTTTCCCTTGTCTATCACTATCAGTTTTCTTCTGATCATTTACCACCCACAGAAGCAGCGATTGCCGGATATTTGAAAACCTTAAGGATCGAAGCACCTAATATTCATGTAAAGCTAGTTGGAATTCATCAGCACTTAGCTAATACGGAAAGAGAAATTCACGCGATTATAAGTGAAATAAATGCTCCAGTGACCCATGTTCTCTATACCTTGGAAAAGCGATGGACTGCTAATTACCAAACTATAAATCTGACAGATGATGGTAAATCGCCATTCCGATACCGCGGTGTCTATCTCATTAGTGGAGGTCTTGGCGCTTTAGGTAAAATCTTAGCCTATGATCTGGCAAATAATAGAGAGGCACGAGTTATATTATTTGGGCGATCCGCTGAAAAAAACCTACCCTTGCCACAAAAAGGGGAGATCATTTATCAGCAAGCAGATGTGACCAACCTCGAAGAAATGACGGGTTTGATCAATCTAGTCCACCAAAAATTCGGTGGAATTAATGGAATATTCCATGCCGCTGGCCTTTTATCCGATTCATTAATCTTATCTAAATCTGTCAATGATTTTAAAACAGTTCTTGCTCCCAAAGTAACTGGGACCAAAATACTGGATTCACTTTGCAAAAATGATCCGCTTGATTTTTTCCTAATGTTTTCTTCTGTCTCAGCCGTGTCTGGCAATGAAGGTCAATCAGACCATGGCTATGCCAATCATTTTCTGGATTGCTATACTCTGGCCTATGATCTACCCAATAGTCATCCACGACCTCATTATTTTAAGTCCATCAATTGGCCTTTATGGCTAGAAGGTGGCACTCAGCTGAATGCAGAGCAACTCGGCAATTTGCATCAGGAAAAGGGTATCGTTCCTATGGATACGGCTGTTGGTCTTAAGTTGATAAGAGAGTTACTTCAATCCAATATAAAATCCCTTGTGGTGTGCCACGGTGATGCAAAGAAATTTGAAGATTCGTTATTAGATACTCAAACCCAGGAATTAAACGCCAGAGGAAGAGACGTTAGTCTTGAGCATGAATCAAGGATGGTTTCCTTGTATAAAAAACCGGTGATAAATTACCTTAGTCAATTAATATCTGAGGTCTTGCAAATCCCTGAATCCGAACTATCGCCTGATAAGGATCTGGAACATTATGGGCTCGACTCCCTGTTGATGAAGCAGATGAATACCGCTTTTGAAAAGCGATTTGGGGCCTTACCTAAAAGTTTATTCTTACAATACACAAACATTTCAAAACTGGCTGATTATTTACTTGAGTTTTGTTTTCCAAGTTTGTCCGCCCTGTTATCTTTGCCGGCTGTTTCCAGGATTATAGAAACAAAACCTTCGCTTCCCGTTGCTCAGATGTCAGTCCGGGAGGAAGATGATATCGCTATCATTGGTATGGCAGGCTCTTTTCCTGATGCAAAGGATATATACCAATATTGGGAGAATTTATGTACTGGCAAGGTCTCTATAAGGAATGTACCGGAACATCGCTGGAAAAGTGAGACTGAGCGCGCCTTTTCCGAGAGTCATTTAAATTCGGAGTTTGGGGCTTACATTGAAAATTATGATCATTTTGATTCTCTGTTATTTAATATTTCTCCTGCTGAAGCGCGTTCCATGGATCCTCAAGAACGTTTATTTTTGCAAACAGTCTGGTCCACTCTTGAGGATGCTGGTTATACAAAAGAGCGTTTGAATCAAGATTCAGGAGCAGGTGTCGGGGTGTTTGTAGGGCTTACATCAGCTACTTATCAACTTGCCGGGCTAGAATCCTTTCTAAACAATCGACAGCTTGACAATTTGCCAGCTTCCTCATACTGGTCCGTTCCTGGTCGCGTTTCTTATTTTTTTGATTTTAAAGGGCCTTGTTTACCGATAGATAATGCATGCGCTTCTTCTTTATCCGCATTACATTATGCTTGCAAAGCTATAAAAAATGGGGAGTGCGGGGCGGCCATCGTGGGTGGTGTAAATCTATATTCTCACTCCTATCGATTTCAATTATTAAAACAACAGCGTTTAAGATCGGCACGTGCAGAAGATCACAGTTTTTCAGAAGACAGTGATGGTTTTATTCCGGGCGAAACGGTGGCATCCATCCTGATAAAACCCTTATCTGCTGCGATAAAAGCAGGCGATCATATTTACGGCGTAATTAAGAGCACTGCAATAGCAACGGCTGGAAAAACAAATGGTTATATGGTGCCTGCACCAGAACTTTTAGAAAGGGTTGCTACAGAGGCATTACAAAAAGCGAAATTGTCTTTGCATCTAGTGAAATCGATTGAAGTACAAGCCGTAGGTCATCCTTTGGCGGATGTCTCGGAAATTGAAGCGTTGACTTCAGTATTTTCCGCATCCAATACTTCTTCATGCAGCATAGGATCTATCAAGGCAAACATCGGGCATGCTGAAGCCGCAGCAGATATTGCAAAACTGATTAAAATATTACTGCAGTTTAAGTATCGGAAACTGGCTCCAACTCTATTACCAAAAAAGATAAACCCGGATATCAATTTATCCAATACACCCTTCTATTGGCAAAGCCTTGAAAACCTGGATAGTTCAGAGGATCAACCTGCTCCTTATTATGCGGGCTTAAGCACACTTGGCGCGGGGACCTTTTATGGCTTCGCTGTAATAGGTGAATACCAAGAGGATAAGCTTCTGGCTTCCACTGGAAAGGTTGAAACCCAACAATTAATTATACTTTCTGGCAGAACAGAAGAGGCTTTAAAAAGGCAAGCTCAAAAATTAATTGCTTACCTGGAAAACGAACAATATTACTGTGGTTCTAAAAAACCTGATCTAGCGGATATCGCCTATACCTTGTTTAAGGGTCGAGAACATCTCTCGCACAGGCTTGCTTTAGTGGTGATAAATAAAGAGATGCTTTTGGAAAAATTAAGCTCCTTTGTCACCACCGATTCAGTCCCTAAAGACGTTTATAAAGGCATAGCCACTGTTAACCCTTCTCCCTATCGCCTATCCGAAGATCTAAACCTTAATCAAAGGGCAGACGCTTTTTGCAAAGGTGAGGTTATTCGGTTAGCGTTTCCCTCCGCTAAACTTGTGTCTTTGCCGACTTATTCTTTTGATGAAACCTGTCATCGTCTCTTACCTGTTGAAAGCCAAGCTAGTTCAGTCGTTTCAAATTATTATAATCAGGCAACGCAGCTCTTTAGTGCCGAACAAGGTTACTTAACGTATTTGACTTTAGCGCCATTAACGATGGTTTATAACGATTTTTTCTGGTTAGACGTATTTGCCGCACCTGAGAAAAATCCTATGCATTTGGCGTTGGTTACTCAACAGCAGAAAGAAATGCGAGCTCTGTTATTTCATAAGGTCGATTTTAAAAAAGTGAATTATTTCATGGATATCGGTTGTGGTTTAGGCACGGATCTAATTGAAATTGCCAAAAATTATCCATTAATTAAAGGGGATGGTTACACGATAGCGAGTGAACAGTATGCAATTGCGACAAAGCGTATTAACGAATATCAAGTGGCTCACCAAGTCTCAGTCCATTTAAAAAATAGTGCCTTAGACCGCTTTACAAACATTTATGATTTGATTTTTGGCATTGAAGTGTGTCATCACATCAAAGAAAAAGAAGAGTTATATAAAAATATAGCCGATCATTTAAGGGTGGATGGGTTAGCCGTATTTGCGGAGACAATTGCCCATACTCAAGAAGACATTACTCATGAACGGGTTGGATCGTATACCCCAACGGTCAGAAATTATTGTCATTACCTTGCTAAAAATAAATTAAAAATAACAAGCCTAATCGCTGTTAGTGAAGAGATAGCTAATTTTCTACAACAACCGCACCAAAACAGGAAATTATCGGCGCTTAATTTATCGGCAACAGAAAAGGTTGTTTATGAAGCTCATCAGGCCTGGCAGAATTATGGCCATGCTTTAAGAGCTAAATACATTGGATATTATTTAATTACAATACAAAAAATGGACTCTTCACACTCTGAAGAAAGGCTATTAAAAGATAATCAACAGAGTTTTATAGATCACCATTTATACAAAGATTCACCAAAATCAAAAACTTATCTGAATTGGTTTCTTGGGGAGAATATTCCTGGCCAAAGCAATCAGCAAAATCTATCAGAAAAACAATCTTCCAAGTCAGGCATTGATCTTAATTTAATGCAAAAAATACCTGTTGCAGTTAAGCAAGTAGTCGCCTCAGTTTTGGAGATGGATCCTGCTGAAATTAATGATTCAATGCAATTTTCGGATTATGGAGTTGATTCACTACGAAGTTTATTTTTAATAGAAAAGATTAATTCTAAATTTCAAATAAAGCTTGCGATGGATGTTTTATTTGATCATGCCAATATTAATGAATTTTGTGAATATTTGATTAGCAATTATTCATCTTTGCTGAAGCTGTATTTTGCTGACCCTGAGTTAGAAGAAGCAAATTCAATCCCAATTGAATCAGTAGAAGATATTGCTGTCATAGGGATTTCCTGTCGATTCCCCGGCGCTAATAATTGGCGTGAATATTGGCAAAATATTTGTGATGGTGTTTCATCCATCAGCGATTTGCCAGGTGGGCGTTGGAGTGAATCCTTGTTGAAGGATAATTACAAGGGCGGGTTTATCGATAATCCCTTGGTTTTTGATGCCGAATTTTTCAACATATCACCGAATGAAGCAAGGAATATGGCCCCGCAGCAACGTATTTTATTACAGCATTGTTGGGATGTGTTTGAGGATGCTGGGTATGCGGCTAAGTCATTGAAAGGCTCAGAAACAGGCGTTTTTATTGGTGTGGTGGATAACTCAGGTATGTCAAAAAATATGGCAACCTGTAATGGCTTAAATAGCGCACAACATTTGCTAGGTCATTCCACGTCCATACTTGCTTCACGCATTGCTTATTTCCTTGATTTGAAAGGTGCTGCAATGTGTATCGATACCGCTTGTTCTTCATCGCTGGTGGCTTTAGATCTTGCTTGCCAACAAATACGGCAGGGAATGTTAGAGATGGCTTTAGTTGGAGGAGTTAGTTTAAATTTTGATGCTCAATTGTTTAGCTCACTCAGGGCATTAGGGATGTTATCACCGCAAAATGTTTGTAAGCCCTTTGATGAAAAAGCAGATGGAATTGTCATTGGTGAGGGTATTGGAGTGGTTTTGATAAAGCCCTTAAAGAAAGCGCTAGCGGACAATGATCACATTTATGGAGTTATCAAAGCATCTCATATTAATCAGGATGGCCGGACGAATGGCATGACCGCACCCTCTAAATATTCACAAACAGCTTTAGTAGTCGAAACCTGTCAAAAGGCCAAAATATCCCCTGAATCGATTGGATATATTGAAGCACATGGAACAGGTACCAGTTTAGGCGATCCGATTGAAGTGAATGCACTGGTTGATGCTTTTGGTCAATTGACCAGGAAAAAAGAGTTTTGTGCCTTAGGTTCTGTGAAAGCTAATATTGGACATACCGCAGCAGCCGCTGGTATTGCCGGTTTGATTAAAGCACTGCTGGCATTAAAGCATGAAAAAATACCGCCACTTATTCACTATGATAAATTAAATCCTCATATAAATTTGTCAGCAAGCCCATTTTATATCTCTAAAGAATTACGTCCTTGGTCAACATCTACGCCGCGGCGAGCCGCTCTAAGTTCATTTGGCTGGAGTGGAACCAATGCCCATGTTTTGCTTGAAGAATCTCCAAAATGTATCAGGGAATCGGCTCCTTTGGCGCCTCAGCTTTTCATTTTTTCAACAAAGACCGCGCAGGCATTAGCTGAAAAAATAGTGCAATTCAAGCTCTGGCTATCCCAAAATGACAATCGCATTGCCTTATCCGATCTAGCCTATACCCTCGCTATAGGGCGAGAACAATTTCCTTACCGGGCAACATTTATCGCTGCATCAACTGCAGAATTATACGACAAACTGAATTCCTATAAGTTGAGAGAGCAGACAGTGCAAAAATTACAGAACCTTTCAGCAGCTGAAACGATAATGAACCAGTTAATTGCTATCAGCGATAAAACAAGTTTTCTCTATCATGACATATTGAAGCAGTTAGAAAGCTGTTTTTTACAAGGGGCTTTCATTGATTGGCAGCCAATGTATGACGCAGCGGGAGCAAAAAAAATAGCGCTTCCCGGCTATCCTTTTGCCAACACAATATATCATTTACCCTTTGGTCCGATTGCCCAGAATGGAGAAGCTCATCTCTTAATCGATTCAATACAGATACTGCCCCAAAAGCGAGTATTGAGAAAACATTTCCATAAGATGGATCCTTTTCTGAATGGCCATCAATTAAAGGGTAAAAATGCCCTGTCATTTTCACTAAGCTTAAGCCTGGCTATAGAAGCAATTCTTCAACTGGAGAAGACAGTCAATTGCCTTGTTTTACAAGATGTTGAGTTTTTAAAACCACTATTTGCAAATGAAGAAGGAATTGAAACTAACACTCTATTTGATAGAAAAAAACAGTATTTTGAGCTAAAAGGCGGGTCTGAGGTTGAGCCGATTTTGCATATGCGGGGTAATTTGAGCGAAATTTTGCCTGAGGTTCCGCTCTTAAGTTCTGAGGATTATCGAAATCATCGAAATAGATTACTAACTAAACAAGCTATTTATATGGATTTTGAACAACGAGGAATTTTTTATGGAGAAGAGTATCAAGTTTTAGATGAAATTTTCTATCTGAATGATACCCCGGTTGGAAAAATAAATGGCTTAATCCATGAAAAATACCCGCAGTGCTTCATTCATCCCGGATTATTTGATGCTGTCTTACAAGTGGCATTGTTTGAAAAGAAAATTTCAATGGATAGCTTATCATTCCAGCCATTCTCAATTGGTTCCATCACTTTATTCACAAAACCTATGGGTGATTGTTACATCAAGGTATTAACGAGCCTTCAAACTAAGCAAGGCTTCATCTTTTCTATTAATATGGTTGACTCGGAAGGAGTTGTCCTCGTGGAGATAAAGGATTTTTATTTGCACAAGACTAATTCCGCGCTCAATTCCCCATCTAAAAATGAATCCCAAGCGCCTGAGGCGAAGGGATTGAAAGAAGCCATCGCATTAAGTTTAAGTGAAAGTCTTGGACTTCCAACAGACAAGATCAAGCATCAGATAGTCTTCTCTGAATTAGGCGTAGACTCTATTGTAGCTCTGGATTTCCTTAAACGATTAAATAATAAATTGGGATTAAACATGCGTCCGAGCGTTATTTTTGATAATCCTTCCATCAACGATTTGACGCAATATCTTCTCAAAAACACACAAGAGCCGCTGATAAAAAACGATCAGCAAGATAGTTTATTGCCATCTAGTGAAGAAGATTCTTTCTTTCATACTGAAGAGATGATCGAAAATATGTTGCATAAGGTTGAAATGGGTTCATTAGAAATTGATGAAGCCATTTTAGAATTAATTAAGTAGTTCTGTTTACCTTTCCAATAGTGGTTGATATGTAAACACATCCTAATAAGCTGAGAAAAAAGTGAGTGAATTTGAAACAAAAAAAACAGAATTACCGAATCAAAGCCATGAGAAAATTGCTGTAATTGGTTTTTCAGGCATCTTTCCTGGCGCTAAGGATTGTGAACAATTCTGGAAAAATCTGGCAGAGGGTCAATGTTCAATAACTGATTTTCCAACTGCGCGTTGGGAAAGTACCAAACCCTATAATATGTCTACCAACAAAGGGGGTTTTCTTGATGATATTTATGCATTTGACCCTTCATTTTTTAATTTGACAGGTCATGAAGCAGAACGAGCTGACCCGCAACAACGACTCTTTCTGCAGGAATGTTGGCGAGCAATTGAGCGTGCTGGCTATAATCCGGAAGAATTATCAGGACGAAAGATAGGTGTTTTTGCCGGTGCAAATGCAGGTGATTATTTTGACAAGCTTAGAGCAGCTGGCCTTGCATTAGATGCGCATACTTCAGTAGGCAATACTGCTTCTTTGCTATCAGCAAGAATTGCCTATTATCTGGATTTTCATGGTCCCTGTGTAACGCTCGATACCGCCTGTTCTTCCTCTCTGGTAGCCCTCCACTTAGCCTGTCAAAGTTTAAATAATGGTGAGAGCGAATTGGCCTTGGCGGGTGGTGTATTTTTATCAACCACAGCACTTGGTTTCGCTATGTGCTCCAGTGCAAAGATGTTGTCACCTGATGGACTCTGTAAAGCCTTTGATGAGGATGCAAATGGCTTTGTATTAAGTGAGGGAGTCAGTGTCGTTTTTCTAAAGAAATTAAGCTCTGCCATTCGCGATAACGATCACATTTATGGAGTCATTGTTGGCTCGGGTATCAATCAGGATGGAAGAACAAACGGTATTACGGCCCCTTCTACCAAATCACAGACAGCCCTACAATCGGAGGTTTATCAAAAGACAGGTATTAATCCTGCGGATATTAGTTATGTAGAGGCGCATGGGACAGGCACACAACTGGGTGATCCTATCGAAATTGAAGCGTTAACCAAGACCTTTGATTCATATACCTATGAAAAATCATTCTGTGCTATTGGTTCTGTTAAAACCAACATAGGTCACGGCGCTTTTTCTGCTGGTATTGCAGGTCTTATAAAAGTACTGCTTTGCATGGAGCATAAACAACTGGTACCTTCTCTTCACTTTTTAAGACCAAACCCACATATTGATTTTGCCTCCACACCCTTTTATGTGAACACAAGGCTGCAAGAGTGGACTGGACGCAATAATAAAGGCCGGTTAGCTGTAATCAATTCCTTTGGCTGGAGCGGTACTAATGCCCATGTGGTCGTTCAAGAAGGAGCGGAAAGACTTTCGCTGCAGAATAGAGCCAAGGTACCTTTTTTTCTAATCATCTTATCTGCTAAAAGCCCTTTTTCACTGAAAAAGAAGTGTCTAGACTTATTAGAGTATTGCAAAAATCAGCCCAATGACAGCTCACTCCTTGATGTTGCGTATACCTTAGCCGTTGGGCGAGGTCATTATAATTATCGAAGTGCACTGATTGTGGATAGCTGGTTAAATTTGCAAGAAGAACTTGAAAAGATAATTAAAGTTTTTAATGTGACTGCTAGACAAATCAGCGAAATGGATGCTGATTCTGTAGGCAAAATTGCTGCAAAACTGTGGCAGACTCAGGATAGTCCTGCCTTGTTTCTTCAGTATTTAAAAATAATAGCCAATGCTTATTTATCCGGAAAAAATTTAAACTGGACTATTTTTTATAAAACACAGCCATGCTTGCGTATGTCTTTGCCTGCCTATCCATTCCAAACAACCAATTATTTTCTCGGACCTGCCAGGCATGAATCAGGTGAAACCAATCCCGGTGGCTTTAGTTTTGAAAAAGAGTTGTCAGAAGATGCCTGGATGTTCAAAGATCATAAAATCTTGAATGTTCCCACTTTACCCGGCGCCTATGTGTTGGAAATGATGGTCGATGCGCTTGCTAAAAATAGAGCAGAAAAGATTAGTGGCTGTCAGCTCAATGAAATCCTTTGGTTAAAACCTATTCAATGTGTAAAGGATAAGATTAAACTCACTGGCCAGTTAAAACTTGACAATGACAATCAACAACAATTCAACTATCAACTTTTTCATGAGGATGCGTCTTTAGTCGCTCAGGGAAAATTAACTTTTGACGTTGTTTTTCAAGAAAGGCAAACCTTTAGTGAATGGATTAGAGAGAACAAACAACAAGCAAGTGTTGTTCATGATAAAACTGATATTTATCAAATAATGCAGAGTAGGGGTTTATATTACGGGCCATCTATTGATGTTTTGCAGCAAGTATGGATAAGCGAAGAGGGTATCCTTGGCAAGCTGTCCATCCTGGAGGATGATGAGGATTTCAAGCTGGACACCAGGTTAGTTGATGGGGCATTACAACTGGCTAGCATTGGGATAGCAAGAAGCGATGAACAAATTAAATTACTGCCTTTTTCAATAGAGGAATTAACACTTTATAAGAAATTACCCAATGAAGTGTATGTGATAATAAAAAAATCTACTCTGCATTACACCGACGATTCTATCAAATTTACCCTGATGATTACGGATGAAAAAGGGAACTTGCTCGGCGTTTGTAAAAATGTTTGCGCAAGAAAATCAAATTACCAATTTCAAAATAATAAAGAAGAGAGGGTTGATCAACAAGTTATTTACTGTAAACCAGAATGGCTACCCTTGACAGACTTTCTCTATGACCCTGTAGAGGCGGATGATAGTGCTATTTTATTTTATTCTTTCCTCGATCTGGATCTCTCATTAAATCTCTGTAAAAGGATTAATGGATCCTTTGTGAGGGTGTTATTGGGAAACAAATATCGGGTTATCTCCGAGAATCATTTTGAAATTGATTGTCGTGATCCAGGCGATTATAGAAAGGTGCTAAATGCCAGTGAGGGCATTAACAAACTCTATTTTACAGCTGCAATACAACCCTTTTACCATGAAGATGATCTGGCGAATGCTGAGGAGATAGTTAATAGAACCTCCATCTCCTTACTTTATTTGCTACAAGCCATGATTCACATTAGCTCTAATTTAATTCTGAAAGTCATTACTAATGATACGCAGCAAGTATTTCAAGGTGAACCTTGTAATCCCTATGGTGCAGCAATACAAGGATTAGCACGCGTAGCGGCCCGAGAGCTTCAAAAGCATTCTATAGCTGCGATTGATATTGCCAGTACTGATCTTCTGAATCATCAGGAAAAATTATTATCCTTTCTTATTCAATACAAACCGAATGGAGAAAATAAACTGCTGGCTTATCGTCATGCTAGATGTTATCAGCAACAGCTTAGTATTATCGATTTGCAACAACAGGAAACGAGTACAGAAGGTATCAGGGAGGACGGTGTTTACTTCATCGTTGGAGGGGCAGGGGGGCTTGGTCGTGTGATGAGTTCGCATTTAGTCAGCAAGAATGCTCGTGTTGTGCTTTTAGGACGTAGCGCTCTGGATCCTGAAAAGGAGCAATTTATTCAGCAATTGAATCGATTTGGTGAGCGGGCTTTTTATATCCAGTGTGATGTTACCTCACCAGAGGAAATGACCAAGGCATTGAGGATTGTTAAAAAGCGGTGGGGTAAGGTCAATGGAGTTATTTTTTCTGCACTCACCCTTGAAGACAGTTCTATTTTGCGTTTGACTAAAGAAAGTTTTAAGAAGGCATTTTCTGTTAAAGCTTTAGGAGCCATGGCTTTGGCTCAAGCATTCAGGCATGAAACTTTAGATTGGCTGGTTTTTTTCTCATCAGGTAATTCTTTAACCTGTAATTCAGGACAAAGTAATTATGTTGCAGGATGTTGCTTCCAGGATGTTTATGCACGTTATCTAATTGATCATTTTCATTGGAATGTCAAAGTGATTAATTGGGGTTATTGGGGTAACGTGGGCGTGGTCGCTACACCCTATTACTTAAAAAAAATGCAAAAACTCGGCGTAGAATCCATCAATTGCGATGAGGGTATCAGGGCCTTTGAACGGTCATTGGAGCATTCGATTGTCCAAGTGATGCCTATCAAGGCGAGTAAAACGTTATTGTCCAATGCAGGAGTCAATTTTGATAAGAAAATTTCCCTAATCGCCAGTACTAGTAGTTTGGCTATACAGCCTGTTATACCTGTTCTTCAGCAAATGATTCAATCCTGGCAAGGAAAATTGTCACCGGTATTGGTAGGTTTTGAAGAAATTGAGGCTTGGGCTTGTGAAAAATTATATGGAATGCTAATTGACAATGAAATTTCTGAATTGGGTGTATTAAAACAAGTCAAAATTTTGCCGGAATATCAGCAATTGTGGCAAGTATTATTTACCATTTTAGAAAAAGAAGGATTTATTTCGCTAATCAATAAGGGGGCGCAGTTAACTAAAACCAGGCATCCTCTGACTGCCTCGCAGTTAAGCGATAAGAGGTTAGGTTTAATAAAGCGCTATCCTGAATATGAACCCCATTTGACCCTGCTGGATTGTTGTATTGATGCCTATCCTCAAGTATTAAGTGGTGAGCGAAAAGCAAGTGATGTGTTATTTCCTGGCTCTTCCATGAGTTTGGTTGAAAAAATATATAAAAATAATCCGCAAGTTGACTATTTTAATCAAATTGTCACCGAATCAGTTAAGGAAATTATTAGTACCCGGTTTATCCCTACATTCGTTTCACAAACAAAAATACGTATATTGGAGATAGGCGCTGGTACGGGTGGCACAACCGCTCCTCTGATTAACATGCTTATGCAGTGGGGCGATAAGATTGAATATCATTACACCGATATCTCGCGCGCATTTACCCAACATGGCAAAAAAACATGGGGTGACTCATTTCCATTTCTGCAATTTAAAGTACTTGATATTAACCAGGATATTGAGCAGCAAGGCTATGAATATGGATATTATGATTTAATTATTGCTGCAAATGTCTTACATGCAACACCGTACATTACTGAGACTATGGATCGTGTTAAAAAAATGGCAAAACGCAATGCTATTTTGATCTTGAATGAAGGCACAAGCGAAGTCTATTTTGCAACGATGACTTTTGGTTTGACCAAAGGTTGGTGGGATTTTCAGGATGCAGACAATCGTTCCGGAGTAGGTCCTCTATTGAGTGTACAACAATGGAAAAGGGTGCTGAATGAAACGGGCTGGACTAACATTGAAGTCTTTGGTGGCCCTGATGCAAAAGTCTATTCCGATGACAAGCAGCATGTCATCGTCTGTGCAAGCAACGGTGAGTATTATAGTGATTTTACTGCAAAGGATGAGAGTAAATATTTTGCAAAAAAAGCCTTAAGCCCGGATCTTCATTCCAAAGAAGTTGAAAGAAAAACCGCGGATCCTAGACAAAGTCCCGTCTCCGTTGATGATGATTTTTCAAAGGCAACGAATGTTGAACAGGATTCTGAAATCAGTGAAAAGTCACAAAAATATTTTATTAATGCCTTTTCCACGGTGCTTAAAATAGACCGGGAATTGATTAGAACCAATAATAAATTTGCAAATTATGGGATAGATTCTTTAGTTGCTATCACCGTGATTGAAATGTTAGAAAAGGATTTTGGGAAATTATCTAAAACCTTATTGTTTGAGCATGATAATATTCAATCCCTTATTCAATATTTTATTCAAAATCATCGGGAAAAACTGCAATCCCTATTGGGTTCTCCTGTTCAATCATCCACCACAAAGCAGCTAAATCCTGAGTATTCAGCCAGTTCAACAGCTCCGATTGCAGTAATTGGAATAGCCTGCCGATTTCCCAAGGCAAAAAACAAAGATGAGTTTTGGGAAAATTTGAAAGCAGGTGTTGATTGTACTAGTTCCTTGCCTGCTCTTCGCAAAAAATTGGGGTTTAACAAAAACTATTCCGGTGGATTTATTGATGATTTAGCTTGTTTTGATCCTCTGTTTTTTAATATCTCGCCAATCGAAGCACGGTTGATGGATCCTCAGGAACGAATTTTTCTGGAAACTAGCTGGCTAGCTATTGAGGATGCGGGTTATACCCCTGAGCGTTTGCAAACGAATCATAAACAAGGTGTCGGTGTATTTGTTGGTGTAATGTACGGCGAATATCAATGTTTAGGTGCCAAGCATTCTTTTGATGGGACTTTTGTTGAGGCACACTCCGCTCAATGGTCAATTGCGAATCGTGTATCGCATAGTCTTGATTTTAAAGGACCGAGCTTAGCCATTGATACCGCTTGTTCTTCTTCACTCACCAGCGTTGCGATGGCATGTGACTCTATCCGTCGGGGTGAATGTTCTGCAGCAATCGCAGGTGGTGTTAACCTGATTTTAACGCCGGAACATTATTTATGGCTTGAACGTGCACAAATGCTTGCAGATAATGGCCAATGTTGCCCTTTTTCAGCCGACGCAGAAGGTATCATTCCCGGGGAGGGGGTTGGAGCGATCCTACTTAAACCCTTAGATCAAGCTATAAAAGACAATGATAATATTTATGCAGTGATTCGTGGTCACGGCATAAATCATGGTGGAAAAAGTCATGGATTTACAGTACCCAACATGCAACAGCAAGCAGCATTAATTACTGGAGTTATAGAATCTACTGGTACCGATCCAAAAACTATTCACTACATCGAAGCTCATGGTACAGGGACTCCTTTAGGTGATCCTATAGAAATTAATGGATTAACCAAAGCGTTTCGTCAATTTTCACTAAAAAATCAATCCTGTGCTATCGGATCCCTTAAAGGCAATATTGGGCATTTAGAGGGAGCTTCCGGTATTGCAAGTTTAATTAAAGTGCTTCTCCAAATGCGGCATGGCGTATTAGTTCCATCTATCAATGCAACTCAAATAAATGCAGAGATAAATTTTGCAGACTCGCCTTTTTATCTACAACAAACCCTAACTAATTTAGTGCAAACGTCGTATAAAAAATGCTCGGGAATTAGCTCATTCGGAGCCGGGGGACTCAATGTTCATATGATAGTTGAAGAGCATGTAGGTCAAAGAGACCAGGAACAAAGTCCTTCTACAAAATCTCCTCTTCTCATTGTTCTTTCAGCAAAAAAACAATCTGTATTAGAGCAAAAAGTTCAGAAATTAATCTTGTTTTTACAAAATAAATTCATTTCATTAAGCGAACTGGCTTATACACTGCAGGTGGGCCGCGTGGCAATGGACCTACGTGTTGCAATGATTGCTACAGACATAGAGGATTTGACTGCTAAATTAAAGCTCTACCTGAACAATCAGAGTAGCTCAGATATCAACATTGGGCATTCTCAATCAAGGTTTGTTGATGATGATGTAACACAACGATCGATCAAGGTAGCATTGGCTAATAAAGATAATCATGAACTGTCGCGGTTATGGATAAGTGGTTGCCACATTGATTGGGAAAAACTCTATGAACAGCAATCGTTAAGTCGCATTTCTTTACCTGGCTATGACTTTTTGCGGGACAATTATTGGTTTACCGACCTGGACTTGCGGATTCAACAGCCAATTAAGTCCCAAAAAACGTTGGAGCTGTCCCTCAATAGCAAAGCGACAACAAAAGCGCTTACACGAGCACAGATTGAATCGGTAATACGCGAGGAATTGGAGTTAGCTGATGACATTTCGCTGGCTCGGCCATTTTTTGAATTAGGGGTAGACTCCATTATTGCCAGTCAATTAGTCAAAGTGCTTAATCAAAAACTTGACTTAATGCTGACCGCTACCGATTTATATAACTATCCAGATCTCGAACGATTGTATGTATTTCTCACAGAAAAGAGACCTGAGATAGAGTTAGAGGGAAAGAAAGAAATACTTGATCCTCAAGAAACCGAAATCGCTATTATCGGTATCGCCTGTCGATTTCCAGGTGCTGAAAATGCCAATGAATATTGGAAATTATTAGAAAATGGCCAAGACGCTATAACCTGTTTTCCTAACGAGCGACTGGATGCGCTTTCGGGTAGAGAACATCAATTAAAAAACAGCCAATTTGTTGGCGGATTTATAAAAGATTATCAATGTTTTGATCCTTTGTTTTTTAATTTATCACCCAAAGAAGCAGAGGCGATGGATCCCCAACAGCGATTATTTCTCGAAACCAGTTGGCATGCTATCGAAGATGCCGGGTATTCAATGGAATCGCTAGATAAATCCTGTAGTATTTATATTGGTGTTTCTTCATCTTATTATCAGTCCTCTCCCCATAACACCATGGGTGTTATGGGAAATTCCAATGCAATTTTACCTGCTCGTCTAGCTTATTTCCTCGATTTACAGGGAGCTGCGGTAACCATTGATACGGCCTGTTCTTCCTCCTTGGTTGCTATCCATCATGCTTGCCAAAGTTTGATTAGGAAAGAAGCCAAGATTAGTATTGCTGGTGGTGTTTCTTGCACTTTATTTCGTCAGGAACCTTTTGAATTTTTGAATGATACGGGTATGTATTCAAAGGTAGGCCGGTGTCAAGTGTTCGATGATGCAGCCGATGGTTTTGTACCTGCAGAAGGTGTGGGTATGATTATATTAAAGCCATTGAAAGACGCCATTGCTGATGGAAATAGTATTTATGCAGTAATTAAAGGATCGGCCATAAATCAGGATGGAAAAAGCAATGGGCTCACTGCTCCGAATGCATTATCCCAAACGAACTTGATACGATCCCTTTATGAAAAAATCAATATCAACCCTCAAACGCTATCTTATGTCGAGATGCATGGAACAGGTACAAAATTAGGGGATCCTATCGAGGTTGAGGGCATTAAATCTGCGTTTTTGCATTTTACAGATGCGAAACAATTTTGCGGGATAGGTTCATCAAAAAGCAATATAGGTCATACGCTGGCGGCCGCAGGAAGTGCTGGATTAATTAAGTTAATTTTGGCAATGAAGCATAAGAAGTTGCCGGCAAGCATTCATTACAAGAATACTAATCAAAACATCGATCTTGCTAATAGTCCTTTTTTTGTTGTTGATAAATTGATTGATTGGAAGCAAATTACAAATCAACCACGCAGAGCAGCTCTTAGTTCATTTGGATTTAGTGGTACGAATTGCCACATGGTTCTTGAAGAGTTCACAAACCTTGGGGATAAGCCAGGCAATAAATTTATTGCTAAACCCTGTTTAATTAACTTATCAGCAAAACGAAACACTGAACTTGTAAAAATGGCCGCTAATTTACACCATTGGCTGCAGAATGAAGGCAAGGATTGCAATCTGGAGGATTTAAGTTTTAGTTTGAATCTCTGTCGTACCCATTTTTCAAAGAGAATGTCCTGGGTTGTTACCACTAAAGTAGAGTTAATGAACGCTCTTTTACAAGTCTCTGGTTCGACCAATGTGATAAGCGACAATTCTTGCAAATTAACTTTGAGTCCTGCATCCGAGGACCAGCTAATAACCCGCTTACTATCCTGTGAATCTGATTCTAAAACCTATGATGAAGTATTGAGAAAGCTTTCTGAATATTATCTCGCAGGGGGCACAATTAATTTCCAAAGCATTTATGCGGCTAACCGGAGGCTTCGATTACATTTACCCGGTTATCCCTTCAATCGAAAGCAATATAGCCCAATCAAGTGTGAAAATTATCACAAAGTTATCAATCATCCGTTGCTTGACGGGTATTATCGTGAAGGCGATAAGTATATCTACGGCAAAGTTTTTTCAAAAGCCGATAAAATAATATCTGATCATAAAATTGGCGGGCAATTTTTATTACCAGCAGTTGCGCAAATTGAAATGGTTAGAGTCGCAATGTCATTCGTTTCCGATCTAAAGGGCAAATTTATCAAGTTCAGACAATTGATTTGGTTACGCCCAATTGTTGTGGAAGACCTCACCAAAATTGAGCTAAGGGTGCTACCCATTGGCAATCAATTTCAAGCAAGTCTTGTGACTGTAAATGGAGACGCCATCACTGAACATGCCACCTGTCAAATTGAAGAAGATTTTAGTGAAGGCATTAATGATCTTGAGTTAGCTGAAATAAAAACGCGCTGCGGTCAAACCTCCTCCAAGGCAGAAATTTATAAGACATTACAATTGATGGGATATGAGTACGGAGAAAGTTTACAAGCCATTGAGCAATGGTGGAATAACGAGCAAGAATCGCTAAGTTTGATTAATATAGAACAGGATCTTTGGCGACTCTATCCTTCAGAATCCTTACATCCTTCTATTGTTGATGCGGCTATCCAAACGATTACTGCTATCGGAATCAACCAAAAAATAACTGATAAATGGATACCTTTTTCTATTAAAGAGGTAATTCAATACGCTTCCTTTTCATCACGCCTTTATGCTTACTGTAAAATACTGGAGAAAAGAAACGCTAACCTTGCCTATGATGTTGTTATTTTTAATGAAGAAGGGAAGGTTGTATTAAAAATAAATGAATTGTCTTTACGAAAAATTCAAGCGATAAAAACTCTTCAAAACCCTGTTTTGGTGAATTTATCTGGCGATTTTTTTCAGCCTCAATGGACTGCTTCGAATCTTGGTGTTCATAAACCCTTTGATCAACCAAAGGTTGTTTTAATTTTCAGTCGAAGCATGCTATGTCTGCAAGATAGGCGGCAAGTTAACAATTCGGTTGAATTCATTCATGTTCTGTTAGGGGAACAATGCCGGAATATAAATACATCAACCTATGAAATAAATGCCATGGAGGAAGAGGATTATCATAAATTTTTACCTGAAATTTTTCTGAAATCGGGTGAGATCTTATTTTTTTCTGATGATCTGGACCACGCAGTAAAAGCAGGTGGATATGAGCAAATACTCAGACCATTATTTTTCCTCGCTAAGGCCTTAATGCAGTTAAATTTACCAAAAAATATTCGCATTGTTCACATCTTGCAAGACTCATCAATACTAAACTCATTTAATTCCGCAGTGGCTGCTTTTTCCCGTTCAATATGGCGTGAAAACCATCATATTCAAATGAAAACAGTAAATTTTAATCAAGAGGTAACGCCTTCAAACGTGCTTTCACTTGCTCTTGATGAATTGTTAATTGAACCATTTAAAATAGAAGAAATAAAAAGGAATCTGACAGAACGATGGATTAAACAGTTTGTTGAGAGTAAGCCTGATATTGCCTCAAATGATTTTTCAAGCCAGCCTTTCAAGAAAAATGGTATTTATTTGATAACTGGAGGTGGTGGCTACATTGGCTATGAACTATCGACATTTTTAGCGCGTAATTATCAGGCAACATTAATTTGGATAGGACGTTCAAAACTCAATGATAAACTGCTTGCACAAATAGCTAAGATAGAATCCTTGGGAACAAAGATAAAATATTACAGTACAGATGTCTGTGATTTGGCTTCAATGTTGGCTGTTAAAGAAGATATTCATTTAAGGTATGGCCTCATAGATGGAGTTATTCATGCAGCAGGTCAGATTGATGACCGCGTACTTACACAAAAAACATGGTTCAGTTTTTACCATCTAATCCAAGCAAAAATAACAGGAACCCTCGTTCTTGACGACATAACCGCGTCAGAACCCCTGGATTTTTTCTTTATCTGTTCTTCATTAGCAAGTATTGCCGGATCGGCTGGACAGGCAGATTATGCAGCGGCTAATGGTTTTCTGGATGGATTTGCGAATTTTAGGGCAGAACAAGTTTTGAAGGGAGAGCGAAAAGGAATCACTTTATCCATGAATTGGCCGCTCTGGCAACCTTTCGGCATGAAACCTGAACAAGGACTTCAACTTCCACAGTTTGATTGGGTCACTCCACTCTCCGGGGAAGAAGGTATTGCGATTTTTAACAACGCTTTTGCATTCAAGTCGCCTAACCTGATTTATTTTCAAGGACAAACTGAAAAATTCAGGGAGCAATTAGCTTTAATCTCCAGTAATGAATCTGTGAGCCCTTTGAAAAATGGCGCTGACTATTTGCCAGAAATAACGCAATTATTAGAGAAAAATTTACTAAATATAATATCCGAAATGCTTTATTTGTCAGAGGCTGATATCACACTTGAGCAGCCCATGAGCGAATATGGGTTTGATTCTATTACGTTGTCTGTTTTTGCTACTAAAATTAATGAAATTTATAATCTGGATTTAAGCCCGGCGGAGCTATTTGGCCAAAATTCACTTGGCCATTTGATAACCTATTTATTAGCACATTACCAAGAAAAAATGGTAAATCTTCACCAACCCTCAAATAGTTTTACTCAAAATTCTGAACTTGAGGAAAATATAAAAAATATACAGCAGAACAGTGATACGGAGATTGCCATCATTGGCATGGCAGGCCTATTTCCACAATCATCGGATTTGAATAAATTTTGGAAAAATCTTGAAGCGGGCGCGGATATGGTTGTCGAAATTCCCCCCGAACGTTTCGACTGGCAGGAGGTTTATCAAAAGGTCAGGGACATAAATCCTGATCTGATACCCAATAAAGGCGGATTTATATCAAACATTGACAAATTTGATGCGGATTATTTTAAAATCTCTCGTCATGAAGCTAACCTAATGGACCCACAGCAACGTTTGTTTATGGAATTGGCTATCCATTGCATAGAAAATGCCGGTTTAGTACCCTCCAGCCTCGCAGGTACACAAACGGGAGTATTTGCAGGGGTTAGTACTAATGATTATGCCCAATTATTATTAACGATGGCAGATGCAGGCGGCCATGCTTTAACAGGAATCTCTCCTTGCATTATCCCCAATCGACTTTCATGGCTACTTGGTTTGCATGGGCCGAGTGAGACCATTGATACAGCCTGCTCGAGTTCGCTGGTGGCTGTTTATCATGCTGTTCAAAGTTTATTAAACGGAGAATGCAAAATGGCTTTGGCTGGTGGTATTAATGTAATTTTATCACCCACTCCTTTCATAGCCTTTAGCCGGGCTGGGATGTTATCACCCGATGGGAAATGTAAATCTCTTGATAAGGATGCCAATGGGTATGTCAGGGGAGAAGGGGGAGGTTTGGTATTATTAAAACCGCTTAAGGCTGCAATAGCTGATAAGGATCCCATTTATGCTGTGATTAAAGGGATAGCTATGAATCATGGTGGTTTTGCCCAACATTTGACAGCACCCAATCCTGCTTCACAAGCCGCAGTTATTAAAACAGCACTTGAAAAAGCAAAAGTCGATTCAAGTACCATAAGCTATGTAGAGTTACATGGCACAGGCACTACCTTGGGAGATGCTGTCGAGATTGAAGGTTTGACCCAAGCCTTTTCAAAAGGGCCTAACATGACAAAGCATTGCGGCTTAGGATCTGTAAAAAGCAATATGGGTCATCTTGAGTCAGCCGCAGGGATTGCAAGTTTAATTAAGATAATCCTTGCCTTACAACATAAAATTTTACCCGCAACCTTACATATCAAGGAATTAAATCCCTATCTAAAATTAGCAGAGACCCCATTCTATCCGGTTCAGGAAACCCAAATCTGGGAACCGTTATTGTCTTCTTTTAATGAGCCTATCCCAAGGCGCGCCGGTGTCAGTTCATTTGGATTTGGCGGGGTTAATGTGCACGCTATTATTGAAGAGTTCCAGAATAATAATATAGAACATAAAGCGCCTGCCTTACCCCCCTATTTATTGATACTCAGTGCAAAAAATCCCGAGCAATTGATTGACTCAACGAGGCAGTTATCTGAGTATTTGCAACAAGAAAAACGGCAAGATGCGCATTTTATGGCCAATCTTGCCTTTACTCTGCAAACCGGACGTGAGCATTTCCCACGGCGGATTGCTTTGATAGTGAGCACAAAAGAGGAATTAATCAATAAACTAAATGCGATTAAAACCGGATTAGAGCCGGTCGATAATGTAGTTCATAATCTTGATTCAGAACTCTTAAATAAAGTGAGAAAACCAGATAATTCACTAATTTTAAGTGAGATAACTTTGCTAGAGATAGCCCAACATTGGGTAGAGGGCCTTTCTATTCAATGGCAATCATTTATGAAAAATTGTTCTCGATTACGATTACCCGGTTACCCATTTGCCAGAGATAGTTATTGGTATATTGATTTTGAAAAAAAAATAGATGAAAACATTTTGATTAATGTGAATCAGATAAAAGATCGCTGCCAAATTTCCATTCTTCCAATAAGGCCGGATTTATTTGTCAATATAGTTACCAATCATGAAGAAGCCTTGGCTACCATTAATAGTGAATCGAGAACGCTAACAAATGTTACCACCATGTATGTTCAATTACTAAAAGAGGTTTGGCATGAAGAACCTGAATTACAGCAAAGTCAATTTAATGTCGATTGGAATTTATTAATTAATGATAATGAAGAGCATTATTTGTATATGCAAAAAATACAAACCAATAATAGGCCATTGTTTAATTTGGCAATGATAAACAACCAGGGACAACTACTTGAACAATCAGCAGCTGTTACTTTTTAGATGAGAATTAGCGTTTATGAAAACTATTGAGCAATCCACCGTTGTGGTTAATTGCCCCCAATTTGGGGCTATTAATTTGGAATTACTATCCTGTATGACTCAGGAAAAAATGAATAAACCGGCTTTATTATTTATTCATGGTTCTTTTCATGCCGCCTGGTGTTGGGCAGAACATTTTATGCCTTATTTGGCTAGTCACGGTTATCCTGCTTATGCTTTGAGTTTGCGAGGTCACGGTGCCTCTGAGGGTCATCACGCACTTGATGAATATAACCTTAATCATTACGTTGATGATGTAGCAGCGACAATAGCTACCTTTGAAGAACCTCCTGTATTAATCGGTCATTCATATGGTGGTGTGGTGGTTCAACAGTATCTTCAACGAACAGACAATCAATGTAAAAACATAATCTTGCTCGCCTCTCCAAAACCTCGAAATGCCTCACGTGCTGCAGTGTTTTCAGCTCTGCGACATCCATTGCAATTTATCAAATTAATGAAATTTAATAAGGGGAAAGGCAAGGTTCCAGAGGCTTTATTTTTTTCTAAAGAATTAACAGCTGAAACCAGGCAAGGTTATTTGCAACGGTTTCAGAGACAGTCAAAACGCGTTTTTTCCGAGTTTAAATTGTTTGGAATTGAGCAGATACCAGCGATGTTGTCTTCCTGTTTAGTAATGATTGCTGATAAGGGAGATAAGTTTGTAAGCTTAAAAGCAGCCAAGGATACTGCACGCTTTTACTCAGGAGAATTGAAAACTCTGAGTTTTGGCGCTCACGATATGATGCTTGAAAATCAGTGGCAGCAAGCAGCCGATGTCATTCGTGTGTGGCTTGAAGAAAAGACAGATTCTAAACCAGCACCAGGATCCTATCAATTTGAAGCGATTAGTATTAATGCACGTCATGAGTTGAAACGTTTACAAGCACAAGTCGATCTTTTCTGGAAACAAGAATTGCAACGGTATCAGGCTTATGGTTTAAAAGACGGGATGAAAATTCTGGATGCCGGTTGCGGTTGGGCCTACTTGACTACAAAGCTTTGCCAGCATTTCCATTCCGTGAAAGTTACTGCCCTTGATCAGGATCCTGAAATGATAAAATACGCTTCTCATAATTTACATGAGAAAAAATTACAGGACAGGGTCTCATTAGTTCAAAATTCAATTACTTCAAGTCAACTGGAATCAAATCAGTTTGATTTTGTCATTGCAAGGTTATTATTAGAACATTTACCTGATCCCTCATTAGGACTTGCTGAAATTTATCGAGTGTTAAAACCGGGAGGGACGGTTGTTTTAATCAATAATGACTTTGATTTTCATACCTGGACATACCCTAAGGTTAGCGCATTAAAAGCGATTTATAATGCTTATAAAAATTGTCGGCAAGCGGAAGGAGGGCATCCTACAATTGGTCGTTCTTTACCCGCATTACTTAGTAAGGCAGGCTTTAAGGAGGTTGAGTTTGACATGTTGGTAAGTCACAACGCAATTGTCGGTGACCAGTTATTTTTTGACTCGGAAGGGATGGGGATCCCCCTGAAACTTGTGCAGCAGGGCTATTTATCAAGCAATCAATTATCAGAGCTGGTTAAGGAGTGGAATACTATGTTAGTAGATAGCGATCATATAATGATGCGAAAACTATTTATGGGTATAGGAAAAAAACCATGAGCAGAAATCCGGTTGCAACAAGGAAAGATAGGTAATAATATGCTGCATTCTGCAATAAAGTGGAAGATAGGAGAGCATTATGTTAGAAAAAATTCTTTTAGGCACACCTCTGGCAGTTGAAAAAAATCGTTTACTTGGAAAAGTTCTTTCAAGTAAGGTTCTGGTAGCTGAAATTGAAGCCAATCTATCTGAGCGTGTTCAAAAATTTTATCAACAAACAAACCGACTTCCTTTATTAGCAACCGTTCAAATAGGAGTTGACCCTGCTTCAACAACCTATGTCAATATGAAAATAAAAGCCTGTCAACGTATTGGAATGCTATCAAAAAAACTTTCCTTTCCTGATGGCGATACCATGACTACGGAAAAGGTTATCGAGGTTATCAAACAGCTTAATGACGATGATAAAATTGACGGTATTTTATTACAACATCCACTCCCATCTCATATAAATGAACGAGAATGCTTTGACGCTATTGATATAAGCAAGGACGTCGATGGAGTGACTAGCGTCGGATATGGCAAATTAGCAATGGGCGAACCTGCTTATGGCTCAGCGACCCCTTCTGGAATTATGGCTTTACTACACCATTATGGCATTGAGATTGAAGGTAAGCACGCTGTCATAGTTGGACGAAGTCCTATTTTAGGTAAACCAATGGCGGCGATGTTACTCAATAAAAATGCTACGACCACCATCTGCCATTCAAAAACTCAGGGGTTGTCAAACTTTATTATTCAAGCGGATATAATTATTGGCGCAGTTGGAAAACCAAATTTTATTAAAGACGAATGGATAAAGGATGGTGCGGTAGTTATTGATGCTGGATATCATCCCGAATTGAAAACCGGTGATATTGAATTAAACACAATCAAAACTCGTTGTTTAGCTTATACACCCGTACCAGGTGGCGTCGGCCCTATGACTATTGCCATGTTAATTCAACAAACAGTCGATGCAGCAGAAAAAAAAATAGTAAAAAAGTTAGAGAATATTTCTTCTGATAATCACTTGATTGACAGGGAAAGGCTTCAGGAGAAGAGTAACAACCAGGTTTTCTTTCAGCCAATTACCACAGAAAAGAAAACCACTTTACTTTCCAATGAGGAATTAGACCTGGCCTTTACGGAGCAACGCAACGGCCAACAGGTTTAAGCTATAAATACACATTCATTGAGTCATATTGAGTTTCTCAATGAATGTTGCTTTTGCACTGAACAAATGAATTAAGGGCACCTTGGTTTTAAGAGCTGAAAAAAATTGTGGGTATTGAATAGCACAAATATTTATTTTTCGTATTTATGGATAAAAATACGGATACAGCATCGCAATATTAGGAGCATGGTATCCATTTTATTAAACTTTCTCTAAGAACTTAAAACAAAAGTCACTAAAAAAATTCCGCCTTCTCCCTATTCTAATCCAGGATTATCAAAACAAGTGTCTCAAAAATTTGTTTTTATCATTATTTAATGCCTTATTGCCACTAATAATTTTGGTCTAAATATTGGTGGGTTAGTAAATCGACCAGTCTCTGTATTGATGTTGTAATCATATTATTAATATCAAATCGCAAAGTTGTTAAAATAGTTGATCACAATTTCAACACATGTTACAATTATGAAACAAAATAATTCAGAATTTATAGAGGATTGATTATGTATAGCAAAAATGAAAATGGGTTTTCTAATTACACCGACAAGAATCTTGTTCAACTTATCGAAATTCTTACCTTTGATAAAAATTCTCTACCAAAATTTTTTGAAGATCGTAAAAATAGAATTAAACAAATGAGCTCAGTTGAAGAAATCACAAACCTTATCTTAGCTGCTTCTTCCAAATGCTTTAAGATAAAAATTGATATGGAAGATCGGTATGGCTGGGATAAAGAAGCATTTATTAAACAATTTTGTGTTGAAATTTTCAAAAATCAATTCAATACTCTGTTTAAATATGAAGAGTTTATAAACTTGATATCAAAGCTTTGCGAAGCTGACGAGCGAAATTTAGCAGGTACAGCGGCTAGTATCATAAAAGAAATGCTACATTTAATTAAAGATGGTGATCAACTGATTCAAGTATTGAAGATAATGGGAAAACACTTAGGTAGCGAATCAATTGACCTGATTGAATTAGTAGAAAAAATGTGGGCTGAAAATGCCAAATCCAAGCATACAAATTCAATCAACTCAAATGCGAGCCAATTTTTTAATAGTCATTCATCGGAGAGTAACACCTCATCGAATACTGATTCATCATCAGAGGATGAAGATTCAACAAATGATTCGTCAGCAAGTAGCAGCAGTTCGGAGTATAGCCTAAGTCAGTAAGCAAATTAGGTATAGCTTAAAATCCCTAGACCGAAAACCTAGGCCTAGATAATATTGAGGGTTCTTTTCAGGAAGGTGTAAATTTCCTAAGAACCCTTTCTTTTTTTTTCAAAATTTTTCATAAATCGATTGATCTGCCTAATCCTCACTATGTTCTGCAATGAATATTAAATTGAGATATCGTGATAAGCACCCGATTGGTTGTTAAATTCCAGCGGATCCCTTAGCAGGAATTCTAGACTAATAAATTCCGCGGTTCTTAGATCATATAGGGTCTCAATGGCCCTCAAATCACGCGTTGCGATCACTAGCATGTCGAGGTAGCCCCCGCGTACCCTCCCGCCATGTCCCTCCGCCCACCTTTGCCCCCCCTTAAAAATTGCAAAATCAACACCTAGCCTTGAATCTGCATGAGACCAATTCCTCCACTTATTTTTTATCCTGTTGCAATACAGCCTATTCATAGGTGGTCGCTCAATAAATGCGGGCAACGGGTGAAAAGGTTCCTCACTACAGTATTCATAAATAACATGCATGGGCAGTAATTTCTGGGCTGAACCCACGTCCTCACGCCATTGTTCGTCAATTTTACTCCAACTCTTTATCCTTTTATTAGCATCATTGACTTGAGTTCGAAGTGCTCTAATGAGGGTGTTTTCAAAATCGAAATGCCTTTCTGTAATGATCTTACCCTTTAGTTTGTAGGTGACACCGTTTTCCTTTAACGCTTGATATTGTTTCAATAATAGAGCCTTGACCTTTGTATCCTCTTCTTTATGGGGTAAGCAGTTAAGCATCTTAAGCCACATGTGTTTGTCTAAAGCCCAGAGCGCATACTGAAAACCACTAATGTTAAAAAAAGTACGGCCAGAACAGTCGGTTACTTGCCATGTTGTAGTGAGATAATTAATGTTGTCCATTAATCTGGCTTCTACTTGATCATAATCTCCCTGAACGACATCCCTTAAAAATCGACGCACATTAAGCAACGGTTTGAATAATTGGTGATGTGTTTTTGAGGTGCAGGCAAGCGCTTGCAAGTCTTTCAAGGGCGAGTAATTGCCTATTTGCTGTTTTAATTCTTCGGGTTGTCCGCTATAGGAAAGCTCTTCTTTAACAAAGAATGACATTCCTTGGATAGTAGTCTTAAAAATTGAAAAGCGTTCAAAAATGGATTTGAAAAACCAAGCCTCGTCAGATGCCTTGAATAATTGGTCCACTTGAGCAATGGTTGGTTTTTTAGAGTCAATTGATGAGAGTGCGTTAGACAGGCTATAAGACCACAGAGTAAACCACCACCGCTGATACCAAGGTAAATCGGAGTAACTTTGTTTTAGTTTTTTTAATGCCTGAATATAAGTATCGTTAGTAATGAGCATGGAAATTTCTTGGTTTGGGGTGAGCCTACTTGATAATATCTGCATTATAATTGAACACAATGATTTTGTAAAAGCGATACGAATCATCGCGAATAGGCAGGTATATTAATAAATCAAAATAACCAGATACTGATTTTCATAAGTACTTATTGACATTGTATTTCTTAAGCACAGCGTTTTATATCAATTTTAACAATTTATATCTGCACGTAAAAATGTTATAAAACGTACCTTAATTTATAGCGTCTAATATGGAATGATGATCTTGGATGTCAAAAAAAATAGAAGAACGGATTTAAATGTACCCTACGAAGAAAAAGATGAGGCCAAAGCTTTAGGAGCAAAATGGGATTATATACAAAAAATTTGGTATGTACTTGATCCTCCATACATCGGAGCCTTCAGCAAGTGGCTTCCAAATGATCCTGGGAACCAAAATGAATTAGATCCCGAAGCCTTAACTTCTTATTCCGAAATTCCAATACCTATAGCAAAAATAGAAAAACAGTCTTTTTTAAATGCTAAGGCCAGCATTTTAATGTATTGGCGTTCGATTGAATTTTTCTCTCCGCAAAAAATTCCTAAATCGGATCCTTCATCGAGGCTAGAACCAGTTTTCGATATATCTCAAGATCAGAATCCTCTCTTATTTCCTTGGGAATCAAATCATCCCTTTCAGAGTAGAAATCATCCACCTAAAAAAAAACATCAGCATCTAGTTTATTGCGCTGTCTATCCACACAGTCTTTTGAAGGAATCTTTAGAATCCGTTTTTGGCAAAGATAATGAGACTTTTGATGCTCGAATTGACGGCGAATGTTCTGTTTTTGCACTTACTCTGACTCAGGATGGTAGACCATTATTCGATAGTTTTGTTTTGTCCATGAGTGCTTGGGCTTTAAGTCAGTTACCAAATCTTAAAAAAATTAACCATAATTGGCTCGATGGTTTTAATAATGAGGAAAAAAAACTCTCTTTAGAGTTGGCTACTCACTGTAAGATTGAGGAAGAAGATAATCAGGGTGCAGAGTTAAAAAAACAGGGATATAACGCGGGGAAGCATTTAACTGGCGCTAATTTATTTTATGTTATCAATTGGATCTTGAAACAATTAAATTTTAATTTGAGGGATGTAGTGACGGTCAGAGTTAAAAGCCTTTATGTCTCTGAATCCAAGTCGTTTACATCTGATGGTCAAGATTTTCTAAATAGTTTTTTCGTGAAAGACCTAAAAAAGGTTGGTGAATTTGCTAATACCAGCAAGATTGGTGGAGCATTACGACATTATTTAAAATCTAATGAGAATGATTCAGGCCGAAATAAAATAGATATTCGCAAAGACATTGCCCACGTGTTTCATCTTTTAGCACCTAAATTTTTCCCCAAGGGACGCTGGCCTAGCGTAGGTCACTATCCGCTGGTGCTCAGTCAGCAATTTGCAATAAATTCTCTATTCAAAAAATTAAATAATAAAAAAGGAGTGTTTGCTGTAAATGGCCCGCCAGGAACAGGAAAAACAACGCTGTTAAGAGATTTGATCGCTGACATAGTAGTCCAGAGAGCTGAATGTTTAGCAAAGTACGAGAATTCTGTGCAGGTTCTGTCAGGACAAACAATTGGATGGCAATCAGAAGGGTTTGCACGCACTATTTCACCTTGGCCTAAAGAATTTGAAGAATTTCCAATAGTAGTCTCATCAGTTAATAATGGTGCGGTTGAAAATGTAACTTATGAAATTCCCGGAGAGCTGGCTATTGATGATTCGTGGAGAGAATACACGGATTATTTCAGTTTAATTTCAACAGATCTTATAGGAAAACCGTCATGGGCATTAATTGCCGCGCGTTTAGGAAATAAATCAAATAGAAATACCTTCATTCATAAGTTCTGGTATGGTTCAAAAACCGATACGCAAAATGAGAAATCAACTTCTTTTCTGCAATTGTTAAAGCAATATGAGGAAGAGGAACCGACTTCAGAGGAATGGCAACACGCATTAAATTCTTTTAAGGAGGCTCAGGCTCTTGAAGAAGAATTAAGAATGGAAAGGACAAAATGGTACGATTTAGTAGTAAGGGTCGATTTGCTTAACCAAAATTTAGCCGATTTGCAGTCAGAAAAATATAAAGCTTTTGAAAATTTGCAACAAATTGAAAGAAACCGTTCTGAAAAAGAACAAAATTATCTATCTGCACAGCTAGATGCGGAAAAAATTAAACAGAAACGTTTAGAACATCATCAATTTCGCCCCAGGTTGATTGACATAATTTTCACTCTTGGTAAGGCTTATAAAAAGTGGAGTGATTTAGACAGTTCTCTGACAAAAAATATCCGATTCACCGAAGAATCAATCGATAAACTTATTAAAGATCTTAAAAATCTCTTAGAATCTTTTAGATATCATCAAAGCTATGTTGCGTCATTAGACGAAAAATTAGTTGTAATTCAGAAGGAAGTTGATGAAGAACTTGCAAAATTAAATAAAATTAGATTCGAAAATCCATCCATACCCGATTTAAATTTCTGGGATGGGAACAGGAGAGAAATAGAATTATCATCTCCTTGGGCAGATGTGAAATGGGATAAGGCAAGAACAGTACTATTTTTAGAAGCTATTAATTTACATAAGGCATTTATTAGGACTAACTCAAAGGTAATAAGAAAAAACTTACAGGCCATGATAGATATTTTGGGGGGAGGTGTTCCAGAAAGTGCTCCTTTGGATGGAGTTAAAGCAGCTTGGTTAACTCTGTTTTTTGTAATTCCAGTAGTTTCTACAACCTTTGCGTCTTTTGATCGGCTATTTAAACACTTTGGAAATGAAGATCTTGGATGGTTATTGATAGATGAGGCAGGGCAAGCTACACCTCAATCAGCGGTTGGCGCCATATGGCGTACGAAAAAGGTTGTTGTAGTTGGTGATCCCTTACAACTTGAGCCAATAGTAACGCTCCCTGTAACAGCACAGCAGGCTATAAGCCAGTGTTTCAGTGTTAGTAAAGATTGGATCCCTAAATGGACCTCCGTACAAATGCTTGCTGATAAAGCAACCACTGTAGGTACTTTTTTGCCTTATAAGGATAACAAGCTTTGGGTAGGATCTCCTCTGCGAGTACATCGTCGTTGCGATCATCCAATCTTTTCTATGGTTAACAAAATTACTTATGATGACCTGATGGTGTATGGAACTACAACACGTTTTCCTCTAACCCTTTTTGAGTCAGGATGGATCAACGTAATAAGTCAAACCTCAGAGGGGCATTTTATCCATGAGGAAGCCAAAATGCTTCGAATATTACTAGACTACATAATGCAATTCGATTTTCACCCCAAAGATATTTTTATAATTTCACCTTTTAAGCAGGTAATTCAAGGTTTGTATCATTTCAAATCTTTCTACCCAGAATTGCAAGTTGGGACTATTCATACAACTCAGGGTAAGGAAGCGGATATTGTAATTTTGGTTTTAGGAGGTAATCCCAAAAGTTCAGGAGCAAAGAAATGGGCTTCAGAAAATTCTAATTTACTAAATGTAGCTATTAGTAGAGCCAAAAGAAGGCTTTATGTTATTGGGGACAGAACAAGTTGGAAGGAGTTCAATTATTTTGATCAGATGGCTCAAGATTTATCTATTTTGAATGATTTTCATGAAGACAATATTTTAAATAATTGTGTTTAAATTTATGGGTCTATTGTAATGATTATTGATCCCGAAACGGATTAGAGAACCATTTTCACATATTTTTGATTTAGCGAAATTACCTTTCGATCTAAAATAAGGTTCCAAAAATACATAGTAAAAACATTGTTCCGCCAATGATTATTCCTAACCAATTCAATTTAGAGAATTTATGATTACTAATAAATCCAGGAAATTGCGCTTGGTTTACCTGCAATGCTACTTGATTAGCTGCAGCAATAGGCAAAAAGCTTAATAATGAGAGAAGCCAATAGGGATCGGGAAGCTTTACCATTATGTCTAAAATGAAATAGGTGATAGCAAGAAAGAAAATTGGAATTTCCACCCTAATTCCATTTTTTAACTGCAAATCCCTTATCTCGTAAAAACAGGAATAGGCAAATAATGGGGCAAATAATGAACGCAAGAAGGGATTGCATTTTTTTCCTGCTTTCTTAAAAACGCACCAGTTTTTATAAAACCAATAAATATTATACAAACCCAGTGTGCAGATAGACATTATCACTAATTTTGAAGTTGAAGGCGTGAAAAGGCTCTGATTAGGGTCATTAGTTTCAGGCGAATCAATTATTGCGCTATTTGCTTGTAACATTTTAGTTGCCGTTTCTGTAGCGTCACCAATTATACATAATGTAAAATTAATACGCAACATAGGATTTCACCATTATACAAGAGTTAAAATTAAACCTTAGAGTTTACTGAAATTATGTAAATTTATTGACATTATTGACGAACGGGTAATCAGAGTTATCAAAAAGCTTCTTTAATCATGTTGTTGTCAAAACAGATAACCATCGTGTTAAACTTTTTATGGGGTCAACAAAAAATTATCTTTCGTGTAACGATTGAATTAATCATTAACTTAAGTGTATGGTTTAATTATGGTGATTCCTAGCAAGGATGCTCTTTGAATAATCAATTCAAAGCTTTTACTTCATCCGGACAATTAAAAGCATATTTAGTTTTTTTATTATCAGCCACTTTTTATTTATACGAATATATACTTCAAGTGGCTCCAAGCGTCATGGCTGAATCTATCATGAAGACGTTTCATGTCAGTGCAGCCGGATTTGGTATCATTTCAGCCTTTTATTTTTATGCTTATGCCCCCATGCAATTGCCTGCTGGCTTGCTTTTCGATCGTTATGGTCCTAGAAAATTAATGACTTCGGCTCTAGTTCTTTGTGCTATCGGATCTTTTTTCTTTGCATCTACCGATAGTTTTATTACCGCTGCTTTAGGCCGTTTTCTTATCGGAATGGCGTCCGCTTTTTCATTTATTGGTATCTTGGTGCTAATCTCACATTGGTTTCCTCCGCATCAATTTGCTTTCTTAGCTGGGATAGCCCAAATGATGAGTTCAGTTGGCGCTGTATTTGGTCAGGTTCCGCTTGCTCGGTTAATTGATGGAGTAGGTTGGCGAAACGCTTGTTTCATTTTGGCTTGTATTGGTTTAGTACTAGCAGCTTTGATTTGGATTGTTATAAGAGATTATCCATCTTCAAATAATCATGTTACTCAAAGACCTAAATTCAAAGAAGAATGGTCCCGTTTGATTTGTGTTTGTCGTCGCTCATGCACATGGGTAATAGGGGCATACGCTTTTACAATTTGGACACCGATTACCATTTTTGCAGCGCTTTGGGGCATACCTTACCTCCAACAAAAATACCAGATTAATATTATTACAGCTTCAGGGTTATGTAGCATGATTTGGATTGGTATTGGAGTAGGTAGCCCTTTATTAGGCTGGATTAGTGATTATTGTTCTAATAGGCGCTTAGCTTTAAGCATAAGCTCTTTGTTGGGACTAGTTTCAACCTTATCAGTGTTATATTTACCGCTTCCTTTTTATTCGATGTACCTTGTACTTTTTTTATTCGGCATTGGGGCAGGAGGACAAACAGTGAGTTTCGCTGTGGTTAAAGAAAATAATCCCCCCGATCTTGTAGGTACCGCCTCTGGCATCAATAATCTTGCCGTGTTAGTAGGAGGCGCAATCTTTCAACCGATTGTGGGTATGATACTTTATAAAAGTAGTGATTGGATGATGATTAATGGCGCTCCGGTTTATTCAGTCCAAAGCTACAATAAAGCATTATTAATCTTGCCCTGTTGTTATTTGGTGAGTTTATTCATCTCTTTATTCCTGCTTAAGGAATCTCATCCAAATCATCAAAATAGATTGCACTTGGACGTTATTGATACTTCTATTCTTAATACCAATGAGAGTATTTCAAATTAAATATTTGTAAACAGGTGTATGTCTTTTATCAATATGTCTGCGTAATAAAGGGTATTATCCCAAACATGCTCTAAAGTTTGATCCCCAAAAAACAGGGTTATTTTTTTAGCCCAGCACTGGGTTGAATGTCGTTATCTTGTTCATTTTGTTTAATTTGTAAAAACTTTTCTTTAATAAGATTGGTTACATCAGAGGGAAGCTGTTCATTATTCTGAAATGAATGCATTTGTTTAAACCCCATTTTAGTATCTAAAAATTGATTTCTGGCTGTTTCATCAATAATTGTAAAAAGCGCTTTACCGTTATTTCTTTCAGTATTTGTTATGTAATAGAGAAGGTTATCCCATTTTTCATCAATTGATAGGCTCGATTCGGGTGATAGAAATTTAAGAAGTTGTTGGGAGTCCTCACTCGCTAAAGACCATCCACGCTCGTTATATTTATTAAAAACTATCTCTATCAATTTTTCCTTCTCCTGTTGACCGGTGACCTGCCCCAAATTATTAAAAAGCTTTATAAGTTGGGTAGAATCCAGCTGCTTTCTAGTTTCTGAGTCACTGATACCCGAGATGATAGCCGCGGCTGCCAAAAGGGGTGAAGCAGCAAGACCCAGAAGTAAAGCGAAAGCGCCAGAGTCAATAGTCTTTTTAGTGTAACAACCCATCGTATGCAAAATATAATCGCCTACGCTTTTATTACCTGTATTGAAGGGCAATGATGATTCTTTAAAATAAAGAAAAATCTGGTTTTCAATAAAAAATTTTAATAAATTTTGACTATTGGTCTCTTGATAGAGGTCTTTATATTTATTAAACGATTCCAGTGCGCCTGATTGAGTTTCCGGTGTGGGATTAATTATTGCTTTTAAAAAATTATATTTAACACCGATAAGATGTTGCTCGCTTTGTAAAGAGGCTTCTTTAAGCTCCTGTTTTAACGATTTTATCTTCAATTTACTATCATCAAGTTTTGATTGCATAGCTCACTCTTAAATGAATGCATGTTATTTAATTATACAATTAGGTAATATTATATTCCAATAATGACCTGTTTCTAACCAAACAAAGTTATTTGGAGGGTTAGCCATTTATAAAACAATTACTAAAAATTGGATTTCTTTGAGAAAAGAAAAGGGAAATTGCTCCGGCTTGATAAGATGATTTAAATTCGCAGGGGTTTAGTTGTTTTTCGACTTGTTTAAATGAAGTTCATAACTCAATCTTTCATAGCTATGTTCATTGGGATATAAAATTAAATAAATACCGATTTCCCCATTACCACTTTTCCAATCCCCTAAAAATTCGGTTATTGTCATTTTTTCTTTAGCAATATTTAACTTAAAATGCTCTGCGGGATCATATATTAAAATTTCAAGATCATTCACTCCATAAATAACGCCGAAATGCCCGACTTCACTACTTTGAGTAAGCGGGTCTTTTTTCTTTAAGTGATAAGTATAATTCACTACTATTGGAATACCTTCTTTAAGCAGCTTTTTAAAATGCAGAGGAAAAGATTTTACCTTTTTAATTGAATTATGTATTTGTCCATGATCTATCAAACATCCCATTTCATTTAGCATGGTTGTCATCATTGTAAAATCCGTCCCCTCTTTCTCATTGGTTTTAAATAAGGCTGATAGAAATGATTCATTATTTGCAGTTAAAATTGATTCATCAATGGGTCCAAAGATGTTTTCGGTTTTTCTAAAATAATTAGCTACCATTTTAATCACAGCAGGGCCACAAGAATATAAGGTACTTTGGGGGTGATACGAATTTAAAAAAAATTGTTTAAGTTGAGACGAATTATCCATGGTTCTACCCTTTTAAACTAATATCATTTACAACAAATAAGGAATTCCTTCATTTAAATTATAGATGAAAGTGACCTGTTTTTTAGAACCAACGGTTTAATTGCTATAGAAAAAGCGCATCATCTCCTTACTAGCATCCGGACCTTGCGCATCAGTATAGCTCCCTCTTTTGCTACCGCCTGCCCATGCATGGCCTGCTCCATGAATGACCCAGTGCTCGGCAACTGTGCGTCCATTTTCATCTTGGTGCAAAGTTTGAGTGAAGGCATGACCATTGGGGACTTTACCCTTCTTCACAATGATATGAGGATCCTTTCGGTCCGCACGCGCTTGCGCTGATGAAACATTCTGGTTTATTAACTGCTCGGCATTGCTAAAATGAACAGTACTATCGCTGTCTCCGTGAAAGACAATGATTGGGAGCGATCTTCGTTGGGAATCAGCATCGGATGTTTGAAATTTTCTCCTCACTTTAGGCTGCGCGCCACGCATTGCAGCATAGGCAGATGGCAAATCCTGTGCACAGCCAAAGGGCAAGCCAGAGTGAATACCCACCGCGGCATAGAGATCCGGATAGGTCCTGCCCATGATTATTGCCATTGCACCACCTGAAGAAAGCCCGGCAACATACACTCGCTTCCTGTCGAGCTTGTAGTCACTGATAACCTGGTCAGTAATTCCGGCGATAATGGAGGGTTCGCCCCGATCGCGCTGTTGATTAATGGCTTTAAACCAGTTCCAGCATTTCGTTGAATTGGCGGACTGCGATTGCGCAGGATAAACGACTAAGCATTTCATTTCTTCAGCGATGGCATTCATGCGCGTGCCCTTGGCAAAATCATCGGGATTCTGAGTGCAGCCGTGCAACATTACAATCACCGGAATCGCCTCCCCATTATAGCTCGATGGGATATAAACTTTGTAATTACGGGTGCCAGCTTGATTCGTATACGATTTTGTCAGGAAAAGTCCACCGCTTATTTCCTCAACCTCGGTTTCTGGGACTGGCGGTACACTTTGTTCCTGGTCCCAAAAATACTGGTTCATCGTCCCGACATCATTCAACGAAGGTAAGCCCAAACTCGCCAGTAAGTCAGTCACAAATTCAGGAATTTTAGGGCTACTGGAGGGTTTACCCATGCCCGCAGGTATCCCATTGAGTGCTTTTTTGATCACAGCGGCTGCGCCGCCCGACATTAGTCGTTGGGTAGCCTCATTTATTTGGGAACGTATATGTTTATTGAAAATCATGAAATTACTTCTTTAAATGACTAGTAATCCGCTCCGCGAGAGCAGCTTTGACTTCCGCACTTGCATGAAATGCGCCGAGCACAGTGATGGATTCGATGGTTGCCATCGCTAGTTCAGTCGTGACGTCCCTAGCAATGCTTGCAAGGCCCAGCACCTGAATTTGCAATTTTTGACCGGCGGCCTGTACCGCTTCTAATTCAGCGCGAGAATACGCTTGCAAGCCAAGCACAAGACTCTTTCGCGCCACAGTTTGTTTGACGACATCGGCATGGCCGCTCAAATGATTTCGGATTGCTGTTCGAATCAGGTCGCTGCGGTTGGAATAGAAGCCTTCTTGAACTAGCAAATCGATTTGACCTAGATCAATCAATCCGAGATTGATTGTGATTTTTTCGCTTTCATTAACTTTGGACTTTAAGTCTATAACATTCATTATCCATCCGTATGCCTTCTATATGGATGGTATTTTAAGTTTTGTTCAGAATTTGTCAAGGTCTAAATTGAGTCAAAGCAAGTCACAATATTTAAATGATAAGCAGTGCCTTGCTATTTAGCGGCCAAAAGTTCGCTACTTGACAAAATTTTGGCCGGGCTTTATATTGCTGGTTTTTTAATCATTGAGTCTTATGTTTGAAATAATTAAATCGTTTTTTAGTTGGGTATGGCTGGGTATTACTTCATTTTATAACTTCTTATTCGGCTCCAATTCTTTATCTGATGAAGACAAATATAATTTTGTTGTCTATCTAATCAAGGGACAGATAGAAAACAATACAGGCTTTGGTTTGCGACATGTAGATAATCAAGAAATCCTCAGAAATAATGTTTCAAATGGCTTTCGAGGTGATGCTGTCAGTTATGCAATTACAGACTTTGTACTTAGCTCTGTTTTTGCGGAAGAGATCACACAATCGGTATTTAACTTTAGAGAATCCGGAGAAATTGCTCTACTTTATGACACAAGCACTTCAACTAATAATTTCATCACACTGGATCATTCACTAGCAGTAAAAATTTTTGATTGTTTACGCTACAAAATTTTGGAATTTATTAAATTTAATTTCGACGGACCGAATCATCATTTCATGCTTATTAAAAACATGGGTGGCCTAACCCCTTATGACATTAAAGAAATATACTCCACAGGCAAATGTGGTAAACAAGAGGTTGAATCTAGACAAATTGTAAAAGTATTTTCAAAAAATGAGAAGTTGACAGAACCTGAAGATATGATGAGTCATATTGAGCAGGGGATTGTTGCTTTGGCCAAACCGCCTAAACATGTTTATTCACGTGAAAGCTCAACCGCTATTTTAGAAGTTTTGCGTACAATTCAATTGAATTCAATGGAAGAGAAATTGACCAAAGAGAACGTTCATCAAAGGCTAATTGAGGCAGAGACAGATTATAAAAATCCTTGGTCAGACGGTACCTACAAAGCCTTTAAGCAATATAGGCAAAAGTTTGAAGAGTCAATTGATGATGTAAACGATGATTTGGATTATTTCAAAAATTTAATGGTAGATTTTTAAGGTGGGCAGGACCCCAGGCTAAGTGCATCAAGTTTTAAAACTTTGACACTCAGAGCTACATCTGTTTTCAGGCTGTTGCATCTCAATGACTGTTTTTTTGGCCTCTTCAACAAGTTTGTTTACAAAGAGCAAGTCATTTCCCCTCACGCCTGCACAGCCTGCCAAGCCCCAGGGTTGTCCATCGTAATATCTTAATTGATTCCCTCCATTAAATATGGCATATCGGCTGCCCAAATCTTTGTTAAGTTCCCCATTTATAAAAACTGTAACATCAACACCATTTCTTTTAATGGTGAAGGGTGGAGTAGGGTTGTTTTTGTTCTGCGGTCTTTTAAGCTCACAGAGCGCCTCAAGCAGCCAAATTACATCCCCTTGTCGCTTACCTACCGTATTTTTCCAATAGGCATCAGCTATAAGATAATTGCCATTATTTAGCGCGGCTTCACTTAGTCTGTAACTTGTCCTAAGGGCGTTAATGAGTAGAAAACCACTACAATTATCTTGATATCCTATGCCTTCGTATTCGAAATGAATTCCCTTGCGCCTCAGCAAAACACCAAAGGTTTTTTCTATAAATTGGTGCTCATCATTGGTTGATCGGCGAGAGGAATTAAGTTCAAAATTTTCCAACGTTTTTTTAAATTGGATAAAATCCGGATTTTTACGCTCTAAATTTGAGGTTAGTTCTCTAATTGATTTATTTTCGCAGTTAGCATAATAAAAATGCTCTATTCCATTGTCATCTTGATAATAAAGAAGCCCATCGAGGTTTTCCAGCAAAGGAAAAGTCACATTTTCGGGATTCAGAGATGTTTCTATTTGTGTTTTAAATTCTCTAACACGATTGAAGTCATTTGCTATTAAGGGGTTGAAATTTAACCTCACCAAATCTGCCCCTCCAAAAGAAATCTCCTCAAATTGTTCTTGGCGTAATGATTGAAGCCTAGCCGGAATTAGAGGCATGATTAATTCTGTCATTTTTTTATCTCGAAGCATTATCATGAGCTGATAAACCGACAGATTAAAATAGGTTCGTCCACGAGGGTCGGTGATTTTTTGTTCTTTTTTAAACAACAAGTCTGGGTTATGTTTTACTAAATAACAGACCTCTCTGCTTTTTGCATGAACCATACAGGTTGCAACCCTTCCTTCTAAAAGGGGTCTAAAAAAGAGGTTGTTGTTCTTGGAAGTACTCGATAAATTGACTATTGAACCAAAATGCAAATGTTCAGTAATTAAAGTTGCGGTATCTAAATTCAAATTACCCAGGGGCAGTAGTGGGGTGATTTCGCTCTTTCTTTTTGACATCTGTTCAACTACCGTTTTAATGGGTGAGGCAATACTTTACATGATGCGTTAAATATATTCAATTACTAGCCTGGAGCATGACCGCTAATCTTTACCCCTTCAAAATTGGATAGGCGATAATTGTAATCATGACAATCGGTGTCCTTGCTAAGCTAACCCTGACTATTTAATCGATTAATTCATCAAGATAATTAGCAGAAATCCTAACTAGTCTTTGAAATTAGTCAATTTTTTCACTAGCACTTTTAAATCTTCAGGGTATTTCATGTTCGAAAGAGATATAATGCCCAAAAAATTAAGGATGTGTTTATGAGTTATACGAAACAGGATAGTTATGTCACTATTGAAAGTGATGAAAATTCAACCGAGCATGATTACAATCCAAAAGCATTAATAGTAAATGACGACAATGAAAACGAACCTCTTAAGGAATCACCAAAGCTAACTTTTTTTACGGCTTTTAGGGATGTTTTAAGCATGTCATCAGCACTGGTAGTTGCTCGTACTATCTCTACATTAAATAGTTATGGTAACTCAGTCATTTTAAATACCCACGATTATCATAATTCTAGTGATGCAGCTGCAGCGGGTGCTCTTATTAATACATTCAATGGTATGTTATTAACCTCTTTATTCACCGTAACTGCTTCGAATTATATCAAATCAATCCCCATGGTGATTGAAAAAAATTATAAGGAAGTGCGTGAAAATTTACTTCGATCGGCTGCAATAGGATTATTTATTATTACCCCGATAGGAGAAATCGCTTTTTATTTCAGTGAAAGTATATTTGAAAAGGTGATGCACTCTCCTGTAAATGCCTCTCAAATTGCGGCATCTTTTTATAAAGGGTACATGCCGGGGCTGCCTTTTATCTTTCTAGCCAACACAATACAGCAATCAATTATAGCGGTTCAAAAGCCCTGGCTTTTGATCATCCCTGCATTAACGCAAGGCGCGGTTTCGAATTTGATAGGCAGTTTATGGGCGCTTGATAGTAATTTGACAGCTAGTGAAGCGGCATTACATTTGGGCTATGCAAATTCGTTTGCATCCCTGTCAACGCTCACTATTAGTCTTTTGATTTTACGTTGCGGATTAAATGATCCCTATGAGTTTTTTAGCGCTAGAGGGGAAAATTTACTAAAAGGGATGTTGGAATTGCTAAAAGTAGGTGGCCCTGTTTTTATTTCAGTGTTTACCGAGACTTTATCAATGTTTGCCTTGGTTGGATTCATTGGAGCTTTAAAAAATGATGATCCATCCCAGCGACAAATACACCTTAGTATTCTGCAAGCAACAGCAATTTATGTAAATTTTTCAAGTGCTTTTCTCATAGCAATTAGTCAATCCTGTTTAGCATTATCTAGAAAAGTTATTACACCTGTTCAAAATGCAATTTTTACTTCCTTGGAAGAGCGATTGGGACAAGCACAATTAATTGCTCGTGTGGGCAATTTAATCGGCTTAACAGGCGTAGGATTATTTGCTGGCAGTTTATGTGCAGCGTATGTCCCAGCTACCCAATGGTTATTGCAAAATGAAAATTTAGATGATTCAACTTTAAAAATGGTACTGTACATTTATTTAATTAATAATCTGCTTGGTCAACTTATCGATAGTGTGCGTTTAGTTAGCAATGGTTCTTTAATAGGGCATGGAGATTTTCTTATGCCGACTTTGATAAATATTTCATCTATGCTGGGAGTTGGAATTTCCATGGGTTATTTATTGGGTCCTGGTCCACTTAGTATGGGAATATTAGGTCCTTTTATTGCAAGACAATTTGGAATTTTAACTGGTGCAATATCCAATGAAGCACGTCTATGTTTAGTAAGAAAAAGTCTTCTAGCCGAGGATGATACAGTAGCTCAAACAAACACAGCTAGTGAAAATGATGAGATCTTTAAAAGCTCAGATGTCAAAGAAAAAGCACGACTCTATTCACCTTCTTTTTTCTCCTCTTCACTAGCAGATGAGGATAATTCCGCTTCGCGATGCAGTTGTACAATGTTTTAGAGGACATCCCACTAATAGCTAGGTCTCTCATCCTTCTAGCCTGCATGGATTTAAAATTAGCGCAAAAAGAGGCCTAGGTACTAAGATATGACTTTGAAGATGAAAGCCATACCTGTCTAAAGTGTAATTAAGAGCCTTAAAATAGGGGTTGAGCTTCAATTAAATAAACGCCTGATTGAATAAGTACGCAGCTTAGAAATCGAAAGTTCGCTTTGCCAAGTAATTCAAGAGTTTCTTTTTCTGTGCGTTCACGCCCGTTGGTAGTAACCAACATATTGAGATCCATCCATTTAGCGATATCAAATTTATTTTTATCATTAACGAGTGCTTCTATCAGAATCAACTTACCATCTTTTGACATAGCCCTATGACAATTGTTTAACACTATAAGAGCCTGCTCGTCGTTTAAGCTATGAATAATATGTGATAACAGATAGGTATCCGCATTAGGTGGGACTGATTCGAGATAGTTACCAGAAACCCATTCAATATTTGTAACAGTGCCTTTTGTGATTGCTTCCTGTTTAGCATCTGCGATAACAGGGTCGCAATCTAGCAAGACGCCTTTAATATGTGTGTATTTTTGAATGATTTCTGCAAGCATACATCCGCTTCCGCCGCCAACGTCAACAAGCGTTTTAGTGCTGGAGAAGTCATAATTTTGTAATATTGCCTGAACTCTGGGGGCTGCAGTTTGTTTTAGATAATGACTTAGTACTTCAAATCGTTCCGGGTTTTGATAAAGGTGTGAGTAAAAGCTATTTTTATATAAAGAGGTAAACGATTCTTCTCCAGATTTTACAGAATCAATTAGCTTGCCCCAAACTTGATAGGGTTCTTCGCCATATAAAAGCACTTTGGATTTGATGGACGATTCATGTGTTTCCATCAGTAAACTTGAGAGGTCTGTGTTAGCGAAATATTTATCAGAAAGTTCTTCGAAAATGTTTATGCTAGCGAGGGTTCGTAATAATCGATAGACAGCATCGCTGTCGCATTTAATTATTCGTGCAATCTCTTCAAAATTCAAAGGGCCTTCTTTCAGTAAATCCGCAATAGACAGTTTTGTTGCTACATAAATCGCCTGTGAGATTTGAAATCCGAACAACCACTGAGACATGGTCTGAAGGGGACTATTATTTTTGTTATCCATTAACGAAACCTCGTGCTAATATTGCGACCCTAAGAAATTGGTGGACCTTTTAGCATATGCCTTCCAAAAGAGCAATGATATTCAAAGACATAGCACAGTTAACAACACAAATAGTCAGTGTTCGACTCCTCTATACAGTGATTGGTATTATTGGAATGATTTTTATTGCTCAATTGGGTAATCAGGCTGTAGCAGCTGGTGCCTTGGCAACTGCGCTTTCAACGACTTTCACAGTCATTGGTATGTCTCCATTACTAATGGTGGGTATTGTAGTTAGCCGTTCAGTTGGGCAAGGGAATACCGATACCATAGGACACTACATACGGCAAGCTTGGTTAATGGGTTTATGCTTGGGTTTGCTTTCAGCTGGTGCATTGATTTTTGTAGCAAATTCTTTGTCTTATTTGGGGCAGCCTGATGAAATTATTCCGCTTGTAAAGGAGTATTTATATGGTTCTGCATGGGGAACGGTGCCCTTATATTTAATAGCTAGTTGTAACCAATTATTCTTTCCCATTAAAAAAGGAAATTTGGTCATTTTTTGGGGCCTAATGACTTTTCTTTTCATTCTTTGTTTAGGTACGGCCTTGACCTTTGGTTATGTAGGTTTCCCTCGTTTGGGAATAGGTGGATGGTCTTATGCTACATCCATTGTAAATTGGGTTGTATTTACATTGATAGTTCTTTATTTATACTTTCATAAGGATTTTAAAGTATATAATTTATTCAATTTCAAAGAAAAAATACAGCTTTCTCAGATGATTGACCTTTTAAAATTGAGTCTACCGATTACCTTACAATTTTCTGGCGAATTATTAGCTTTTAGTTTTTTAAACCTCATGGTGGGATGGTTAGGGGTTTCGGCCTTAAGTGTTCAGCAAATTATTATTCAATGTAGCACTTTTGCCCTTATGTTTCCTATGGGTGGAGCCCAATCATCAGCTATGCTGATAGGTCAGGCAGTAGGACGAAATGAAAGAGAAATAATTAAGTCAATATTCTATTTAAGTTTATTATTTGTGTCTTTGTGTATGCTAGTTATTGCAGGAGTTTATATTTTCCTTCCTAAACAAATTATCGGCATTTATCTCACTGACTCACTTTCTGAGCAGGGCATAATTGAGCTTGCAACTATTGTTTTATCAATTACTGCCTTTAGCCAAATTGTGGATGCAATACGCAATGTGGGGATAGGTGCCTTACGCGGACTTCATGATGTGTGGATGCCTATGTGGATGAATATGGCTCTACTTTGGTTATTCGCCTTACCAAGCGCTTATTTTCTAGGCTTTACATTGGGGTATGGGGTTGTCGGTTTGAACCTGGGTTTTTTAATCGCATTTTTAATAGGCGCAATATTAATGACCTTGCGATTTAGGCTTATCAATCAGAAATTGATCTTGAACCTGGAACCTTCGTCATAATCCCTGCCTTTGCAAAAAAATCAATTGACTACAAAAGGACTGGTTATTGCTTTTGTAACACCAATGTTTTCAAGAAAAACCTGATCGTGAGAAATAACGATTAGACCACCCTGATATTGGGACAAGGCGGTCTCAATGCTGGTGATGCTATCAAAATCCAGATGATTTGTGGGTTCATCCAAAATGAGTAATTGTGGAGGATGTTCTGACATTAAAATACAGGCTAATAGAGCCCGTAATTTTTCACCGCCACTTAGGTATTTAACTAATTTTGTTGCGCTTACATTTCTAAAAAGAAATCTGGCTAAATTATGTCTTGCATCATTATCTGATATCCCTGGATTTAATCGTACGAAGTTATCCAGAATAGACGATTCAGGATCGAGTGCCTCAGCATGTTGATCTAAATAATTTATATAGGTCGTCCCCCGTTCAATAAGCCCTTTGTCGGGTTGAAGTTTACCTTGTATTAGTTTTACCAGAGTCGTTTTACCACTGCCGTTTGTCCCTAAAAGACTAACGCGCTCAGGACCTACAATTTTACAACTAAAGTTATTAATTATTGGGGGAGCTTCCTTTGCATAAGAATAGGATACATCTTCCAAATTGATTAGAATCTTATCTTTAGCAACCTGAGTTTTGGGAAGAGAAACGTCAATAATGTAGGTAATTTCCATTTTTGATTTCGCTTGAGCTAATTTTTCTTCGGCAGATTTACCCATGCTATCAGCATTTCTTGCATTCTTACCTTCGGTTTTTTCACTTCGACCTTTCTTCGAATTAGCAGTAATTCGATCAATTTTGCCTGTTAAAAATAATTTTCGACCTTTGGATTGTTTTTGCTCCCGCTTTTCATAACTGCATTGTATAGACTGTTTAGTTAGGGATAGGGATTTTTGAGCGTCTAAAATTTCTTGGCCGAGAGCTGCTTGGTTGAGTTTTTTTTGTTCATTATAATGATCATAATTGCCGCCATAACAGTCTATACCCAAGGTATTGAATTCAATGATTTGATCCATCAGATTTAACAATTGCCTATCGTGACTTACCACAATGAGGCCTTTGTCCCAAGATCTTATGGCTTGATATAAGAATTGACGGGAAGCCAGGTCTAAATTATTAGTAGGCTCATCACAAATGATAAAATCAGGAGCGGCTAAGAATGCTTTAGCGAGCATTAGTCTGGTTCTTTCTCCGCCACTTAGGGTTTTAATTTGTTGATCCAGGCTTAAATAGGCTAAATCAAAGGCATCAAGTTGCTGAGAAATTTTTTCTTGAATATGCCAGTCATCCCCTAATAAGGTGTAGTCTTTTTCATCAATACTTCCTTGAGTAATTCGCTGCAAGGCTTGTATTTTTTCTTCAACTCCCAAGGCTTTTGCGATTGTCTCATCAATCAAAAAATTAAGATCCTGTGGGCAGTAAGCAAGAGTTCCGTTGATATTAATAGAACCAAGTTCGGGTATTAAATCGCCTATTATCAGTTTTAATAAGGTGGATTTACCGGTTCCATTTTTACCTACTATTCCTGTTTTTTCTTCGCTAAAAGAGAGAGATAAATCTTGAAATAAAGGTTTTATATTTGGAATATTATAAGTGATCTGATTGATTAAAATACACGTTGTTGTCATTAAATTCCTGCATTATTGTTCTTAAAATATCAATTTTGGATAAAAAATAGTCTTTATAATCAATGGGTTTTGATTAATTTTTCTAACTTTGAACTATAGCAAACATTTAAAGAATGATATATAGTGAGTCTTAGTGGGTCAAAAATGTAAAATATGGGATTTTTAGAGCACTTTTAATAAAAATTGCCTGGTTTCTTCTGTTCTGGACATAACATGATGTTGATAGTAAATATCCATGAGCGTTTGTTGCCCTGTCATATAAATTCAGCGGCATTTCTAATCGATAATTTCGCAAAAAAAAATTCATCTTTATGGCCCAGTAACTTATGGCCCCGTGAGTCCTTTGATAGTCCGCTACAAGTGGGTGCTAAAGGAGCGCATGGAGGTACTCAATATGTTGTCGATAGTTACAAACCTGGCCGGCATGTAAAATTCAAATTTATTAAACCTAAAGGTTACCTTGGATTTCATCAATTTGAGCTTATTGAGAGTGGTGAGTCAAATACTCTGATAAGACACAGGGTTGAATTTAAAGCCAAGCTGATTGGATATTTATTATGGAATCATCTCATTAAATGGGTGCATAACGCATTGATAGAAGATGCTTTCGATTGTGCTGAAATTGCAATTCAATCTCCACCTAAGGTGCCTCATAAATGGCCTAAAAGAGTTCATTTTTTTCGACATTTACTCGGGGGTTATCGGTTAATGATCGACGGTTTCAGGGTTCTCACAAAATCCAAAGCCAAAGATATTAGGCTTAATCAAGACTATTTGCGTATAAATCCTCTTTGTAAGGTCATTATTGGCTTTAAGAATTACACCACTCATAAAACTCGTTCCCAATATATTTCTTTCTCACCCGTTCACCAGCCTCAAATGAGTGGAATTTTGCTCGATTTATCATCTGGTAGTGTGTCTGGCGATATGTCTGCAAGATGGCAAGAGAATTTAGTCAATCAGTTAATTGAGTATGGGTTATTGGTTGAATTGGTGTCTATTAAGCAAAGATTGAAAAATTTTTTCAGAAATCCTCTTAATGAAAATAGGTTAAAGATTATTCTTTATAAAAATAAATCTTATCTAGTGACTTCCTTTGTTTTTATGGCCTTTAATTCTCAATTGCCTAAACAATATATTAGAGAAACAGTTACTTTACCTTATTGGACCCCATCTTTCGCAAACCAGGTTTTTAAGATATTAAAAGAAGGACTTTCACGAGAAAATCTAGCTTTATTACCCTTTAAAATTGAGAAAAAATTAATCAATCACGGTGTTTTAATCCCCGAGCAAGACTATCCTACTCAAGATCGTTTTTTTCATACCGAAGCCTTATTAGACAGCGCATTATTAGAATATATTCCACAGGCATATCAGCTTTCAAATCTGGACAATCAAGACTTGGAGCTAAATAAACAGGTTTTTTTCTTTGAAAATTTACCGCAATTTATAGTAAATAGATTTTATGATGTTAACGGCAATGTAAAAATGACCCACTAGCTGCAACTGAAAAATGATCCACTGTTGACTAAAGTTGGAAGAAGGCCCCAAAGCTGGAAACCGATATGTTAGGAGAAGAAACAGTGGTAGAAGT